>JAKSOU010000007.1 GCA_024405435.1 Akkermansia sp. | reverse complement strand
GCGGCATCTCGTCCGTGGCGCCGAACTTGTGGCCCACCAGCTTCTCCATGCGGGCTATTCCCTCGCGCACCAGGCCCTCCAGCTCTGCGGGGTAGCTCTTGTCGTGGTCGTAGTAGTAGGTGCAGACCTCCGTGGTGATGGTGAATCCCGGAGGCACCGGCAGGCCGATGCGGGCCATTTCCGCCAGGTTCGCGCCCTTGCCGCCCAGCAGCGGCTTCATGTCCCCGTTGCCGTCGGCGCTTCCGCCGCCAAAGTGGTATACAATCTTGTCCATGATATTTTTCCTTTCTGTTCGGTTAATCTGATTTCGCGTGCGCGCAAGGTATAGGAGCACTCCGTTTTTGTCAAGTTTTTTCCCTGTACGCAATTGCGCGCGGTGGGGGCGGATGTTCAAATTGCGAATTCCGCGGCGTGCCGGAGGATGAATTCGCCGATGCGCGCCTTCAGGCGGAATTTCCATGAGGGGTCGCCGCTTTCCAATTCGTCAAGGGCTTCCGGGTTGTCCAGCGCCTTGATGATGGCCTCGTACCTCTCCGCAGCCTCTGCGGCGCCGATGTCGCGCATGGCTTGGAGCAGGTCCTGCTGCTCCTGCGGGCTCATCTCCCCGGCCCAGAGGCTGACCGTGGAGGTGAGCAGGAGCGCGGTTTGCACGGCGGGGCGCGCTGCGGCGGCGGGGTGGTTCTCCAGCCAGGTCTCCACGGCGTACTCCTCCGGCTGCGGCAGCCCGGCGCGGCGCAGGAGCGCGCACGCGGCTCCCGCCTGCAGGGCGGGGCGCGCGGCATCGTCCGCCAGGCGTTGCAGGGTGTCCGCCGCCTCCTGCGTGGGTGTGGCGCACAGCAGGGCCACCAGGCTGCACGCCTCCTCCCGCATGCCGCGGGATTCCATTTCCCCCGCAATGCGGCAAACGTGCTGCGGCGGCAGGGCGAGAGGCAGGCGGTTGTCTTGTATGGCGCTCGTCATGGCGGGCAGCAGGTTGGCGCCGCCAGATTTCTCCCACGATTCCAGGTCCCGCCAGAGGGGCAGGGCGGCAATGTATGCGGAGGTTTTCTGCGGTTCCGTGCGCAGCAGCACGCACAGCGCGCTGCTGACGATGTCGTGCTCGCAGCAGCAGTCCATGTCCTCGTGCGTTTCCGTGAGCAGGGCGACCACGCGGTTGAACAAATCCGCGTTGCCGGCGGGGAGGGCGCGCCGCTGCATGTCCGCGCGCACCACCTGGTGGTGCAGCTCCTCTCCCTCCGTGAAGACGGGCGGGGAGGGCTTGATGTCGTACCCGGCGCGGCGCAGGGCGTCCGCCCAGGCGGGCACGGAGCAGATGATATCCGCCGCGCTGGGCTCGTCCTCTCCCTCCGCATTGGGGTTGGCCCCCAGGCGGAGCAGGGTTTCGCTGGTGCGCAGCGCGTTGGCGAGCGTCTCCGCATCCGGGGAAAGGCCGGCGGCGTTTGCGGTGTTGCGCAGCGCGGTGTCCAGCGCCGCAGCGCCCACGTTGGGCTTCCATTCCACCAGCGTTTGGATGATGGGCGTGCAATCGCCATCGTGGCACGCCGTGGCAACGGTGATGTATTCATCCACCGTTTCCTGCGGCAGGGTTTTCACGAACTCCCCCTGCCGCAGCAGCAGGGCGTGCCAGCCGTTCAGGATGGTGTAGAAGACGCTGTCCTCGGTCGGTTGGCATCCCATATCCAGCAGCGCGGCGAACACGCGTACGCGCGGCATGTTGTCGCTCGCGGCGTAGGCGGCCTGCACCATGGCCTCAGGGTCGGGGCGCGCCCCGGCGCGGTGCAGCGCCTCCACCAGCTGCAGCGCGGACCCCTCGTCGAGCTTGTCCTCCCCGCCCCTTCCCACGGCCAGGGAGAGCGGGGTGAGCCCCGCTTCCGTGGCGGCGTTGGGATCCGCCCCGTCCGCCAGCAGGCAGCGCGCCAGCTCCGGCTTCTTGAAGAAGCACGCGGCGTGCAGGATGCTCACGCCGCCGGGCGTGGTGAGCCGCGTGTCGTCCGCATCCTGGAACCGCTCGTAGAGCTGCTGGAATTCCACCACGGCCTCCCAGTCCGGGAAGATGGCCTCCGCGCGACTGTCGAACGGGGCTTCCTGGATTTCCTGCATGAGCTGTGCAAGCTCCTGCGCGGCTTGCGGGGTGGCGTGGCTGTACTGGGTGTCGCAGCTGCACAGTGCGGCCCCCAGCGCCAGGGCGATCATGATGGTGGTTGCTTTCATGGCTTCCTCTTTACCCTATAATACACGGTGGGAGCCAAATTCACAAAGAAAATGAAAAAATGACAAGAAACCGCGAATGGTGTGGTGTGCAGAGAGTTAACACTGCCGTCCCGCAACGCTCCAGTAGAGGAGCGTCAACCCGCATGGTTGGCAGGCAATGATGAGCAGTAGCGAGCGCATGAGGGAAACGCCAACGCCTGCTCCTCTCTGAGCGTTTTTATAGGATGGCAATGCTCAGCATGTCACCGTGGTGTTCAGGTGCGCCACGTGGACCTCGCCGCCGTGGAACTCTTGCAGCGCCTGCTTCATGGCGGCGGTGCATTCCTTCTCGCCATGCACCAGGTACACCTTCTCCTTGCCGCCGCCCGTGGCCTTGAAGTAGCGCAGCAGCTCGTCGTGGTCCGCGTGGCCGGAGAACGAGTCCAGCGTCTGCACCCGCGCACGCACCGGGAAGCGGTCGCCCAGGATGGAGACCTCGCGGGCGCCGTCCATGATGCGGCGGCCCAGGGTGTTGGCGGCGCAGTATCCGACGAAGAGGACGGTGTTGCTGGGTGTTGCGATGCCGTTCTTGAGGTGGTGGAGGATGCGTCCGGCCTCGCACATACCGGAGGCGGAGATGATGATGGCCTTCTCGCGGAGGTTGTTGATCTTCTGGGATTCGGAGACGGTTCGGACCATGTGGAGCTGCTCGAACCCGAAGGGGTCGCGCTCCTCGAAGAGGAAGTTGTACACCTCCTTGTTGAAGCACTCCGGGTGCAGGCGGAAAATCTCCGTGGCACTCACCGCCATCGGGCTGTCCACGAACACGGGGTAGTAGTCGCGGATGGCGCCGCTCTTGTACGCGCGGTTCAGCAGGTAGAGCAGCTGCTGCGTGCGCTCCACCGCAAAGGACGGGATGTACACGTTGCCGCCGCGCCCCATCGCATCCCGGATGGTCTTGCAGAACAGCTCGTCGCTGCGCGTCGGCGCCTCGTGGTGACGCCCGCCGTACGTGCATTCCATCAGCATGATGTCCACGTCCTCCACCGGCACGGGGTCCCGCAGCAGCTCGTTGTTGCCGCGCCCCACGTCACCGCTGAACAGAAGCCGCTTGTGCCGCCCGTCGTCGCGGTCGTCGAACTCCAGCAGTATCTGCGACGCACCCAGGATGTGCCCGGCATCGATCAGCGTCATGGTGATGCCCTCTGCGATGGGGAAGGGGGTGTCGTAGTTCAGGCTGATGAAGCGGCGCAGACACGCCTCCGCGTCCTGCTCCGTGTAGATGACCTGGGCCACCTCTCCCCTGCCGCCCTTGCGCTTGTCCATCTTGTTGAGGAACTTGCAGTCGCTCTCCTGGATGCGCGCCGCGTCCGCCAGCATGATTTGGCACAGGTCGCGCGTGGCGTCCGTGCAGTACACGAACCCGCGGTAGCCCTTCTTCACCAGGTTCGGCAGGTTGCCCGAGTGGTCGATGTGCGCGTGCGACAGCACCACCGCGTCCACCGTAGCCGGGTCGAAGTACGGGAAGTCGCGATTGATGCGCAACTCGTCCTCGCGGTGCCCCTGAAACATCCCGCAATCCAGCAGGATGCGCTTGCCGTTGATCTCCAGCAGGTGCTGGGAACCCGTCGTTGTCTCCGCCGCTCCGCAAAAATGTATTTTCATTACCCTATATGGTACGGCATACCCTGCCGTTGTTCAAGAAAAATCCGCGCCGTGGGACACGCCCGAATCAACCACACCCGTTACCACCAATCAATACACGCCATTCCCTGGCAATCACGGGCGAGGCACCGCTTTCACTCTGCGGGGCGGAAGGCAACCGTGCGGGTGTGTTCACCGCTGTGGCGCAGCACCAGCCAGTGCGTGCCGGCCGGCATGAGCGCGCCGCCGAAGCGGTCCGCCCACTCCACCAGCAGAACCTTGCCGCTGTTCAGGTACTCGTCCCACCCCATGCCCAGCGCCTCGTCTTCGCTTTTCAGGCGGTAGAAATCGAAATGCGCCGCGGGCAGGCGGCCGTCCAAATGCTCATGCACCAGGGAGAACGTGGGGCTGGCGGCGGGATCCGCCGCGCCCAGGCCCTCCAGCACGCCGCGGATGAAATGCGTCTTGCCCGCGCCCAGGTCGCCCACGAAGCCGACGACATCACCCTCCTCCAGCGCGGCGGAAAAGGCGCGCCCCAGCGCCACCATCTCCGCCTCGGAATGCACCTCTACCTCCCCTTCCGGAAAAATTTTTTGCCAATTTGTCATTTTTTCGTGAAATTTTTCTTGCCAAACAGGTCGGCTTGCCTATAATGTGCCAGCCCGCATGAGCGGGTTCAACCCAAAAAACGAGAAAATTATGGCATACGCAATTTTCACTTCCGGCAACAAGCAGTACCGGGTGACGGTAGGTGACGTGCTCACCGTGGACCGCATCTCCGGGCTGGAAAAGGATGGTGAGGCCACCTTCGACCAGGTGCTCCTGGTGGAAGACGGCGCCACCACGAAGGTGGGCACCCCGACCGTGTCCGGCGCATCCGTGAAGGCCCAGGTACTGGACCCGGAGGCCCGCGGCGCCAAGGGCATCGCGTTCAAGTTCAAGCGCCGCAAGGGCTTCCACAAGAAGAAGGGCTTCCGCGCCGCTCTCACCCAGGTCAAGATCACCGCTATCAACGCCTGATTAACAACACCAACCCAACCGATTACTAGTCATGGCACATAAGAAAGGTCAAGGTTCCGTACGCAACGGCCGCGATTCCCGCAGCAAGCGTCTCGGCGTCAAGAAATTCGGCGGCCAGTCCGTCATCGCTGGCAACATCATCGTCCGCCAGCGCGGCACCAAGTTCCATCCCGGCAAGGGCGTGGGCATGGGCCGCGACTACACCATCTTCTCCCTGGTGGACGGCCGCGTGTTCTTCGACCGCGAAGGCCGCCGCGTGAACGTTGCCCCGGAGGCCTAACGCCCCCGCGCAACAACGGCAAAAACATTTCGGGAAGCACCCCAACCGGGTGCTTCCCTTTTTTGGGGGCTGCTGCAAGTTTTGTAAGCACACTTTAAAAACTTGTAGCAGAGGTATCTTCCATGCGTGCGGCACGTCAATGTGCTGAAATGGCTTCTGGATGAATGATTTGCATGGGAATTTTTGCGGCTTCCAGCCAAAAAGTCCATGGAAAAATGTGCAGCTGATGCACAAAAGTCCATCGACTTTTGTGCACGCTGACTGCAAAAGTTCTTCCACTTTTGCAGCATTTGTTCGCAAAAGTGGTGTCAGTTTTGCAAATTTCACTTGACGCGGGGAGCGGAATAGGGCAAATTGGTGGCGGATATGGAAATGTACCGCAAAGGGATTGAACAGCTGGAACGCTGGAAGACGCGCGCGCGGCGCAAACCTCTGCTGCTGCTTGGGGCGCGGCAGGTGGGCAAAACCTGGCTGCTGCAGGAGTTCGGGCGGCGGTCGTTCCGGCAGGTGGCGTACCTGAGGTTCGACCGCAACGCGACGGCGCGCGGGCTGTTCGAGGAGCACGGCTCCGACACGGCGCGCCTGCTGAACCAGATCCAGGCGGAGGTGGGCTTTGCCATTGTGCCGGGGGAAACGCTGCTGGTGCTGGACGAGATCCAGGAATGCCCTGCGGCGCTGAGCTCGCTGAAATACCTGTGCGAGGACATGCCGGAGCTGCACGTGGCGGCGGCGGGGTCCATGCTGGGCGTGCGTCAGCACGAGGGCACGGGCTTTCCCGTGGGCAAGGTGAACACGCTGATGCTCCACCCCATGAGCTTCACGGAATTCCTGCGGGCGCTGGGCAAGGGGGTGCTGGCCGCCATGGTGGAGGAAGGCGACTGGGAGGGCATGCACCCCTTCCACGCGCGGCTCACGGAATACCTGCGGCTGTACTACTACGTGGGCGGCATGCCGGAGGCGGTGTCCACCTACGCCACCACGCAGGACTACGCGGAGGTGCGGGAGCTGCAGCAGGAGCTGCTGGAGAACTACGAGCGCGATTTCAGCAAGCACGTGCCCACCGGCACGGCGGCCAAAATCGGGCGGATATGGGATTCCATCCCCCTGCAGCTGGCGCGCGAGAACAAGCGCTTCATGTACGGCGAGGTGCGGAAAGGCGCGCGCGCCAAGGAGCTGGAGGACGCCATGGACTGGCTGCTGCGCGCCGGGCTGATCTACCACTGCCAGCGCATCAAGAAGCCGGACATACCGATAAAATCCTACTGGGACGGCGCGTTCAAGGTGTACGTGCACGATGTGGGGCTGCTGGGAGCCAAGGCGGGGCTGGATGTAGCCACCCTGCTGCACGGCAACCGCATCTTCACGGAATTCAAGGGCGCGCTCACGGAGCAGTACGTGCAGCAGCAGCTGCGCGCGGAGCTGGGCATCTCCCCCTGCTACTGGCTTTCCGAAACATCCCATGCAGAGATCGATTTCCTGTTCCAGCACGGCATGGATGTGGTGCCCGTGGAGGTGAAGGCGGAAATCAACCTGCAGGCCAAGAGCCTGAAATCATACTGCAAGCGCTTCTCCGCGCCCCGCGCCGTCAGGACCTCCATGGCGCACTTCGCGGTGTCGCGCATGAAGGAGGGCGCCACCCTGGTGGACCTTCCGCTCTACGCCGTGTGCCGCATGCAGGCGGAGCTGGAGCGGGAATCAGGGGCGTGAGACCACGCTGCCGGGGGCGGTGGCGGTGTGCGGCGGCAGCACGCGCCCGGGCAGGATGGTGCAGTTGCAGCCGATGCGCGAGTGTGCGCCCACCACGCAGCCGAGCTTGTTGCGCCCGGTGTCCGCGAGCTCTCCGTTGAAGGGCATGCGGATGTTGGCGGCGTCATGCCGGAAATTGCTGCAGATGCAGCCGCCGCCCAGGTTCACGTCCTCCTCCAAAATGGAATCTCCCACGTAGGAGAGGTGGGCGATGCACGTGCCCTTGCGGATGATGCTGCCTTTCACCTCCACCGCATGGCCGATGCGGCAGCCGTCCTCTATCAGCGTGCAGCCGCGGATGTACGCATGCGGGCCCACGGTGCAGTTGCGGCCGATGCGAACATGGCCGTCGATGACGGTGCCGGGCAGCAGCACGGAGCCCTCGCCCAGCTGCAGCGTGCCCAGCACGGTGGCCAGCGGGTGCACGCTGCCGCGGATATCCGCCTGCATGCGGGAGAGCTCCGCCGCCGCGGCGTTCAGCTCCTCCCAGGGTGGGGCCTGGCGCGGCATCACTTCAGGTTCTTGAAGAGCAGACGGAGCTGCGGGTGCAGCAGCGTGTAGAGCTTCTGCTGCGTGGCCACGTCCACCTGCAGGTCGTCCAGCATCACGCGCTGGCCGATGACGCGTGCGCCGAGGCACTGGCCGTTGCTGCCGTAGATATAGAAGATGCGGTTGGAAGAATCATAGCGGTTGCCCTGCTCCGCGGAGCGGTACATGGAATCCGGGATTTGGCGCACGCGTGCGTTCTTGAGGAGGCTGCGCAGCTTGGCGCGCTGGGCTTCCGTGAGCTTGTGCTGCTCACCGGCCTGCAGGAGCCACTCCGGCTCGGAGGGTGTGATGGTGAGGGTGCGCGCGGCGAGCGTGGCGCGCACGGAGTCCTGGCTGAGGGCCCCGTTCCCCTCGTAGCACGCGGCAAGCGTGAATGCGGCGACAACAAGAAGCGCGGTTCTGGTGATGATGGATTTCATGGCTTGGAACTACGCACGCATTGTACCAGAACACGCCGCGCTTTCAAGAGAATTCGCCGCCGGCGGCATACAGCCCACTGGTGTTCCAGTGATTTTTGAAAGACGGGTCCGCACGTTTTTATGGGACGAGAAACGCCAACTAAACGGAGAAACCGCTGCGGAAGGGGTCGTCGGGCTCGCGGAAGAACTCGCTGCGGCCGGTGAGGAAGGCCTGTCCCGTGATGCGGGGGATGACGGCGTTGTAGGGGCCGACGGTGCCGCCGTGGCGCAGCTCGCCGTGGAAGACGGAGCCGATGTAGGATTCCGAAACCATCTGCTGGTTGAGCTCCAGCTCGCCGAGGTGGTGCAGGAGGGTCATGAGGGCGGAGGTGCCGGAACCGCAGGGGCTGCGGTCCATCTGGCCCTCGCCGAAGACGACGGCGTTACGCATGTGCTTGGGGGCGGTACCCTTGCGTTCGTAGAGGACGGTGAGGTTGATTTCGTTGGTGGAGGGGTTGGTGGGGTGGGCCACCTTGACGGCGGCGTTGGCGGCATCTCGGATGGCGATGCCCAGATCCTGCAGGTCGCGCGCGGGGTGGTCCTCCAGCAGGGCGGGGTCCTGCCCCAGCGCGGCGAAGTCCACCAGCACAAAGAAGTTGCCCGCGAACACCACGTGCGCCGGCACCGGGCGCGCCAGTCCCGCCACCTCCAGCATCACCGGCTCCGGCGTGTACACGAAGGACGGCACGTTCTGGATGGTGACCGTTTTGGCCCTGCCCTGCGCATCCCTCTGCAGCTCGCCGATGATGCGGCCGCACACGGCGTCGATGACCACGCGGCCGGGGTCGTGCAGCGGCAGCCCCAGCTCTGCTGCGGCGCGGCAGGTGCAGATGGTGCCGTGCACGCACATGTCCAGGTAGCCGCCGGGGCAGATGTAGAGCACGCCCACGTCTGCATCCGGCGTGGCGGGGGGCATGATGATGGAGCCGAACATGGCCTCGTGGCCCCGCGGCTCGCGCATGACGGCGCTGCGCAGCTCGTCGAGGTTCGCCTTCACGTAGTCCAGGCGCTCGCGCATGGTGGCGCCGGGAACGGCGATGAGGCGGGCATCGCGCAGCACGCGGCAGGGTTCGCCCGCGGCATGGAGGTCCAGGCAGTGCAGGGAGGGTTCGCTTTCAGGGATGTCAGTCATGTTGTGGGGAGGAAGAAGTTTTCTGCTCGTTTTGCGGCAGGAGGGATTGCGCGGCGGAGGCGGCCAGCACCAGCACCACGCCGAGCCATTGCAGCGGGCTCATGGTGTCCTGGTAGACCAGCCAGCCGAGGGCCACGGCGAGCACGGGTTCCACGTAGGCGATGGTGCCGTAGCGGATGGCGGAAAGGTGTTTCACGGCGTAGGCCACCAGCAGCAGCACCAGGAATCCCTGCAGCACGCCGATGCACAGCAGGTGCGGCCAGCCCGTGTCCACGTGTTCCAGCGGGTTCTCCTGCATGAGGAACGGCCCGGCCAGCACGGCCACGCCCGCCACGAACTGCCAGAACGTGCGCTGCAGCATGGTCACGTTGCCGGGTATCAGGCGGTTGAAGAGGATATACGCCGCGTAGCACACGCCGGAGAGGATGCCGTACACCACATCCAGCGCCTGTCCGCCCGCGCCCACGCTCGGCCCGCACACCAGCGCGATGCCCGCCAGCGAGGCCAGCATCAGCAGGAAATCGCGCGCGCTCGGCATGCGCCGCCGAATCACGGCCTCGCCCGCCGCCGCAAACACGGGGCCCGTGTAGAGCAGCAGCGCCGCCACACCCACGGACAGCCCGCAGATGGCGTAGAAGTAGAACAGGATGCACAGGCTGATGCCGATGCCCGACACCACCGACTGCCAGGAAAAAGCCTTGCTACCCGGCTGCAGCAGGAACAAGGGCAGCACCAGCAGCAGGCCGATGGCGAAGCGTACGAAGGAACAGGTTTGCGCCGCGCATTGCGACTCCTTCACAAACACGCCCAGCGTGCCCATCAGCACGCTCGCCACCACGGCACACACCAGCGCTTTCACCTGCGAGTTCACCTTGTTGTATCCTCCCACCCATTCTAGCACAACCGCGGTGGGATGCAACACTTGGTTCAAACCCAACGTGCACGCGCGCGCGTTTCCTGCTTGCGTTGCGGCGTGGATGCGGTATGATATGCGGGAGCGCACGAATGAGCACGCGAACCACCGCACTGGCCACCATCCTCTGCAGCCTGGCACTGGCTGCGGCGCAGCCGCTTGCCGCCCAATCGCTGCGCGGCGGGCAGTCCGCGTCCGTGGGCAACGCGCGCCGCGGCGTGGCGGACCCCGGCGAATACTACTTGGGGGCCTACCAGCTCATTCAGGAGGCGGAGAAGCTGGCGGAGAGGAAGGATTACCGCGGGGCGCTGCGCAAGGGGCGCGACGCGGAACGCCTGCTGGCCGCCATAGTGCGTGATTTCCCGCAGTGGAAGCCGAACCTGGTGCAGTTCCGCCGCACGGCGCTGGCGCGCAACCTGGCCACCTACCAGGAGAAGGCCAAGAGCCAGCCCGCCCAGCCCCGCCGCGAGCCCGGCACCGCCGTGAACCGCGAGCATCCCACCTCCCCCACCACCTACATACCCCCGGAAACACGCCCCAGCGGCGGCGGGAACGAGGAGGCCGAGCGCACCCGCGAGCTCCGCGCAGAGCTTGCACGCTCCCAAGAGGAGGTGCGCCGCCTCACCGACGCCTACAAGGAGCTCAACGACAAGGCGGCCGCCCTGCAGCGCCGCGTGGTGGGCGCCGAGCTGGAGAGCCGCCAGTACAAGGAGCGCTACACGGAGCTCCAGCAGCGTATCGAGACCGAGCGCGCCGCCGGAAACCAGGTGGTGGACTCCCTCAACCGCCAGCTCGCCGAGATGTCCGCCAAGTACCACGCGGCGGACGATGCGCGGCGCCAGGCGGAGAACCGCATCGCGGAGCTCACCTCCACCCTGGACCAAACCCGCCTGGAGCTGGAGAGGGTCACCCTGGAGCGCGATTCCCTCAAGCAGGAGAACGAGCAGCTGCACGCCATCGTGGACCTCAACAGCCCGGAGAAGACCAAGGCCCTGCTGGACCAGAACCTCACGCTGGACCAGAAGCTCAAGGAGGCCCTGAACCGCGTGCAGGAGCTGGAAAGCCGCATGGAGGCGGAGGGCGACGAGCGCTCCGTGCTGGCCCAGCAGCTGGACACCGCCCGCAAGGAGGCCGACCGCCTGCGCGAGGAGATGGCCGGGCTCTACGATGAGAACATGGCCTACCGCAACCGCGTGTCCACCCTCACCGAACGCCTCAACAACCTGGAGGCCGAGCTGGAGGCACAGGCCGCCAAGCCCACCGTGGACCCCGCCCTGGCGGAGGAGAACCAGGTGCTGCGGGAAGTGGTGGCCAAGCAGAAGCGCACCCTCAACATCCAGGCGGAGGGCCGCAGGCTGCTCGTCGAAACCTACAAGCAGATGAAGAACGCGGACGCGGAAACCGTCAACGCGCTCAAGCGCCTGGAGGACGAGAGCAACCCCGACCTCACGGATGCGGAACGCCGCGTGGTGGACACCATCAAGGGCGCGGAGGACGGGCGGGAACCCACCGTCGACATCGGCGAACAGGCGGCGCAGGCCGCGCGCGCCGTACGCGCCGGGCTGGAGACGGAAGCCCTGGCCTCCCTCGCCCAAAAGGCCTTCTCCAAGAAGCGCTACACCGCGGCGGAGCAGCTGTACCGCACGCTCGTGGACGCGGAGCCGGACAACGTTCCGGGCCTGGTGAACCTGGGCACCATCCTGCTGTACCGCAACCGGTGCGAGGAATCCGTGGAGTACCTGGAGCGCGCGCGGCGGCTCTCCCCCAACCTGGCCGTGCCGTACTACCTGGCGGCCATCAGCTACTACCGCCTGGACCGCATGGACGAGGCGCGCCGCCTCTTCGCGCGCACCATCGAGCTGGACCCCGCCAACGCGGAATCCTTCTTCTACCTGGCCAACATCGAGGGCCTGAAGGAGGAGCATGACCGCGCGCTCAAGCACTACGCCGCAGCCATCAAGCTCAAACCCGCCATTGCGGACGCCCACTACAACATGGCCCGCATTTACGCGGAGGCCAAGAAGATACCGGAGGCCGCACGCGCCTACGACCGCGCCATCCACTACGGCGCGGAACCCGACCCCGAGTTCGAGGACTACCTGCGCAACCACCCCGACAACACCGCCAAGCCCGGCGCCGACCTGGTGGAGAGCGTGACCCCAGAGGACGAGGCCGCCAAGCTGCGCGAGGAGGACACCGAGATGCAGCAGATATTGGAGGAGCACAGGCAGGCGGAGGAGGCCAAGGCCGCCAGCGCCGCGGCCGCCGCCAACGATGCCGCCTTCGAGAACCGCCTGCAGCGCATCTCGCGCCCGGTGGAGGCCGCGCCCACCGCCTCCCCCGCCGGTGCCGGCCATGTGGTGAGCGCCGACCGCTTCTCCACCAAGACCATCAGGAAGCGCGGCCGCAAGATCCAGCTCCGCCTCAAGAAGCCGGAGCCCCCGCGCATCCGCCAACGCGGCGGCGATATCCGGGAGCGCAACGCCAAGTGACCGCGCGGCGCGGCCCTACAGGCTGAGCAGCAGCGGCAGCAGCTGCGCCATGTCCGTGAGCCGGTAGTCCGGGTGCAGGGCCAGGCAGGCCTGCTCCTCCAACCCGGCGCCGGGTGCCCAGGCGGCGTTGACGATGCGCACGCCCGCGCCGTGGGCCAGGGTGATGTCGCTGGGGGCGTCGCCCACGTACACCAGCTCGTTCGGCTGCAGGTTCCAGAGCTGCATGATTTCCCGCAGGCGCTCGCCCTTCACGTTGCGGTCCGGCATGCCGTAGCCGGCCCATCCGTAGAGGCCCTGCAGGCCGAAGAATTCCAGGGTGGGCACGGCGGTGTGGTCCTCCTTGCCGCTGATGATGCCCACGCGCATTCCGGCGGCGCGCACGCCGCGCAGCATGTCCGCCGCGCCGGGGAACGGGGCCGGGGCCATGGCGGGGTGCAGCTCGCGGTAGATTTCCACCATGCGGCGGATGGGCAGCGCCGGGTCGTCCGGCTCCATGCCCACCAGCGCGCCGAGCACGCCGCGGTCGCTCAGGCCGAAATGCCGCACCACCTCCGCCGCCTCCGGGCGCCGCCCGGTGGCCTCCTCCGCTATGCGCCGGTACGTCTCGATGCACAGCGGGAGCGTGTCCCCCAGCGTGCCGTCCACATCAAACATGACTGCCTTGAGCATGCCCGCATCATACCACGCGCGCGCCGCACGCATGAGCTTTTTGTTTGCCATCCGCGCGCCCCGGTGTCATAATGCCTTCCGATATGGCTTTCCTGATCATCAAAGACTCCCGCGAGGAATACCAGCTCCGCGACCTGCCGGACGACATGGAGGAGAACGGCGCGCTCACGGTGGGCAGCGATGCCTCGTGCGACATCGTGCTGCCGGAGGGCGAGGGGTTTGCCGCGGTGCACTGCAAGGTGCGCTGGCGCGACGGGTTCTGGGCCCTGCGCAGCGTGGACGGCATGATCCGCGTGCACGGCGTGGAGGAGCAGCATGTCAAGCTCGTGGAGGAAACCAACTACCACATCGGCCCGCACACCATGGCCTTTGTGCAGGACGACCTGGACGACGACGATGACGACGACACCGGGGACGATGAGGAGGAGGAAGCCAAGGAGGATGCGAAGGAAGAAGGCAGGAAGGAGACCGCAACCAAGGGCGAGCGCAAGGTTATCACGGCCATGGATATCAAGCGCTCCCGCAAGAAGCGCAAGCTGGCGCGCAAGGCCGGGGCGGCAAAGATGGTCTCCCTGGCCGGGCAGAAGAAGGAGTCCGCGGGCAGCGGGCTGTTCAACACGCTGTACGTGCTGGCGGTGGTGGTGGCGGCGTTTATCGCCGGGCTCACCCTGCGGTATTTCCTGATGACCGGCCACTACCTGCCGGACAAATGGTAAACCCGGGGTAATTTACAATTGACGATTTACAATTTACGATTTGGGAAATTCGCGCGCCTGACGGCGCGGGCGCACACGCGCTGCTACTCTGCGGCGAGGGCGCGGGTGATTTCGCAGATGTAGAGGATGTGCAGGGGGTTGTCCTCGGCGTAGCATTCGGGGCACACCTCGCTCCAGTCCAGGAATCCGTCCTGCGGCAGCGGCGCGCGGAACATCTTGCGGCACTCCAGCACGTAGCGCGCATCGCGGTATGTCACCAGCCCGGTTTCCGTGGCCACGGGCTGCAGGTTGGTGGCGGCCATCTTGTCGGTGTCACGCCCGCTGTGGCGTCCGCAGAACACCAGGTCCTTGCGGTAGCTCTCCGGCATGATGGTGAGGGTGAGGGAGGGCTCTCGGTCGATGAATTCGCGGGTGAAGCGGTTGGGGCGGACGAAGACGAAAGCCACGGGCTTGTTCCAGAGGTATCCGATACCGCCCCAGCTGGCGGTCATGCAGTTGAACCGCTCCGGCTTGCCGGCGGTGATGAGCATCCAGTCCTTGCCGATGAGGCGGGAGGCGGAGATGTTGAGGTCGTTGATACTGATGGGCTTCATAACGCTGCCATGATAGCCCAAGGCCCCTGCGGAGGCAACCGGAAAATGCCACCTGTTTACGCCAGGCCCACGGCCTTGCGGATGCGCGCGAGGGTGGCCTGCGCCTCCTCGCGTGCGCGTTGCGCGCCGCGCGCCAGCACGTCGTCCACGTATTCCGGGTGCGCGAGGATCCACTCGCGGCGCTCGCGGGCGGGACGGAAATACTCCCAGTAGGCCTCGAAAAGGTCCTTCTTGAACTGGCCGTATCCCACGCCGCCGGCATGGTGGGCGTCCACCATGGCCTGGTACTGCTCCGGGGTGGCGAAAAGCTTGTAGAGGGCCAGGATGATGGAGCCCTCGGTGGGCTTGGGGTCCTCCAGCGGGGTGGCATCGGTCACCACCTTCTTGTTGATGAGCTTGCGGATGGCCTTCTCCTCGCCGAAGATGGGGAGGGTGTTGCCGTAGCTCTTGCTCATCTTCTGGCCGTCCAGCCCGGGCACCACGGCGGTCACCTCGTTGATGATGGGCTCCGGCAGCTTGAAGAGGTCTGCGCCGAAGGCGTCGTTCATCTTGCCCGCCAGGTCGCGAGTGACCTCCAGGTGCTGCTTCTGGTCCTTGCCCACGGGCACGGCGTCGGAATTGTACAGCAGGATGTCCGCGGCCATGAGCGCGGGGTACGCGAAGAGCGCGTGCGAGGCCGCGAACCCGCGCGCCATCTTCTCCTTGTAGGAGTGGCAGCGCTCCAGCAGGCCCATCGGGCACACGGTGGAGAGAATCCACGCCAGCTCGTTCACCTCCGGCACCGCGGACTGCGCGAAGAACACGCTCTTTTCCGGGTCCAGCCCGCAGGCCAGGAAGTCCACGGCCAGGGCGCGTGTGTTGTCGCGCAGGGCCTGTGGGCTTTCCATGGTGGTCATGGCGTGGTAGTTGGCGATGAAGTAGAAGCCCTCGCCTTTCTCCTGGAGCTCCACGGCGGGTTTGATGGCGCCGAAGTAGTTGCCGATGTGGAGCTGTCCGCTGGGTTGCAATCCTGTCAGGAATCTCATGGTGGGAATGGGGTGGAAAGATGGTTGTTACTTGGGAGTGTCGGCGGGGGAATCGCCCTGGGTGAGCAGGGCGTGCAGGAAGCGCCCCAGGCTCTCCGCCGAGTACGCTCCCTCAATGGTGCGCAGCTTCACGCCTTCCGTGTAGACGATGGTGGTGGGCACCTTGGTGATGTGGAAATCCGTGGCGAGCGCCGGGTAGGCATCGGCATCCACATCCACCACCTGCACGTTGCCCTTCTCCGCCTGTGCCAGCTCCTGGAGCGCCTCCTTCATCTTGGCGCAGTGCGGGCACCACGGGGCGGTGAAGCACAGGATGAGGCTGCGGCCGGACACTCCGGTCACCTGCTTGATGTCGTCGCCGTTGTACTTGCTGTAGAGCTGGAACTTGGGTGTGGAGCTGAGGCCCGTGGGGGCGGCGGCCATATCCGTGCGCACCATGGATTCAATGGATTCCAGCTGGGGGTTGGGCGCAGGCTTGGTGGATGTGGTGAACTGCGCGGCACGCTCCGCGCGCACCTCGTCGGATTCATCGCACCCGGTGAGGACGCAAAGCGGCAGGGCCGCCGCCAGAAGCTTGAACGCCGCGTTCACGCCGCCCATCATGCCACACGCGCGCAGATTAGTCAACCGATTTGCATTCCATCACCCGCGCGGGTGGAATGAGTAAATCCTTGACACACCCGTGCGCGCATGGTATCGTGCGCGCACTCCCAAGGATAGGGGAGACACGGCAATGACCTTATACGAAGAACTGGAATGGCGCGGGCTGGTGAACCAAATCTCCAGCCCGGACTTGATAGAGAAGCTCAACCGCGGCGGGATGACGTTCTACATCGGCACGGACCCGACGGCGGACAGCCTGCACCTTGGGCACTATTCCAGCTTCCTGATCACGCGGCGCCTGCAGCGCGCGGGGCACACGCCCATCCTGCTGGTAGGACTGGCCACCGGGCTCATCGGCGACCCCCGCGGCACCGTGGAGCGCGAGCTCAAGCAGAAGGAGGAGGTCATCCGCAACTACGAGGCCCTCAAGGCCCAGGTGGAGAGGATTTTCGGGTTCGAGGTGGTCAACAACCACGATTGGATCAAAGAGCTCAACGTCATCGACTTCTTCCGCGACTACGGCAAGTACATCAACGTGGGCTACATGCTCACCAAGGACCACGTGCGGCGGCAGATGGAGAGCGGCATCTCCTACGCGGAGTTTTCGTACATGCTCATCCAGGCCATCGATTTCAAGCACCTGCACGAGACGCGCGGCGTGGACCTGCAGGTGGCCGGCAGCGACCAGTGGGGCAACATCACCACCGGAATCGAGCTGATCCGCAAGACCACGGGCGATGAGGTGTACGCGCTGACCATGCCGCTGGTGACGGACTCCCAGGGCAACAAGTTCGGCAAGAGCGAGGGCAACGCGCTGTGGCTGGACAAGGAGAAGACCAGCCCGTACGAGCTCTACCAGTTCCTCATCAACACGGAGGACAGCTGCGTGATCACCTACCTGAAGCGGCTCACCTTCCTCACCCCGGAGGAAATCACGGAAATTGAGGCGCAGCACGCGGAGCACCCGGAGCTGCGCACCGCGCAGAAGGCGCTGGCGCGCGAAATCATCACCGACCTCCACGGGGCGGATGAATTCGCCCACGCCGTGGAAATCAGCGAGAAGCTTTTCGCGGGCGACTTCAAGAGCCTGGGCCTGCGCGACATCAAGGCCGGCATGAAGAACGTGCCGCATGTGAAGATTACCCCCGGACCGCTGGCGGATGTGCTGGTGGGCGCGGGCATCTGCTCCTCCAAGCGCGAGGCGCGCGAGTTCATCGGCAACGGCGCCATCTCCCTCAACGGAGAGGTGGTGAAGGACCCCGCCTTCACCGTGGACGCCGCGTGCGCCCTGGAGGGCAGCGTGGTCATCATCCGCCGCGGCAAGAAGAAGTTCTACTTCGGCGAAATCGCCTGATTGTTTCATGACGCCGCGCCCGCTCATCCTGGCCGCCCTGGCCGCGCTGCCGCTGGCGGCGCAGCAGGAGCCGTGCGCGAGCATGCCCGCATGGCTGCGCGCCGTGGCCGGGGAGGAACCGTACGCCACCGTGGCCGCCGCACACTTCCCCCTGCCGCCCACCAAGGCCTGGGTGGATGCCCTGCCCCCCGTGCAGCGCCTGGAGACGGCCACCGCCATCAAGAGCGTGCTGCTGCGCCGCCAGCTGCAGCGCAAGGCGGATGCGGGCCGCATCACGGAGGCCAACAACTTTGCCGCCGCCGGGTACGCGCGGTCGCTGGGCTGCCCCGCCGCCTTCACGGATTTGCTGCAGGCCATGGGCAACGGCAACCTCGGCGGCGCCCAGGCGTACGCCGCGGAGCAGGCCCTGGAGCGCTGGGTGGAGCTCTTCGACATCGATGTGCCCACCATGGCCGTGATGGCGCAGTACGCGGATATCCCCGCGGAGCGGTACGAGGAAATCATCTCCTGGCTCCCCATGCCCGTGCTCTTCCGCATGCTCCCCGCGGACGCCCCCTCCAAGCCGTACACGCAGCAGGAGGTGCAGGAGCTCACACGCATCCTCACCGGGCTCGCCAAGCGGTACGAGGGCATCACCGACGCCGCCTCCGCGGAGGCCGCCGTGCCCCACACCTTCGCCGCCATTGCCTACCTGCAGCAGAGCGGCCTGCTGGCCAACCACGCCCCGGAATCCGTCACCAACGAATTGCGAGCCGCCGCGGAAGCCTACCAGAGGCAGCGCGTGCGCCTCATCCATGAGCAATTCTACGGCTCCGTGCGCCTGCGCGCCGTGGATTTCTTCATCTTCTGACGCCCCAAGACGGCGGTGGCGCGAACATGGCGGATGACTACCGGCCGCGCGCTGCCAGGTCTTCGCACAGCGCGGTGCAGGCGGCGCGCAGCAACTCCACCACAAGGTCGAACCCGTGCGGGCCGCCGTAGTAGGGGTCCGGCACCTCGTCCAACCCGGTGTCGGCAGGGAACCAGCGGCTCATGGGCACCACCTTGGCCGCGTCTTCGGATTTGCGGGCCTGGCAGAGGATGTCCTCCCGGTTGGTGGTGTCCTGCGGGATGATGAGGTCGAAGGCGTCGAAATCTGCCGGGGAGAACTGGCGGCCGCGGTGGCCGTTGTAGGGGATGCCGGCGCGCTTGAGTGCGGCCAGCATGCGCGAATCGGGTTTCTGGCCCACGTGGTAGGCGGCCACGCCGCAGGAATCGCAGCGGATACGCCCCTGCAGCCCGCGCTCCGCCAGCAGGGCGTTGAAAATCATCTCGGCGGCGGGGGAGCGGCAGATGTTGCCCAGGCACACGAAAAGCACGCGGAAGGGAACCCCGGCCAGAGCTGATTGCGGTTGACCGCCGCCCGTGTTTCTGGTATGACCGTTCACACAAGCAGCATACCACGCCATGATGGACATTGCACGCCTCAATTCCGAACCGGAAATCTTCCGCTCCATCCAGGGGGAGGGCACGCGCACGGGCGCGCCCTCCGTGTTCCTGCGCCTGGCCGGCTGCAACCTGCACTGCACCTGGTGCGACACCAAGCACTCCTGGGGGCGCGGCGTGGAATGCACGGAGGAGGAGACCGCGCGCCGCATCCTGGCGCACAACTGCCCGGCGCTGGTGATCACGGGCGGGGAGCCCCTGCTGCAGCAGGAATCCCTGGCCCGCCTGCTGGAGCTGCTGCCGCCCAGGGGCGAATTCTTCATTGAGGTGGAGACTAACGGCACCCTATCCCCCTGCCCCGCCCTGGCGGCGCGCGTGGACCAGTGGAACGTTTCCCCCAAGCTGGCGCACTCCGGCAACGCCGCGCAGGAGGCCATCCGCGCGGATGCGCTGGCCGCCTTCACCGCCATGGACAACGCCTGGTTCAAGTTCGTGGTGAAGGAGGAGGGGGACTGGCCCGCCATCGCGGCGCTGGGCCTGCCGCAGCGGCGCATCATCCTGATGCCCTGCGCCGCCACGCGCGCGAAGCTGCAGGCCGCGCAACCCGCCGTGGCGGAGATTTGCGCGCGCCACGGTGTGCTCATGGGCCGCCGCCTGCAGGTTGAGCTGTGGGACGACAGGAAAGGCGTTTAGGGATTTACAATTTACGATTGACGATTTACGATTTGGGGAATTCGGCGCGGCGTTGCCGTGCGGGAAGCAGCCGCGCGGGGATGCATCCCCGCGCTTGACTTTTGGCGCTTGGCGGCGTATGCTGCGGGCGGAATGGAACCCACCCCCCGCATCAGCTTTGAGGAGCAGAGCATCGGCCTGCAGGGCGTGGCCAACGCGCGCGAGCTCGGCGGCTACGTGATGGCCGACGGCCGCCGCATCCGCCGCGGCAGGCTGCTGCGCGGCGGCAACCTCTTCAAGGCCACGGACGCCGATTTGGAGCGCCTGGCCAACGTGTACCACGTGCAGCACATTGTGGATTTCCGCACCAAGGGGGAGGTGGACCGCTCGCCGGACCGCCCCGTGGCGGGGGCGGACTACATCCTGCTGCCCACCGTGGACCCGGAGAAGGACGAGTTCTCCGGCGCCGTGGGCCGCGCGCTGGCACGCGCCGCCGCCCGCAGCGGCGAGATGCGAGCCGTCAAGGAAAAGGCCGCCGCGGACAGCAACTTCATCTTCATGGAGCTGGCGCGCAACCACGAGGGCCAGGCCATGGCCCGCGGCATGTACCCCACGCTCCTCTTTTCAGAGTTCACCCAGCTGCAGTACACCACCTTCTTCAACCGCGTGCTCGCCACCACGGACGGCGCCGTGCTCTGGCACTGCGCCCAGGGGAAGGACCGCACAGGCATCGGCTCCGCGCTCCTGCTGGCCGCGCTCGGCGCAAGCACGGAGCTGATTATCGAGGATTTCGCCCTCTCCAACATCTTCTACGAGGAGCTGCTCTCCACCCTCTCCGAGCAAATGCGCGCGGAAGGATGCGACGCCGCGGCGCTGGACGCCCTGCTCTCCTTCGTGGGCGTGAACACGCCGCGCTTCGCCAAGGCCCTGCAACTGGTGGAACACGAGTACGGCTCCCTGCACGACTACCTGCTCAACCAGATCCTGCTTTCCGAGGACGATATCCGGCAGCTGCGCGACATGTTCCTGGAAAGCTGACGCGCGTGCGCGCATGCGGGGCTTGACTTGCATGACGCGCTGGCGTAATATGCAGGGGTAGACACTGGCACACTATGAACGTAACCATCAACCAAAAAGGACACGCATACGAAGTGGTGCTCGAGGGACGCCTGGACACCACCACCGCCCCCAAGTTCCAAGAGGACATCACCCCGCTCATGCAGGTTTCCAAGGCGGAAATCATTGTGGACTGCGCGAAGCTGGAATACACCTCCAGCCAGGGGCTGCGCCTCTTCCTGATGCTGCAGAAGAGCGTGCTGAAGAACGGCGGCTCCCTGGTGATGAAAAACATGTCCGCCGCCGTGAAGGAGGTGTTCGACATCACCGGCTTCTCCAACATCATCACCATCCAGTAGCGCCCCGCGCGCCATCCCCGCCATGGAGCATTCCAATACCCACGGGCTGGATTTGCACTGCCAGCTTATCCTGGAGGAATACCGGGATATGCAGCCTGTGTTCGCCACCATGAAGGAGGTGGTGCTCACCGAGCTGCAAAAGTGCCTCTCCCGCTTCAACATCCTGGTCACCGCCGTGGAGGCGCGCATCAAGTCCGAGGACAGCCTGGTGGGCAAGCTCCAGCTCAAGGGCCACAAGTACAGGACCCTGGGCGACCTCACGGACATCATGGGCGCGCGCATCATCACGTTCTACAGCGACGAGGTGGACAAGATCGCGGCGCTCATGGAGGACCTTTTCGAGATCGACCGCGAAAACTCCGTGGACAAAAGGAAGATGCACGAGCTCAACAGCTTCGGCTACATGTCGCTCCACTACATCTGCCGCATCCCCAGGAAACTCTACCACGACCCCGCGCACCCGGAAATCAACGAGTACCGCTTCGAGCTGCAGATGCGCACCGCTCTGCAGCACGTGTGGGCCAACATCAACCACGACACCGGCTACAAATCCGGCGTGGAGGTGCCCGTGGAGCACCTGCGCAACCTCACCCGCCTGGCCGGCATGCTGGAGCTGGCGGACGACGAGTTCAGCCGCATCCGGCGGCAGATTACGGACTACCGGCGGCGGGTGCAGACGCTGGTGAGCAGCGGGAATTTCGACGAGGTGGGGCTCAACGGCGACACCTTCCGCAGCTACCTGGCCATCCACCCCTTCGAGCGGCTCACCAACCGCATAGCCGCCATCAACCAGGCGGAGGTGATGCAGGACGCGCCGCTGGGCTACCTGAAGGTGCTGCAGGGGCTCGGGTTCAAGACGCTGGGGGACGTGGAGAAGCTGAAGCACGACTACTCCGAGGCGGCGTACCAGCTGGCGTTGCACCAGCTCGGCGGCACAGACCTGGATATCATCTCATCCTCCCTGGCCCTGCAGGACCTCTGCATCGCGTACCTCATCCAGAACGGGTACGGCGAAAAGGACCTGGCGCAATTCTTCGAGGCCATCCAAGGCCCCGGCCCCTACAACCAAGCCCGTGCCCAGCGCATCATCCAGCTGGCCGCGGAACTCCAATGGCCAACCCAACAACAGAATCATGGCTAACAAATACACCGATACCTCACTTTTCGACAAGGCGATGATTTTCGCCGTCAAGGCCCACGCCAACACCGAGCGCCGCGGCAAGGGTTTCCCCTACATCGTCCACTGTATGGAGGCCGTGGAAATCGTGGCCACCATGACCAACGACCCCGAAATGCTGGCGGCCGCCGCCCTGCACGACACGGTGGAGGACACGCCGACCACGGTGGAGGACATCCGGCGGGAGTTCGGCGACCGCGTGGCGGATCTGGTGGACGCAGAGAGCGAGAAGCGCGTGGAGGGCTCCTCCCCGGAGGACACCTGGCACGCGCGCAAGGAAACCGCCATGCGCCACCTGGCCAACGCCCCGCTGGAGGTCAAGATTGTGGCCATGGGCGACAAACTGTCCAACCTGCGCGGCATAGCGCGCGATTTCTCCAAGGAGGGCAACCACGCGTGGGAGAAGTTCCACTGCAAGGACCCGCACGAGCACGCGTGGCGCTGGCGCGGCCTGCTCAAGGCGTTCTCCGGGCTGGAGAACACCACCGCGTACGTGGAGTTCTCCAAGCTGGTGAACTACGTGTTCAGCCGCGTGTCCAGCGGGTTCTCGTTCGACGAGCTGCCCGGGGACATCATCATGGTGGAGGGCGTGCTGGATGCGGAGGGCGCGCAGAAGATAGTGGCCAACATGGCGCACCGGCACGTGTACACCCTGAACTTCGCCCAGGTGCCCAGCGTGAAGTACTCCGCCATCCGCACCCTGCTCAACGCGCGCAAGAGCGGGCTCGTCTTCTTCATCGTGGAGGCCACCCGCGACGTGGCGCAGCGTTTCGAGACCACCGGCGCCGCCAACTTCATCAGCATCATGCGCAGCCCCCGCCGCGTAGACATGAGCGACTACAAGGAATCCGGCGACGGGTTCACCGCCATCTCCTACTTCAAGAACGACGGCGACTCCATGATGAAGCTGTACTACGACTTCATGCCGACCTCCGTGGTGGAGCGCGAGAAGCGCATCGCGCGCTCCGCGTTCATCATGGGCATCCCCACGCCGATGAGCGGGGATATCGTGCACGATGGCCGGCGCAACGGCATCACCTTCGAGCGCGTGCTCAACAAGCGCTCCTTCGCGCGCATCATGAGCGAGGAGCCGGAGCGCCTGGAGGAGCTGGCCATCACCTTCTCCGCCATGACCAAGAAGCTGCACGAGACGCCGTGCGACACCGCCATCTTCCCGAACGTGGCGGAGCTCTACCACAAGTTCGTGGACGACTGCGACCTGCTGGAGGTGGCGGACAAGGTGAAGGTGCACGCGTTCATCAACGCCATCCCCGCCGCGGAAACCTGCGTGCACGGAGACCTGCACATGGGCAACGTCATCACCAACGGCAAGGAGAACCTGTTCATCGACATGAGCGACTTCGGCTGGGGCAACCCCTGGTTCGACATCGGCATGCTCTACATCATCACCAAACTGAGCGAGGACCACATGGTGGAGAAATACTACCACGTGGACCGCAAGGCCATGGATGCCTTCTGGGCCGTGTTCGTGCGCGAGTACTTCGGCGCCACCACCCCGGAGCAGGTGGCCGAGGTGGAGGAGAAGGCATCCGCCTTCGCCGCCCTCAAGATGGTCTACTTCAACACCATCGGCACCAACCACCCCCTCGCCAAGCAGTATATCGACAAGTACCTCCTGAGCTGACCCCGCCATGAAACGCCTGCACCCCATCCTTCCAATCATCCTTTCCGCGCTGCTGTGCTGCGCGTGCGGCACGGCGCGGCACGGCGTGCCGGCGGATGCGCCAGAGCGGGCCATCGCGCTGGAGGGCGTGATCAACGCGCGGGACATGGGCGGGCTGCGGATGGCGGACGGCCGCACCGTGCGCAGCGGCAAACTCCTGCGCAGCGGCAACCTCTCCAAGGCCACCGCCGCAGATTTGCGCCGCCTCGGCAAGCTGGCCGCCGTGGTGGATTTCCGCACCGCGCCGGAACGCGGCATGAGCCCGGACCGCGTGCCCGCCGGAACACGCTACCTGCCGCTCCCCTGCACCGTGGGCCGCATGGACAACATGAAGGAGTTCTTCTCCCTCGTCAACGGTCCGCAGCCGCCCACCGGGGAGCAGCTCATCGCCTTTGTCCGCAAGCCCGACACGCAGGCCGCCGCCAAGGTCATCGTCTCGGAATTCGCCACCACGCCCGCCAACCAGGTTGTGTTCTCCAAGTTCCTGCACACCCTGCTGGAGCCGCATGACGGCGCCATCCTCTGGCACTGCACCTTCGGCAAGGACCGCACCGGGTTCGGCACCGTGCTGGTGCTCGCCGCGCTGGGGGCGGACCGCGCCACCATCGAGGCCGAGCACGCCTACAGCCAGCGCGCACTCCAGGCGCGCCTCGCCGGCCTGGTTTCCAAGATGAGCGCCGCCGGCGCCACGCGAAAGGATTTGGACACCGTCATCGCCATGGTGGGCATCCACCCAGCCAGCCTGCGGTACGCGCTGGATATCATCGATACCCGCTACGGCGGCATGCAGAGCTACCTGCACAACCAGATGCACCTCTCAGAGCAGGATATCCAGACCCTGCGAAACCTTTACCTCGATTGAACCATGCACAAGCGTTTCGACCCCATTGAGGGACTTACCTCCATCATCATCGAAGCCGTTATGAGCTCCGAGGACATGCCCGCAGACGAGGGCCTGCTCTTCAAGCTCCGCCTCGCCGTGGAGGAAGCCGTGGAGAACATCGTCAACTACGCCTACAGCGACGGCGCAGGATACCTGGAGGCCGACACCTCCGTGAAGGACGGCGTGCTCAGCATCGTCCTACAAGATGCCGGCGTGCCCTTCAACCCCCTGGACAAGGAGGACCCGGACATCACCCTCTCTGCGGAGGACCGCCCCATCGGCGGCCTCGGCATCTTCCTCTGCAAGAAGCTCATGGACTCCGTGGAGTACGAATTCGTCAACGGCTGCAACAAGCTCACCATCCGGAAGAGAATCGCCTGATCCCGCAACCGTGAGGTGTTGGGGGTAATTGATTGGCGGGATGGGGAAAAGTGGTAGGCACATCGGCCAATCGCCCTTGCCACCGCTAATCAAATATAAGATTTTTCTTATTTTTTTGCATTGACATGCAACGTTACCATGGGGTATCATGGGGGCGTTCCCATGAGCCAGTGGTACATTACACCGAGCAAACAGTACGAGCGCGACATAAAGGCGATGATGAAACGCCATCCCCGGGAGGTCGAGCAAATGCTGGTCAACCTGCAGAGGTATCACCAGAACCTACAGGAGCATGACAATCCTTTGCGCATGGTTGAGTTCTCATTCGTTCATCGGGAAGCCGCGGGCTGTCATGCCATCACACAGCAACCGCTCAGCCCTGCCACCCAAACACGCCTTTACCTATACTGCTACGTTCAAGACCATGAAATCCACCTCATCTGCGCTGGCGACAAGCACACCCAGCACGATGACAACGAATACTGCAAGAAATACGTCAAACAACTTAACAACGGTAAATAATATGGATAAGAAATACCTTCCCATCAACATTCGGAAACAAATGCGGGCGCGTTCCGTGAAGGAGGCGCACGTCCCGGCCATCGTGTCGGAAGACGAGTGGCGCGACATCGAGAAACAGGCCGAGGCATACACGCTTGCCGCCAAGCTGGCGGAAATGCGCACAAAATCCGGCATCACCCAAAAGGAAATGGCGTTGGCGCTGGATGTGTCCCAACCGCGCATTTCCGAGATAGAATCCACGCCCAACGTCAGCGTGAGCCTGGCCAATATCCGGAAATACGTGGAGGTGACCCAGCGGGCGTTCAAGGCCAGCCTGGAGAACGGTATCGTCATCTCGCTTTCCCGCCCCAAAGACACCAAATCCGCCTGACCCCGCGCCCGCGGCGCCGAATTTTCAAAATCGCCGATTTTGGGCTTGCAAAATGGGCATGGACGTTATACCCTGAGCCATGGAAGAAATTCAACTTGGACTCACTTTTGATGACGTGCTCCTCCTTCCTTGCTTGAGCACGATCCTTCCCGGCGAAGCCGATCCGTGCTCCCAGCTGTGCCCCGGCATCCCGCTGCGCCTTCCAATCCTTTCCGCGCCCATGGACACCGTGACCGAGGTTGACATGGCCATCGCCATGGCCCGCGAGGGCGGCCTCGGCGTCATCCACCGCAACAACCGCATCGAGGACCAGGCCGCCATGGTGGCCAAGGTCAAGCGCTTCGAGAACGCGGTCATCACCAAGCCCATCACCGTGACGCGCGACATGACGCTGCGGCAGGTGAAGCGCATCATGGACGAGCACGGGTTCTCCGGCTTCCCTGTGGTGGACGGGGACAACAAGCTGCAGGGCATCATCACCGGGCGCGACATGCGGCTCTTCGAGGGCCAAAAGCTGGGCCAGATGACCGTGGCGGACGTGATGACGCCGCGCGAGAAGCTCATCACCGGCACGCCCGGCACCACGCAGGAGGAGGCCCGCAAGATCCTCTACTCCAACCGCATTGAAAAGCTCCCGCTCGTGGATGAAAACGGCTGCCTGGCCGGGCTCATCACGGAAACGGACATCCAGAAGCGCGACGCCTTCCTCAACTCCACCAAGGACGAGCTGGGCCGCCTGCGCTGCGGCGCGGCCGTGGGCCCGGGCCCGGAGTTCTGGGACCGCGCGCAGGCCGTGCTGGAAGCGGGTGCGGACGCACTGTTCATCGACGCCGCCACCGGGCACACCAGCCGCGTGCTGGAGGTGGTGGCCAAGCTGCGCGAGCTGGGCAAGCCCGTGGTGGCCGGCAACGTGGTCACGCAGGACGGCGCGCGCGACCTGGTGGCCGCGGGCGCCAGCGCCATCAAGGTGGGCGTGGGCCCCGGCTCCATCTGCACCACCCGCATCATCTCCGGCGTGGGCATGCCCCAGTTCACCGCCATCCAGGAGGTGGCGAAAATCACCCGCCCCGCTGGCGTCACCCTCATTGCAGACGGCGGCATCCGCTACTCCGGCGATGCGGTGAAGGCGCTTGCGGGCGGCGCGGACCTGATCATGCTGGGCGGCATGCTGGCGGGGTGCGAGGAAAGCCCCGGCGCCGTGGTGCACTACCAGGGCAGGAACTTCAAGACGTACCGCGGCATGGGCTCCCTGGGGGCCATGCGCGCCGGCTCCAGCGACCGCTACGGCCAGAACGCCAGCGGCAAGATGGTGGCGGAGGGCGTGGAGGCCCGCGTGCCCTACAAGGGCATGCTCGGGGATGTCATCTACCAGCTTGTGGGCGGCATCCGCTCCGGCATGGGATACCTGGGCGCCAAGGACCTGGCGGCCCTGCGGGAGCACGCACGCTTTGTGCGCATCACCTCCGGCGGCCTGCAGGAAAGCCACCCGCACGATGTCACCATCACGGAAGACCCCGGCAACTACTCCCGCTGAGGCGCGCGTGAAATTGTCGGGCCGTTGACGCGATTATAGGCTTGCCAAGCGGGGGGAACGGTGGTATCATTCCCTCCCGCGGGTGCAGGTGCACCGCTTCATCCCCATGAAAGTCAAACTCATCGAAAAGGCTGCCGAAATCGTCGGCGACAACCAGCTCTTGGTGAACATCGTCTCCAAGCGCGTGCAACAGCTCAACCACGGCTCGGACCCGTATGTGCCGACCACGCCTGAAATGCAGAGCGGGGACATAGCGCTGACGGAAATCATCGAGGGCAAGATCACGTGGCACGAGATGACGCCGGAGGAGATAGCGGCGAGCCGCGCGGAGCAGGAGACCGAGAAGGACCCGTTCAAGGACCTGGCGAACGAGGCATCCCGCGCACCGCGCGGAGCGGAGGAGGACACGCTGACCGTGACCCCGAACCTCGACTAACCGCACACCATCCCTTTCCGCGGCCCGATTCCCTGCTGAACCCACGGAGTCGGGCCGTTCCATCCCAACCCAACCACCCTGGAAAGCAACCCCATGGCCAAGAAACCCACACCCGCCGGCAACCTGATAGCCAGCAACAAGAAAGCCGGGCGCGACTACGAGATCCTGAGCCGCCACGAATGCGGCATAGAGCTGCGCGGCACGGAGGTGAAATCCATCCGTGCGGGCAAGGTGAACGTGGCGGATTCCTTTGCGCGGGTGGAGAGGGGGCAGCTGTTCCTGTACGGCTGCGATATCCAGCCGTGGGAGACGGCGGGCGTGTGGTTCCAGCATGAGGCCAAGCGCCCGCGCCGCCTGCTCATGCACAAGAAGGAAATCCTGAAGCTGGAAATCCAGCAGGCCCAGAAGGGCTTTGCGCTGCCCCTGCTGCGCCTCTACTGGAAGAACGGCAAGGTGAAGGCGGAGATAGGCACCGGCCGCGGCAAGACCCACCGCGACCAGCGCTACGACCTCAAGGCGCGCGTGGAGATGAAGGAGGCGCGGCGCGAGGTGGTGCGTTTCAACAAGGGCATACGCTGATTGGTTATGGCGCGCATCCTGGTGGCACTGAGCGGCGGGGTGGACAGCGCGGCGGCGGCCGCCCTGCTCACGGAGCAGGGGCACGAGGTGGTGGCCGCCTACATGAAGAACTGGGTGAACGATGAGAACATCCCCGGGGAGTGCCCGTGGGAGCGCGATATCGAGGATGCGCTGGCGGTGTGCCGCAAGCTGGGTATCGAGTTCCGCGTGGTGGATTTGATCGAACAGTACCGCGCCCGCGTGGTGGAGTACCTGATAGAGGGCTACCGCAGCGGCTCCACCCCCAACCCGGATGTGCTCTGCAACCGCGAGATGAAGTTCGGCGTGCTGCTGGACTACGCCCTGCAGCAGGGATTCACCGGCGGCGTGGCCACCGGCCACTACGCGCGCCGCCTGGATGTGGAGGGCGACGGCTCCTACGTGCTGCGCGGCGCGGACTCCAACAAGGACCAGTCCTACTTCCTGGCGCTCATGCGCCCGGAGCAGGTGGCGCACGCCGTGTTCCCCGTGGGCGAGCTCACCAAGCCGCGGGTGCGCGAGATTGCGCGCCGCTTCGGCCTGCCCGTGGCGGACAAGAAGGATTCCCAGGGCATCTGCTTCATCGGCAAGGTGAAGATGAGCGATTTCCTGCGCCACTACCTGCCGGACAACCCCGGCGACATCGTGGACACCGATGGCCGCGTGCTCGGGCGGCACAACGGGCTGCACCTCTTCACCATGGGCCAGCGGCACGGCCACGGCGTGGCCTCCCCGCGGGAGGGCGTGGCCTACGTGGTGGTGGGCAAGGATTTGCAGAACAACCGCCTCATTGTGGGCTACGAGGGGCGGGAAACACCCGGCCTGTACGCCCGCAGCGCCGTGGTGGGCGGCATCGCCAACCTGCGCCGTCCCCTGCCGGAGCGCGTGTACGCGCAGCCGCGCTACCGCGCACCCGCCGTGCCCGCCGCCTGCACCCACCTTTCAGCCGACACGGTGCGGCTGGAGTTCGACGAGCCTGTTCGCGCGCTGGCGCTGGGCCAGGTGTGCGCGTTCTACGCCCCGGAGCGGCAGCTGCTGGGCGGCGGCTTCTTCACGGAAATCGGGCATTGAGTCCGGCGCGGCCGCGCCGGGCGGATTCCATGTCAGTTTGCGCGGTTGAATTCGCCATTCATGCTTGACCGCGGGGGGCGCGTTTGATAGGCTTGGCGTAGTACATGAAAGAGGATACGGGAAAGATATTGGCCGTGCTGGCCACACTGCTCTGCCTGACCCAGTGCAACACGCTCAAGAGCGATTGCCAGGCCATCGGCGAGCGCGAGGCCCAGATTGCGGCGGAGAAACCGGGCGACTACTACATCGGGCGCCGCTACGTGGTGCCGTACACGCGCTTCTGGGGCTACCTGCGGCGCCCCGGCCAGAGCTGGCGCACCGCCAAGCTGGTGATGATGGACGAGCACACGATACACCAGCCGGACCGCGGGCCGGAGCCCCCTCTCAAGAACGCCGTGTTCGGCACGGACGACAACGTGGAGTACGCCATCACCGGCGCGTTCACGGGCAAGAGCGCGTACGAGCCGAGCAGCAACCTGGTGCTGCCGCTGTTCAAGGCCACCTCATACAAGGTGCTGAACCGCCAGCCCGGATTCCTCTTCAAGCCCTCCGAAAAGAGGTCCGACGACTACGTGACGCTGGACCCGCGCATCATGCCCCAGCCCGGCGCGTGCCAACAGGCGCTCGCACAATAGCCCCCTTCCCTAAACAACCCTAGAATACAAACACCATGTCTGACAGCAAAATCATTGCCGCACTTGAAATCGGCACCTCCAAGACCTGCATGATCGTGGGCGAAATCCGCCCCGACGCCTCCGCAACCATCATCGGCTGCGGCGAAGTGAAGAGCGCCGGCGTGCGCAAGGGCGAAATCGTGGACCAGCGCATGGCGCGCCAATGCGTCTGCGATGCCTGGCAGCTCGCCCAGGAACACGCAAACGTCGATATCCTCAACGTCTTCCTCTCCGTCACAGGCGACCACATCCTGGGCCAGAACAACACCGGCTCCTACCGCTTGCCGGACGATGAGGACATCATCGAGGAGGAGCACATTGCACTGGCGCGGGAGAAGGCGAAGCAGCTGGAGCTTCCGGCGGACCGCTTTGTGCTTCAATCGGAGGACGGCGGCTACTCCGTGGACAACAACATCCCCACGCGGCACCCCATAGGGCTCACCGGGCACACGCTGGATACCAACAGCCACATCATCCACGGCCTGCTGAGCCGCGTGAAGAATTCCCTGGTGTGCCTGCGGGAGATACCGCTGGAGGTGGAGGATTTCGTGTTTGCGCCGCTGGCCACGGCGCAGATGGCCATACCGCGCCGCTACAAGGAAAGCGGGGCGCTGCTCATCGACATAGGCGGCGGCACCACGGATTTCATCTGCTACCGCGGCGGGGAGGTGGTGGCCTCCGGCTGCATCCCCATCGGCGGTGAAACCATCAACCAGGATATCATCCGCCTCTCCACCCAGCACATCACCAACAAGGCCGCAGAATTCCTCAAGACCCACGAGGGCGACGCCTTCGGCGACATCAAGGACCGCTCGCTCGCCCAGTACCGCAGCGACAACGGCATGCAGGAGGTCTCCATTGAGCGCGGCATCCTCAACCGCGCCATACGCGACCGCCTGGCGGACGCGCTGCTGCGCGTGCGCGACTGCATACCGGAGGAGGCGCTCAACCAGGAAGGCATGGCGATGTTCCTCTGCGGCGGCACCAGCATGATGCGCGGGCTCAACAACCTGGCCCAGTACATCTTCAAAATGCCGGTGGTGCAGCCGGAAACCATGACCCCGCAAGACGGGAAATACCTGAACGACCCCCGCTACTGCACGGCCATCGGGCTCATCTGCTTTGCGCAGAGGTACGACGACGATGCGCTCTCGGGCTTCAAGGGCGGGCTGCTCCGCAAGCTGCGGGGCATGTTCCGCCGGGGCGGTAAAAGTTGACACGGCGCCATGCTTCCCTACCAGACCACACCGCGTGCAGGAGACAAGATAGCCATCGTGGGTATCGGCGGGGCCGGTGCCAACATCCTGCAGTACTTCGGCGGCTCCAGCGCGGAGAACGTGGCACTGTACGCCATGGCGGCGGACGAGCGTCTGGGCAGGGATTGCGGCAACGTGAAGTTCATTGCACTGGGCCGGGCGGGAGCATCCGCGCAAGGCGCGGGCGGCGACCCGCAGGCCGGGCGCCGCGCCCTGGAGGGAGCCGCGGAGGCCGTGCAGGAGATGCTCTCCGGCATCCGCGTGATGGTGATGGTGGCGGGCCTGGGCGGCGGCACGGGCTCCGGCGGTGCGCCGCTGCTGGCGGAATGGGCGCGGCAGGCCGGGGTGTACCTGGTGTCCGTGGTCATCATGCCGTTCCCGTTCGAGGGTGACGCGCGGCGCCGGCGCGCGCAGGAGGCCCTGCGCGCCGTGGAGGGGCAATCGGATATCTGCCTGTGCTTTGAGAACGCGCAGATGGAAAGCCTGCCGCAGGCGCAGGAGGGCATGCAGGCCGCATTCGACCGCGCGAACGCCGTGCTGGCGCAGTCCGTGGCGGCCGTGCCGTGGATCGCGAACGCGCCCGGGCTCATCAACCTGGGGCTGGACGAGCTGGCCGCCGCCACCGGCGGGCGCTGCAGGCGCGCCGTCTTCGGCTTCGGCCGCGGGTACGGCGACATGCGCGTGAAGGAGGCCGTGCACTCCCTGACCCAATCAGCGCTGCTGGCCTACCACCTGGAGAACGGCGGCCTGTCCGGCAAGGCGCTGCTGCACGTGGCCGGCGGAGAGGATTTGACCCTGGCGGAAATCAACAGCGTGGTCGCCGCCGTGCGGGACACGCTGGGCGGCACGGATGCAGAGCTGCTCTTCGGCGCCAGCGTGAAACCCGCCCTGCAGAACGAGCTGCGCATCACGCTCATCGCCTCCGTGGATGCACCTGAACCGGAGCCTGAACCCGAACCCGTGGAGGAACCGCAGCCGATGGCAGAGCCCGAACCAGAGCCCGAACCCGAACCTGTGCCGGAGCCCGAACCCGAACCTGTGCCCGAGCCGGAACCCGAACCAACACCAGAACCCGAACCCATGGCAGAGCCGGAACCCGAAGAAGAGGAGGAACCCGTGGCGCTTCCACCGGAGGGAAACGAGGAGGTGGATTCCCGCGTGCACGACATTTTCAGCGAGATTGACAACGCCACCCACGAGCCTCCCCGGCCCGTGGCGGAACCTGAACCTACAGCAGAGCTGGAGCCTGAACCCGAACCGCAGCCGGAAACGCCGGAAGAACCCGCGCCTGCCGCAGAAGAACCCGCGCCTGCTGACGACGCCGCGCCGGAGGAACCGAAGAAGCCGAAGCAGCGGCAATCCCTCTTCGACTGGAACGAGCCGCCCGCGCCCAAGCTGCCGCAGCGCCGCCACGCCCAGCACAACGTCCGCCCCGATGTGGATGCGGTGGACTCCCGCGTGCGCGACATCTTTGCTGAAATCGACAACGCGGCGCCGAGCGGCGGCAACGAGGGCGCATACGCACCGGAAGCCCGCAAGCAGCCCGCCCAGGCCGCGGAAAAGGACGACGACATCGACACGCCGCCCTCGCTGCGCTTCAACGACCTCCGGGACATGTTCCCGGATTAACGCCCCTTTTCACATCATGAACCAGGAACTCCTGACCCGCTGCAGCAACGCCGCCGCGCCTTCCGGCTTTGAAGGCCCCGTGCGCTCCATCATCCGCCAAGAACTCGTCGGCATCACGCAAGCCTCCACCACCACCGCCGGCAACATCGTCTGCACCCTTCCCGGCAGCGGCGGGCCCACCGTGGCCCTGCTCTCGCACATGGACGAAATCGGCTTCATGGTGCAGGGAATCACGGCGGACGGCTTCCTGCTCATCGTGCCGCTGGGCGGCTGGTGGAACCACACGCTGCCCAGCCAGCGCGTGCGCGTGCACACCCGCGGCGGGCGCAGCATACCGGGGCAGATAGGCACCAAGCCGCCGCACCTGCTGCCGGAATCCCAGCGCCACTCCGTGATGCCCAACGATGCCCTGTTCATCGATATCGGCGCGTCCTCCGGCGAGGATGTGGCCGCCTGCGGCATCACCGTGGGCTGCGCCGTCACCCCGGATGTGCAGCTACAGCCGCTGGATATCCCCCACCGCTGGATGGGCAAGGCCTTCGACAACCGCGCCGGCGTGTACTGCATGATTGAATCCATGAAGCGCCTGGCCGCGGAGAAACCCGCTTGCACCGTGCTCGGCATCGGCACCGTGCAGGAGGAGGTGGGCACCCGCGGCGCACGCGCGCTGGAGCACAGGCCGGACCTCGCCATCGTGCTGGAGGGACCGCCCGCGGACGACACCTTCGGCCAGGGCGCCACATGCCGCCAGGGCGTGCTGGGAGAGGGCGTGCAGGTGCGCCTGTACGACCCCACCAACATCACCCCGCCCGCACTGGGCGATTTCACGCTGGAGGTGGCGGCGCGGCATCGTATACCCTGCCAGGTCACCGTGCGCCGCACAGGCGGCACGGATGCCGCCGCAAGCTATCCCCAGTGGCACGGCACGCCCGCCATCGTCTTCGGCGTTCCCACGCGCTACATCCACTCCCACAACGGAATCCTGGACGACCGCGACCTGGACGCCTGCGTGGACCTCACCTGCGCGCTGGTGCAAAGCGTCACCAAAGAGTTTCTGGACCACCTGATGGATTGAGCGGCCGGGCCCCGGCGCGTTCCGCGCGCCTGGATTCCCAATCTAATCACCCTCGTGCAAGCCCACTTCATATAGGTTGCCGTCCAGCTCCACGTGCAAGAAGCGGACTTTCCTGCCGCCGCCGGGCGGAATGACCAGCACCACCTTGTCGGCTTTGTCGTAATACACATCTCCGATGAGCAACATCCCGCGCACCGATTTTTCAAGAGGGGTCAACCGGGGAGAGGAATACGCCCCGACAACAAAATCGACACTGTGGACAGCGGCGACATGTTCCGTGATATTGACGACATGGCGTTTTAGCCTGATTTGTTCGAGCGCCTTTTCCTTGAGTTGGGAAATATTCTCCGATTCCCCGGGGGCGACGGCATGAATCTCGACAACGTGCTCATTGGGGAACACTCTGCCGTCGGTCAGGGAAACGATGGATTGCAAGAACAATATTGCAAGTTTGAAAAACAAGATGAACGTTGTCATAATTCAGTTTGTTGTTTTACCCTTATAAGCACGAGTTCGGGGAAATGCTGAAACTTTTTTCTTTTTTTCAAAAAAATGCCTACACGCCCAATCGTCCGTCAACAATGAAGCCGCTTGAACCTGGGGCGGATGCTGAGGAGGAAGGCCCTTTGCGCCTTTCTGGAGAGGGCGGAATCCTGCACCATGGCCTCCACGCGCGGCAGCGGAGCCTAAATCCAAATCGTCAATCGTAAATTGTCAATCGTAAATCCTACTGCAGTTCCGCAGCGGTGGCCACGATGTTCTCCACGTTCATGCCGAGCTCCGAGAGGACCTGGGGGCCGGGGGCGGAGAAGCCGAAGTTGTCGATGCCGATGATGGTTCCCTTGGGGCCCACGTAGCGGTACCAGAGGTCGGACTTGCCGGCCTCCACGGCGATACGGCGCTCGCAGGAGGCGGGGAGCACGGACTCGCGGTAGGAGGCGGGCTGCTGGTTGAATCGGAACATGGAGGGCATGGAGACCACGCGCACGTGGGGGCCTATCTGTTTGGCGGCCTGCAGTGCCAGGACGACTTCCGAGCCGGAGGCGATGATGATGAGGCCGGGTTCCGCGGTCTGCTCGCGGAGGGCGACGTATGCGCCCTTGAGGGTACCCTGCCTGCGCACGGCGGCGGGGATGGGCTCCACGGAGGCGAGGCTGGGGACGTTCTGGCGGGTGAGGATGAGTGCGGTGGGGCCGTTGTTGCGCTCCATGGCGCACATCCAGGCGCCGGCGGTTTCCTCCTCGTCGGCGGGGCGCACCACATCCAGGTTGGGGATGACGCGCAGGCCGCTCACGGTTTCCACGGGCTGGTGGGTGGGGCCGTCCTCGCCCACGGCCACGGAATCGTGCGTGAGCACGTAGGCCACGGGAAGGTGGGCCAGGGCGGCCACGCGGATGGAGGCGCGCATGTAGTCCACGAACACGCAGAAGGTGCCGGCGGACACGCGGAAGAGGCCATCGTAGGCGATGCCGTTGCAGATGGCGCCCATGGCGTGCTCGCGGATGCCGAACCAGAAGTTGCGGCCGGCGTAGTTCTCCGGGGAGAAATCGCCCGCGTCCTTGAGGTAGTTCTTGTTGGAGGAGAAGAGGTCCGCGCTGGTGGAGAGGAAGCCGGGATGCTTGGCGGCGAAGGCGTTTTCCGCCTGCGCGGCGGACACGCGGGTGGCGGCCTTGGTGTCAGCCGGGAATTCGGGGATGAGGGCGCTGCACTCCTCCGGGCTGAGGCCGTGCGCGGCCAGCTCCACGCCGGAATCCAGCTCCGCGGCCTTCTCCGGGTTGGCGGCGCGCCAGGCGTCGTACACCTTTTTCCACTCGGCGTATGAGGCCTCGCGCTGCGCCTTGAGGTCTGCCATGTAGGCGCGCACCTCATCGGAAACGTAGTACTGCTCGGCGGGCAGGCCCCAGTTGGCGTGGGCCTCCTTCCAGAGCTTGGCGCCGCCCTCGCCGTGGCCCTTGGTGGTGCCCTCGATTCCGGGCACGCCCTTGGCCACCACGGTCTTGGCGATCACCAGCTTGGGGCGGCCGTTGCGCTCCAGGCTGCACACGCGCAGCACATCCTGCACCTCCTGCAGGTTGTGGCCGTCCACCTCGTAGGCGTCCCACCCGTGGGAGCGGAAGCCCGCCGCCACGTCGTCGATCTGCGTCTTCTCGGTCACGGCATCCAGCGTGATGCCGTTGGCATCGTAGATGAGCGTGAGGTTGTCCAGCTGCAGGCGGCCGGCGATGGCCGCGGCCTCGCGCGAGATGCCCTCCTGGATGCAGCCGTCGCCGGCGAGGCAGTAGACGTTTTGGGAAAAGATTTCATGCTCCGGGGTGTTGAAGCGTGCGGCGGCATGCTTGGCGGAGATGGCGAAGCCGACGGCGTTTGCGATACCCTGGCCGAGGGGCCCGGTGGTGCATTCCACGCCGGTTTCCGGGTTGAATTCGGGATGCCCCGGGGTGCGGGAGCCCTTCACGCGGAAACCCTTCACATCGTCCATGCTCAGCGGGAACCCGCTCAGGTGCAGCCACGCGTACAGGAACATGGAACCGTGACCGCCGGAAAGCACGAAACGGTCGCGGTTGATCCAGCGCGGCACGCTCGGGTTCACGTTCAGCAGCCCGCCGAACAGCACCGCGCCTATCTCCGCGCAGCCCAGCGGCAGCCCCATGTGCCCGGATGACCGGTCGAAAATGGCATCAATTGCAAGTCCCCTGGCCTCGTTCGCCGCCTTTTGAAGTATCTCCGTGTCCATGCGCCTCCATTCTACCATCATCTGGTGTTTTGTAAAGCAGAAAGCGCATTGTTCCCGCATTTCTCCGCAAGTGCCCGCCGCACAGGCGCGGGCGGCTTGACACGCCGCCGCGCGGATGCTACCCTGTGGGCAAAACCAAGGAGACGACCATGGGATTATTCGACAACGTTTTGGGCTCCCTGATGGGGGGCAAGGTGGGGGACATCCTGCGTGCGGACTGCCCCCAGGAGGTGCTGCCGGCGCTGGAGAAGCTGCTGGCGGATTCCGAGGCGGTGAAGACCATCACCGCCTACGTGCAGGACTGCATGGCGGGCGCCGCCGATTTGTCCGTGGAGGAAATCATGAACCTACCGTTCAAGCAGGCGGTGGCGGACGTTTTGAAATCCAACCCGCAGCTGGCGGACCACCTGGTGGCCACCGCCAAGAACAAGCTCGGCCTGTAAATTAAAAGCCCATCCGGCGGAATGCCGGATGGGCTTGAAAATCCCGCGCGCGGAGCGCGCCTAAATTCCAAATCGTAAATTGTAAATCGTCAATCGTAAATCTCCGTCAGGCTTTCAGCTCGTTGCCCAGCTCGATGATGGAGTATTCGCCAGGGCGCAGGCGGTAGACGATCTGCAGCACGTTGCGGCGCGCGTTGCGGTACAGCACGAAGGGCTTGCCAGAGATTTCCAGCTCCATGATGGCATCCTCCTTGTACATGGTGCGCAGGTCGTAGCCCTCGCGGGTGATGCGCACGGGCTTCGGGTCCTCCGGCGCGTCGATGTCCACCTCCTGGTCCAGCACGTCCTCCTGGTACACGGTTTCGTCCAGCTTGCGGATACTCTCGGATCGGTGCGGGCGGAAATGTTTCAGCAGGCGCGTCTTGTGCTTGCGCATGCGCCTCATGATCTTGGTGATGGTCTCGTCTATGGCGGCATACAGGTCCGTGCCCACCGTGGATGCCTGGATGGTGATGTGGTCGGCACAGTAGAGGACGATTTCCGCCATCTGGCGGTCCTTCTGCACATCCACCACCACGCGCGCTTCCACGATGCGCGGGTACTCGATGTGGATGGCCCGGATTTTCTTGGTGGCGAAATCGCGGATGGCGTCGGTCACTTCGACGTGGCGCCCCGTCACGGTAATGTTCGTTTCTTCGTTTGGCATAGCAGTACCTTCTTTCTGTTTCGTTATGCGGTGCAAAGAGGCGGGAAACGCCTTTTGCAATAGTCATGCTAGCCCGCCCGGAGGTTTTTTGCAAGAAAAAACTTCAAACAGGACGCGATTTTGCCGCCGGGCGAGCTGAAAGCGCGGGTTGAAATGAAACAGGTGGCGGTGTTGACGCAGAAACGCGGGAGGGAGCGCGCTTTCTCCTTGAAACGGCGGGGCGGATGTGGTACAGTGCCTGCCATGTCAACACACGAAGGCGAACAGGTGCTGGTGGTGCCGCGCGAGGCGTTCAACGCGGTGGGTTCGTTCAACGGCGTGCGCCGCAACCCGGCGGACTATCTGGAGGCCTTCCTGAAGCCCGGCGTGGCGCGCTACATGGACCGCGCGCTGGCGGAGCGGAGCCCGCAGTTCAAGCAGCTCATCGCCTACGCCATCTTCTGCCGCAAGGGCAAAATTCTGGCGTACTCCCGCACCTCCAAGGGCACGGAAACGCGCCTGCACGACAAGTGGTCGCTGGGCATCGGCGGGCACATCAACCCCATCGACGGCCTGACGGACAGCATCCACACGTACCTGACGGGCATGGAGCGCGAGATCCGCGAGGAAATCAGCATACCGCCGGCGGTGAGCCAGGAGCTCTACGCCGTGATCAACGACGACACGGACGAGGTGGGTTCCGTGCACCTGGGCATCGTGCACCGGTTCGAGCTGGAGGAGGGAGAGGTTTGCGCCAACGAGAAGAAGCTGGACAACCTGGGCTTCCGCACGCTGGCGGAGCTGGCCGGCCCGCTGTATCCCAAGCTGGAGAGCTGGTCCACCATCTGCGTGGATGCGCTCATGGAAGACGCCAAGTGACATTTTTTACAGAAAGCATCAGCATCATGAACACCAAGACGAGCATACTGGCGCTGGCGGCCCTCTGCGGGCTGTGCACGCCGCAGGCATGGGCAGACAGGAACAGCGACTACTGGGCACCGCAAAACATGGCGGCGCGCCAGTGCACCTCCGTGCACATCGGCTTCCTGCCCACCGTACCGCGGCACACCGCCGCCTACCAGGAGATGGTGGTGGAGAAGAGCGCGCCCGGCACCTACTTCTGCTGCAACAACTTCTCCAACGGCTACATCGGCGTGCAGGAGCTCGCCGAGCGCCCGGACGGCCCGCCCAAGCGCGTGGTCATCTTCTCCATCTGGGATGCGCAGGACACCGGCGACAACCCGAACGCCGCGCCTGAATCGGAGCGCGCCAAGCTGGTGCAGCGCGGCAAGGGCGTGCACACCACCCGCTTCGGCGGGGAGGGCACCGGCGGCAAATCCATGCGCGAGTTCAACTGGAAGGAGGGCCAGCGCATCCGCACCCTCGTGGTGGAAAAGGCGGACGGCGAGAAGTTCCGCCAGATAGCCGGCTACCTGTACAACGACGAGACTCAGGAGTGGGACCTGCTGAGCTGCTGGCGCGTGCAGGCCATCCACCGCGGGCTTGGCGGGGGCAGCGGCTTTGTGGAGGATTTCCGGCGCAACGTGGAATCCAAGAAGCATGAGCGCCGCGCCACCTTCGGCCCCGCCTTCCGATGGGCCGGAAACGAGTGGAAGCAGGCCACCGAATTCCGATTCACACGCGATGCCAACCCCAACAACGAAATCAACTGCCGCATCAACCCCAAGCTCGGCTACTTCTCCCTGGCAACCGGCGGCAAAATCGCTCCAGAACCGGATTTCAAGCCCTTCGACGTGAAGCCCCTCAATCCCCTCCCGCAGGCCCAGGAGCCCGGACAGAAGGTCATGGACATCATCCGCGCTCCCAAGCTGGAGCTCGTGGAATACGGGGACGACGGCCCGAACATCTGAGGCCGCGCCACACCGTCGGCACCGCCGGTTTGAAACCTCCCCGCCCCATCGGCGGGGAGGTTTTGCATTTGGGCGCGGGGCGCAAAAAATCTGCCGACGGGGAGCGTTTTCCCCTTGCGTGCGCGCGTGGGCGGGGGTAGAATCAGGCTGGAATTTCGCTTGCGTTCCGCGCGCGGGGAATTTTTTGCATTTTTTTGCAAAAAAATTCACAAAAACGCACGTTTGCCCGCTTAATCGGGGTGGGAACGCTCAACGAAACGCACTCCCCGCTCGTCTGACTAACAGTTACACCACCTCGCCACCATCCGACCATGACACACCACCTCATCGCCGCCATCGCCCTGGCCGTCCCGGGAATCGTATGCGCCGCGCTGCCAGCCCAGGCCGCGCCGCGCGCAAAGGCCCCGGCGCAGGCCCCCGCCAAGCAGGGAGCCATCGCCGTTGCCTCCGCGCTGAACAACTACCGTCTCACCGACCCGGTCAAGGGCCGCATACTCACCGTGATCAAGTACGCGGAGGACGTGGTGGCGCCGGAGGCGGTGGGTGGGGAGGACACGCTGGGCGCGCTGAGCGTGAGCCCGGAGGTTTCCGTGAGCGCGGTGTGGACCAGCCAATCGGAGCTCACGGTGAAGCTGACGGGCGATGTGGCGCCGCTGGCGGTGTACACCATCGCGCCGCGCGCCGGGGCAAAGAACGCGCAGGGGCGCGCGCTGGGCGGGTTTGCGCCGCTGCACTTCGGCGCAGAGGGACTGCACGGGTACGACTTCATGCTGTCCGCGGGCGCACCGTTCATCCACTCCCGCAACTTGGACCAGGGCAACAACGACGACACCATCCTGCGGGAGCATATCGGCGAGGCGGTGCTGCGCTCCATCGTGAAAACATCCCCCGACAAGCCGGCCAAGGTGACCGAGAGGCCCGCGGCCGTGCGTCCCGCCACGGTGGGGGATGCCGTGGCGCACTGGGACGGATACCTGCAAGCGGTCGTCAACGATGGCCAGGGTGACGATGAATTGGAGGCGTTCAAGGCGTTGCCGCAGGACGAGGTGCTGCCCAACTGCTGGTTCTTTGAATTCCCCGTTCCCGCGGCGAACGAGGAGCTGATGCTGGTGCTGCCGGACTGCGGGGATTTGAACAGCAAGACCGGAGAGCGCGACGACGTGGCTTTCGGCATCGTACGGCTGCCCGGGATGGGTTTCGGTATGGAGGCCCGCCGCACGGACGTGGGCCGCTACGACATCCTGCTGCCGCTGGAGCAGGCGGCCACCCCGGAGGAGCTTGCGCGCGCCGTCCGCGAGGGCAAGTGGGAAATCCGCCTGTCCGGTGATTCCGATGCCGCCGCGGATGCCACCATGCGCTGGGAGGACGGCGTGTTCAAGGCCACCGTGGACGGCAGACCTGTGACCATGAGCTTCGACGAGGAGGCCACCGCCAAGCGCCTCAAGCCCGTGCCCACCGCGCAGGGAGAGAAGCCCGGCTGCACCGCCGCCGTGCTGCACCTGGATTCCGGCGGCGCGTGCTTCAAGCTCACCGCCGTGCTGTCGATGCAATCCGTGCACGGCGACACCATGAAGGATGGGAAGGCATCGTGCCGCGTGAGCCCGCCCGCCCCCACCATCAACACGGACGTGCTCACCTCCGGCAAGCTCAGCAAGGGCGGCCGCACCATCCACTGCCTGGTGCAGAGCCTGGAGAAGGCCACCGCGCACATCTACCGCATCGATTCCCACGGCGAGAACCCCGCCAAGGTGCTGGCCGCCTTCCGCGAGCTCTACACACCCGCCAAGGTCCGCGAGCTCGGCGCGTGGACCGATGAGGCGGACGAGGCGAGGAAGCACCCCACCACCTTCCCCGTGCAGCTCCTGCCCGGCGTGGTGGAAAGCCGCGAGGTGGACATCCCGTGCGACAGCGAGCCGCACGATATCAAGCTCGGCGACCTCTTCCCCCAGGCGCCGGAATGCGCCATGTACTTCATGGAGGTCAACGGCAACCTGGTGCCGGATTTGGGCAAGCCCGGCGCGCGCTACGCCAACCAGGGCATCATCCAGGTCACGGACCTCGGCCTCATGTGGAAGGAATTCCGCGACAAGGTTTTCTGCTACGCCTACCGGCTGTCGGACGCGAAGGCGCTGGAGCACGGCACGCTTCTGCTGTTGGACAAGGTCGGCGAGACCATCGCCACGCTGGACGTGAAGGACGGCATAGCGGAGGGCACGCTGCTGAAGGGCACGTGCTTCCTGCAGCTGGTGAGCGGGGACGACTGCTACACCGTGGCCCTGGACAGCCCCAAGTCCAGGAACGACGAGACGCACCTCTCCAACTTTTACAGTGGCGATAGCCGCCAAGCGGCGGAGCACCACGTGCCGCGCACGGAAACCTTCCTCTTCACGGACCGCAGCCTGTACCGCCCCGGCGAGACCGCCCACATCAAGGGATACGTCCGCACCTTCACCGGGGATGAGGTGAGCATCCCCAGGCTCACCTCCATCACCGCCACCGTGGAGGACGACAACACGCCCATCAAGGTGGACTACCGGGAGGACGGCTCGTTCACCGTGGACGTACAGCCCGCCGAGGCGGGCAGATACATGTATGTGAGATTCACCATGGTGCAGGAGGGCGACAGCACCGGCACCGCGCCGGACATGGCGGCCCTCAAGGAGCTGGGGATCGACGCCCCCGAGATGGTGGAGGCATCCCGCCGCGCCACCATTTACCTCAACGTGCAGGAATTCCACCGCGACGAGTTCGAGGTGAAGCAGGGCGTCACCGTGGATTCCGGCTCGCAGTGGGTGGAGATTGCCGCGGATGCCGCCGGATTCAACGGCGCGCCCGTGGTCGGCGGCAACGTGGAATGGCAGCTCTCGCAGCTCGCGGACCCCATCACACCGGAGGCTTTCCCCGCCTTTGAATTCTCCGCGGACGACACCCTGGAGGAACACCGGGGCGATGTCCGCGAATTGACCACCGCCAACGGTGTGCTGGATGCCGACGGCCACGGCTCGCACCGCTTCAACTTGGGCGCCATCGCCGGCAGGCTGCGGGTTTACGCGGGATGCAGCGTCACCAACGCCAACGCCCGCAGCGTGCGCGCCGCGGAGGTCCGAACCGTCGATTCATCCGCTGTCTACGGCGGTATCCGCATCAGCAACCGCCTGGTCCGCCAGGGGCAGAACGCGGAAATCTCCCTGGTGGCGGTGGACACGCAGGGCAAGCCTGCCGCCGCGCCCGTTAACGCCAGGCTCAAGGTGGAGCGCAAGAGCTTCCGCAGCTACCGCTTCGGCCTCGGCTCCACCTCCGCCGCCCGCAACGTCCCCCGCATCCAGACCGTCGCGGAGCAGGACGTGCAGCTCACCGGCACGCCCGCCAACGTGTCCATCCCGGTCGCGCATCCCGGCGCGCACCTCGCCACCCTGGAGGGCACGGACGCCCAGGGCCGCCCGTTCAAGGCCACCAGCACCTTCTACGTGGCCGGCGAGCATGAGCGGGGATACTTCCCCTGGGAATACACCGACGGCCCGTATATCGACCTGGTGTGCGACAAGGACGTGTACAAGCCCGGCGAGACGGCGCACCTGCTGGTGCAGTCGCCCGTGGACGCGGAGGCGCTCGTGACCGTGGAGCGCGAGGGCGTGGTGCGCCACTTCACGCGGCGCATCTCCGCCGCCGATCCCGTGGTGGACCTGCCGCTCACGGAGGCAGACGCCCCCGGTGTGAACGTCGGCATCTTCCTGGTGCAGGACGCCTCCGCCAACACGGAGAAGACCGGCCTGCCCGTCATCAAGAGCGCGGAAGCATCCCTGCGCGTGGACCCCGTGGGCAAGCGCCTGGCCGTGGAGCTGGACAAGCCCGCCTCCCCGCAGCAGCCCGGCAGCACCGCCCACGTCTCCGGCGTGGTGAAGGATGCCCAGGGCAACCCGCTCGCCAACGCGGGCGTGACCCTCTACGCGGAGGACGAGGGCACGCTGCAGATCCGCGGCTACAGGCTGCCGGACGCCGTCAACCACTTCTACCCCGGAACCCAAGTGTCCCTGCGCATGTATTCCACGCTCGCGCAGGTTTGCGGCGAGGCGTTCCAGCCGATCATGCTCGGCAACAAGGGCGTGTTCATCGGCGGCGGTGATTGCGATGACGATGAGATGGACGCCTCCGCCGTGCGCGAGGACTTCAACCCCTGCGCCGTGTGGCTCGCCGATATCAAGACGGACGCTCAGGGCCGCTTCTCCGCGGATTACACCAACCCGGACACGCTCACGCGCTACCGCGTGATGGCCGTGGCCGCCGCCGGGGCGGACAAGTTCGGCGCCGGGCAGACCTCCTACGAGGTCAACAAGGCCGTGATGCTGGAGCCCGCCGCTCCTGTCGCCGCCGCGGAGGGGGATGAGCTGTACATCCCCGTCACCGTCAGCATGAACCCGGACCAGCTGCCGGAGGAATACCGCAACAAGCCCATCATCTGGAACATCTCCCTGAACGCGGAGAATGCGGCGGGTCCGGGGGCACCGCTCTGTGTCCCCCTCGTTGGAAACAAGCCCGGCACCATCTTCGTGCCCGTGCATTTCCCCAAGGTGGGAGAGACCACCCTCACCTGGACCGCCACTGCGCAGGACGAGGCCCTGCGCGGCAAGACGGACGCCGTGCGCGACCGCTTCACCGTGGTGCCGCCCACGCCCTTCCTGCGCGAGGCCGTCTACAAGCCCGTCAAGCAGGGTGAAACCCGCAAGCCCGCCGATTTGGTGTCGCTGGACTTCCGCAGCGACAGCAGCGTGTCGCTGGACTTCTCGGCCAACCCGCTCGTCGGCGCCACGCAGGGCATGGACATGCTGGTGAACTATCCGTACGGCTGCTCGGAGCAGCTGGCGTCCGGCATGCTGCCGTGGATTCTTCAGGATGAGCTTTCCGCGTGCATCGGCATGCGGTACCCGCAGGGGAAGACGCGCGCCACCGTGTTGACCCAGACCGTGAAGACGCTCGCCGAGCGCTTCCGCCCCGGCAAGGGCTTTTCCTACTGGGACAGCGGTGAGGTGACGCCGTTCAGCCCGCACGTGGCGCTCAGCCTGCTGCTGGCGCAGGAGAAGGGCATCTCCCTGCCGTACAACATCAGCCCCGCCAACCTGGTCAAGATGCTCCAAAACACCACTGCGGACAAGGACGACCCCTCGCCCTTCTACTACGCCGTGTATGTGATGGCGCGCGCCGGCAAGCTCACGCCGGAGCTGTTGGCGGAGGCGGAGAAGCAGCTGCCCAGGAAGGCGGACGCCCACTCCGCGTGGGCGCTGGCGCTGGCGGCCCGCGTGAGCGGCAGCCCGCGCGCGGACGCCCTCTGCAAGGCCGCCGCCAAGGCCAAGACGAACGGCAAGTGGAGCTACCTGCCCGCCGTGCGCACCCTGCGCATGCTGGAGCAGATCGCCCGCGAGCCCAAGTCCCCGGCCACCGCGCAGGCGGTGCGCGAGTACGTGGCGTACGATGCCCAGCACTTCGGCTCCACCTATGACAACGCCTGGCTCGCCATCGTGCTGCACGAGTTCATCGCGCACTCCGATGTCCAGAGCGCGCGTGCCGTGGTGAACGGAAACGAGCTCGCCCTGCAGAAGATGTGGCACCAAGACACCACCGCGGGCGCGCAGGACGCCTTCTCCTGCACGGAGGGCACCGCCTATGCCTGCGGCATTGCCGAGGGCTACCAAAACAAGGCCCAGGAGCCGCGCATGGTGGACGAGGGATTCAAGGTCAGCCGCCGCTACGAGCGCTACATGGGCAACAACACCTGGCAGCCCACCGCCCAGTTCACCGTGGGTGACGTGGTGCGCGTGACGCTGGAGTGCACGCCCACGCGCGACACCGGGCGCTACACCGTGCTGGAGGACCGCCTGCCCGCCGTCTTTGAGGCCGTGAACCCGGAGCTCACCTCGCAGGACGTTCCCGCCGAGCTGCGCCGCAACACGGATGCCGGCTGGGGCTGCTCCTCCTGGGTGGACAACAAGGTGTACCTCAAGGACCGCGTGGCCTTCTTCTCCTCCCACGGCGGGGCGCTGAAGTGCAGCTACATCGCCCGCGTGGTGAAATTCGGCAAGGTGACCGCGCCCGCCGCCAAGGCGGAGATGATGTACACGCCGCAGAACTACGGCCTCTCCATCCCGCATGTCATCACCGTGACCGCGCCGGAGGTGGAGATACCCAGCGCTCCCGCAGCCAAGGCTGACAAGTGATGCGCCGCCGCGCCAAAGCCGCCGCAGCCGCGCTGGCGTGCGCCCTCGCGGGTGCCGCCGCCTGCTGGTGGGTGCTGCCGTTCTGCGTGGCGCCCGCCGCCCTGCCGTCCGTGCCGGACACGCATGTGTACGACCGCAACGGCGAGATGCTGGGCTTCCTGAAGGATGCGCAGGGGCGCCGCTGCCGCCTACCGCAGGGTGAGCTGCCGGAGGTTCTGGTGCGCGCCGCGGTGGCGGCGGAGGACAGGCGTTTCATGAGCCACGGCGGCGTGGACTTGCCCGCCCTCGCCCGCGCCGTGCGCGACCGCATCGTAAACGGCGCGGCGGGCGGTGCTTCCACCATCACCATGCAGCTCTGCAAGCTGGGGCGCCGCGACGCCCCGCGCAACATGCGCTCCAAGCTGCGCGAGATGCTGCAGGCGCGCCGCCTGGAGATGTCGGGCGCCTCCAAGCACGATATCCTGCGCGCGTATCTGGACAACGCGGATTTCGGCAACAACTACCGCGGCGTGGAATGCGCGGCGTGGATGTACTTTTCCAAACCCGCCGCGGAGCTGAACGCTGCGGAGGCCGCGCTGCTGGCGGCGGTGCTGCAGGCTCCCTCCCGCCTGAACCCGCTGCGCCATCCCGAGGCCGCGCTCGCCCGCCGCAACCGCGTGCTCGCCGCCATGGGCGAACCCGCCGATGCCGACCTCCACCTGCGCCCGCTGCGCGAATCCGTGCCGTCGTGCGTCACCCAGGCGGGCCGCCAAACACTGCTGGCCCCGCTGCAGCAGGCGTGCGAGGCCGCCGCCGCGCAGGAGGTGGAACGCATGCGCGAGCACAACATGTCGCAGGCCGCCGTGTTCATCCTGCACAACCCTACGGGCGAGGTGCTGGCGTGCGTGCCCGCCGCGCTGCCGCAAAGCCCGCGCGGCGGCGCGCTGGACGGCACGCGCACCCCGCGCTCCGCCGGCTCCACGCTCAAGCCGTTCGTGTACCTGCAGGCGTTCCGCCACGGCGCGTGGCCCGGCACGGTGATGGCGGATGTGCCCACGCTCTACAAGAGCCTCACGGGTGTGCAGGCTCCCACCGACTACAACGGCCGCTACCTCGGCCCCGTCACCATCCGCCGCGCGCTTGCATGCTCGCAGAACATTCCCGCCATGCAGGCGCTCGGCACCATCGGCTCCATCGCGGAGTTCCTCGATGATTTGCAGAAGCTCGGGTTCGAGTTGGAGCGCGGCGAGGACGAGTACGGGCTGGGGCTCGCCATCGGCAACGCGCACGTCACGCTCGCGCAGCTGGTGCGCGCGTATGCCGCCCTGGCGCGCGGTGGCTCCCTGCCGCAGGTGTTCACGCGGCTACCGCATGCGGGACAGCCGGAATCCCAGCCGCTGTACGACCCGCGCGACTGCTTCCGCATTGCCGACATCCTGAGCGACCCCACCGCGCGCGCCTCGGCGTTCGGCCGCGCGCCCATGCTCACCTTCCCCTTCCGCTGCGCGTGCAAGACCGGAACCTCGTCCAACTACCGCGACAACTGGTGCGTGGGGTTCACCAGGGAATTCACGGTGGGCGTGTGGGCGGGCAACTTCGACAACTCGCCCATGAAGGAGGTGAGCGGAATTTCCGGCGCGGGTCCCATCTTCCACCGCGCCATGCTGCTGGCCTACGAGCACACCGCGGAGGAACCCTCCTTCCCGCAGAGGCCGCAGGGGCTCGTTGACGTGCGCATCGACACCCGCACCGGCGGCACCGCGCGCAACGATACCCCGCCGGAATGCGTGCAGACCGAACTCGCGCTGGCAGAGAACCCGCCGAAGGAATCCACCGCATACGATGCCAACGGCCGCGCCGTGCTGGATTCCCGATACGCGGAATGGTACGCCCAAACCCAGCCCCTGCGCCTCTACGCGCTGGACCCCGCCGCCAAGGGCGACCGCGCTCCCTCCATCCTCATTCCCGCCAACGGCGCCACCGTGCTGCTGGACCCCAACCTCCCCGCCAACGGCTCCATGGTGGAGCTCAAATCAACCCTTCCCGCCGCCACCACCTCCTGGCGCTGCGATTCCCTCCGCATTATCCGCGAGGGCAACGCCTGGTACGCCGTCGCCACCCCCGGCACCCACACCATCCACGCCACCGACTCCGCCAACGGCCTCCACGCCCAATCCACCATCACGGTACGACAGAGGATTTACAATTGACGATTTACAATTTACAATTTGGGAAGTTAGCCGCGCCGTTCGGCGCGGTTGTGGGTGAGTTTCATCTGGCAATCCGCCAGATGAAACACTTTGGCGCGCGGCTCCGCCGCGACTAACTTGAGCCACCTTGGTGGCGTCAACTTTTTTAGCCCCGGGCGAAACCCGGGGGGACAACCACCTACGCATACCCACCACGGAACCCCGCCTTGCCTGCCTCGGCGTAGCGCAACGCGCGAAGACGGGCGCGGGGTGGATACACGCCAAGGGTCGCATATCTCATGGGTTCGTTATCTCCAATCATTGCATTCCCCCCTTCCCTGCAATCATATATGCACATGCGTACCGCGCCCCCTGAAAATCACATATTCCGGCGGCGGGCCATTATTTAACCAATCCTAACCATCATGAAAAAAGCGAAAAAAATGCAAAAAATGAAAAAAAAGGCTTGCCAAATGGGAAAAAACGGCTAGAATGAGCGCCCCTGCATGCCGCAAAACAACTAGGCAACACAAGCAGGGAACTATCGGGTCCGCCGCCGGAAAAACGGCAGGTTTCCTCTAGGGAGAGGAACTTGCAGGATTGCCGGCAAGGCCCCGTAAACCACAAACTAGAAGGAAACATGCCGACCATCAATCAACTCGTCCGCAAGGGACGAACCGTACCGGAAGAGAAGTCGAAGTCTCGCGCTCTTCACAGCTGCCCGCAGCGCCGCGGGGTCTGCCTCCAGGTGATGACCCGCACGCCGAAGAAGCCGAACTCGGCTCTTCGTAAAGTTGCAAAAGTCCGCCTGACGAACGGCGAGGAAGTGATCGCCTATATTGGCGGAGAAGGCCACAACCTGCAGGAGCACAGCATAGTGCTGGTTCGCGGTGGCCGTGTGAAGGACCTTCCGGGTGTGCGCTACCACATTGTGCGCGGCGCGCTGGACTGCCTGGGAGTGGAGAAGCGCCGCCGCGGCCGCTCCAAGTATGGTGCCAAGCGCCCCAAGGAAGCCGCCAAGAAGTAAGAACCCCCAACATAGAATAAAGTTATGGCCCGTCGCAAACGCGTCTACAAGAAGATTGAACATCGTGACTCCCGTTACGATTCCGTGCTTGTTGGCAAGCTCATCGGCAAGGTGATGCTGGCCGGCAAGCGCTCCCTGGCCGAGCGCATCGTGTACAAGGCGATAGACCTTGCCAACGAGGGCACGGACACAGTGAGCCCGCTTGAAATCCTGACCCGCGCCATCGAGAACGCGAAGCCGCGCGTGGAGGTGAAGAGCCGCCGCGTGGGCGGCGCCACCTACCAGGTACCGCTGGAGGTTGCGCCCGACCGTTCCGAGGCCCTGGCCATGCGCTGGATCATCGGCTATGCGCGCAGCCGCAAGGGTGTGCCCATGGCGAAGGCGCTGGCAAACGAAATCAAGGAAGCCGCCGCCAACCAGGGTGCCGCCGTGCGCAAGCGCGACGATGTGCACAAGATGGCGCAGGCAAACCGTGCATTCGCTCACTTCCGCTGGTAAGGAACCGGCGGAAGTTTCTCGTTTTATCGCAAGACGTAATCTCTGAACCCCAAACATTCATATTACTATTATGGCAAGTGTAAGCAGCCCCGACCGCAAGGCCCCGCTTGAGCGCTACCGCAACTTCGGTATCGCCGCTCACATCGACGGTGGCAAAACCACGCTCTCCGAACGCATCCTCTTCTACACCGGCATGATCCACAAGATCGGCGAGACCCACGAAGGGTCTGCGACGACCGACTGGATGGAGCAGGAGCAGGAGCGCGGCATCACCATCACCTCCGCCGCCGTCACCACCAACTGGAAACAGCTGCCCGCCGAGGGCTGCTACAAGATCTACGAGAACGAGAACTTCCAGCTCAACGTCATCGACACCCCCGGGCACGTGGACTTCACCGCCGAGGTGGAGCGCTCCCTGCGCGTGCTGGACGGTGCCATCGTGGTGTTCTGCGGTGTGGCCGGCGTTCAGCCCCAGACCCAGACCGTGTGGCGCCAGGCCACCAAGTACAACGTGCCCCGCATCTGCTTCGTCAACAAGATGGACCGCACGGGCGCCAATTTCGCCAACGTGCTGGACGGCATCCGCAACAAGCTGCATGCCAACGCCGCCTCCATCCTCGTTCCCATCGGCGCGGAGGACCAGCTGCGCGGCCAGATCGACGTGGTGAACCAGAAGGCCATCATCTACTCCGACAACGACCGTCTGGGCTCCACCTACGAGGTGACCGACATTCCCGCCGAGCTTAAGGAGGAGGCCGAGGCCGCCCTGCAGGAGCTCAAGGAGAAGGTGGCCGACGTGGACGACGAGCTGGCCGAGCTATTCCTGATGGAGGAGCCGATCGACGCGCCGACGCTGAAGGCTGCCATCCGCCGCGCCACCATCGCGAACAAGTTTGTGCCCGTGGCCGGTGGCTCCGCGTTCAAGAACAAGGGCGTGCAGGCCCTGCTGGACGCCGTGGTGGACTACCTGCCCTCCCCGCTGGAGGCCAAGGTGGCAACCGTGACCTCCACCATCTCCAACGGCCTCGACGAAAACGGCTACGAGACCTTCGAGACCAAGGAAATCATCCCCTCCGACGAGGACAAGCCCATTGCCCTGGCATTCAAGCTCTGGGCTGACAAGTTCGTGGGCTCCCTGGTGTTCATCCGCGTGTACACCGGCGTGATCCACAAGGGCGACACCGTGTACAACCCCCGCACCCGCAAGCGCGAGCGCGTGGGCCGTCTCCTCCAGATCCAGGCCAACGTGCACACGGACGTGGACGCCGTGTACTCCGGCGACATTGCCGCCATTGTGGGCTTGAAGAACGCCACCACGGGCGACACGCTGGCAGCTGACGACTTCGACTACACGCTGGAGCCGCCGACCTTCCCGGACACCGTGATTTCCATGGCCGTGGAACCCCTTACCAAGGCCGACCAGGAGAAGATGTCCAACGCCCTCCAGCGCCTCTCCGCAGAAGACCCGACCTTCCGCGTGAAGACCGATGAGGAGACCGGGCAGACCATCATCGCCGGCATGGGCGAGCTTCACCTCGACATCATCGTGGACCGCCTCAAGCGCGAGTTCAAGGTGGAGGCCAACACCGGCAAGCCCCAGATCGCCTACCGCGAAACCATCACCAAGAGCGCCGAGCGCGTGCAGGGCAAGCTCGTCAAGCAGTCCGGCGGCCGCGGCCAGTACGGTGACGTCGTCATCGACATGCGCCCCGGCGAGCGCGGCACCGGCCTCAAGATTGCCAACAAGATGGTTGGCGGCGCCATTCCCAAGGAGTACATGAACGCCGTGTACGCCGGCCTCAACGAAGCCATGAACTCCGGCACCGTTGCCGGTTACCCCGTGGAAGACGTGGAGGTGGACGTGGTGGACGGTTCCTACCACGAGGTGGACTCCAACGAAAACGCCTTCAAGATGGCTGCCATCTTCGCCATGAAGAACGCCTTTGTGAAGTGCGGCCCCGTGCTGCTGGAGCCCATCATGAGCGTGGAGGTGACCACCCCCGCCGAGAACCAGGGCGACATCATGGGCGACCTCAACCGCCGCCGCGCCAACGTGAGCAACATGGAGCACCGCGGTGCCGAGTGCATTCTCACCGCCAAGGTTCCCCTGGCGGAGATGTTCGGCTACTCCACGGATATCCGCACCCTCTCCAAGGGCCTGGCATCCTACTCCATGGAACCCTCCCACTTCGAACAGGTCCCCCCGAACCTTGTCGCCCAAATCGTCAAGGCTCGCGGTGGCGACGCCAAATAAACCAACCTATTACTAACCCAAACATAACCGCACGTTCATGCAAAGTCCCAAAATCCGCATCCGTCTCCGTGCATTTGACAGCCGCGCCATCGACCACTCCGCCTCGGAGATCGTCGAGACCGCGAAGCGTACAGGTGCAAAAGTCGCAGGGCCGATTCCTTTGCCGACTCGTATCGAGAAGTTCTCTGTGAACCGCTCGGTCCATGTTAACAAGAAATCCGCCGATCAGTTTGAAATCCGCACGCACAAGCGTCTGCTCGACATCGTCGACCCGACCTCGCGCACGGTGGAAGAGCTCAAGAAGCTCAACCTGCCGGCCGGCGTGGATATCATGATCAAGATCTAAGCCCTGACATTATCAACCCTCAACTCTGATTTACAAACATGTCATTAGGACTTATTGGTAAGAAGGTTGGCATGACCCGCGTCTTCAACAAGGAGACCGGAGCCATGATTCCCGTCACCGTCATCGACGTGGCAGGCAACACCTACGGCCAGGTGAAGACCGCCGAGAAGGACGGCTACACGGCCGTTCAGGTGGCGTTCGACGCGCAGAAGGAGAGCCGCCTCTCCAAGCCTGTGGCCGGCCACTTCAAGAAGCTGGGCATAGCCCCCGCGAAACTGCTCAAGGAGTTCCGCGTGGAGGCCTCCGAGCTGCCGGCCGAGGGCGCCGCGCATCCGGGCTGCGAGCTCTTTGAGGAGGGCGCGTGGGTGGATGTCATCGGCACCTCCAAGGGCAAGGGCTTCCAGGGTGTGATGCGCCGCCACAACTTCCACGGCTCCCCCATGGCCCACGGCTCCATGATGCACCGCCGCACCGGCGGTGTGGGCGCCTGCGCCACCCCCTCCCGCATCTGGAAGGGCCAGAAGATGCCCGGCCACATGGGCAACGAGCGCCGCACGGTGCAGAACCTCAAGGTCGTCCAGGTGCGCAAGGAAGACAACGTGATCCTCATCTCCGGCCCGGTTCCCGGCGCCAAGGGATCCTACGTGGTCATCCGCCCCGCCAAGAAGAAGACCGGCAAATAAATCAACACGAACTAGGAGAACCTATCTATGTCCGCTAATCAATTAACCATAGAGGCCGCCACCGCCGCGAACATCGTGACCGTGGGACCGGAGAAGGGCAGCCAGGCCGTGCATGACCTGGTGACCGCCTACCGCGCCAACCGCCGCACCGGATCCGCCAACACCAAGACCCGCGCGGAAGTGGCCGGCAACAACAAGAAGATCTACCGCCAGAAGGGTACCGGCAACGCCCGCCACGGCGACCACCAGAGCCCCATCTTCGTGGGTGGCGGCGTGGTGTTCGGCCCGCGCCCGTGCGACTACTCCAAGAAGGTGAACAAGAGCACCCGCAAGCTGGCCCTGCGCCGCGTGCTGGGCGACATCATCTCCGGCGGCAAGGTGGTCACCGTGCCCTCCTTCAGCATTGAGGACGGCAAGACCAAGAGCTTTGTGGCGGCGGTGTCCGCCATTGCCGAAGGCAAGAAGATCCTCATCATCGCCGAGTCCTTTGACGAGAAGACGAAGCGCTCCGGCCGCAACGTTGCGGAGGTGCTGCTGATGTCTGCCGCAGAGGTGAACGTGGAGCAGCTGCTTGACGCCCGCAAGGTCGTCATCGTTGAATCCGCACTGGAAACCATCGCCAACCGCACCAAGTAACCATGAACGACATCTACGACGTAATCAAGAGCCCGCGTGTGTCCGAAAAGGCCACGGTGCTTCACGAGGCCAACGGCGTGATCACGCTGGAGGTGGACGTGAAGGCCACCAAGGTTGATATCAAGAAGGCCGTGGAGAAGGCATTCGGCAAGAAGGCCGTCTCCGTACGCACGGCGAACTACGACGGCAAAGAGCGCCGCAAGCGCACGAAGGCCGCCGGCACCTCCCCCGCGTGGAAGAAGGCGTACGTGCGCCTGGCGCCCGGTGAGAGCCTGGACCTCGTATAACCCGGAACCCCCAACCAAGTAAGCTATTATGTCACTCAAGTCATTCAAGCCTACCACGCCTTCCAACCGCTACAAGGTGCTGCCGTCCTTCGAGGAAATCACGAAGGGCAAGCCTGAGAAGAGCCTGCTGGAGCCCATCCGCAAGAGCGGCGGCCGCAACAACAACGGCCGCATCACCACCCGCCACATCGGCGGTGGCCACAAGTTCCACTACCGTTTGGTGGATTTCCGCCGCACGCGCCGCGAGGCGGCCACCGTGCTGGCCATCGAGTACGATCCGAACCGCACCTGCCGCATTGCGCTTGTGCAGTACCCGGACGGAGCCAAGAGCTACATCCTGGCGCCTGCGGGGCTGAGCGTGGGCATGACGGTTCAGAGCGGAGAGAACGTGGCCCCGAAGGTGGGCAACGCGATGCCGCTCAAGAACGTGCCGCTGGGCACGGCCATCCACAACATCGAGGTGCGCCCCGGCACGGGCGGCAAGATTGCCCGCTCCGCCGGCCAGCAGGCCGTGCTCTCCAACCGCGACGGCGAGTACGCCCTGGTGAAGATGCCCTCCGGCGAAATCCGCAAGTTCCGCGTGGAGTGCTACTGCACCATCGGCCAGGTGGGCAACGCCCAGCACATGAACGAGTCTTCCGGCAAGGCCGGCCGCACCCGCTGGATGGGCATCCGCCCCACCGTGCGCGGTATGTGCATGAACCCTGTGGACCACCCCAACGGCGGTGGTGAGGGTAAGTCCAAGTCCGGTGGCGGTCGCCAGCACCTGAAGTCCCCGTGGGGACATGTCAAGGGCCAGAAGACCCGCCGTATCCGCAAGCCCTCCGATGTCTTCATCGTGCAGCGCCGTAACGCCAAGTAATCATCAACCCTCAACCATAGATTAGAACAATGGGACGTTCCCTCAAAAAAGGACCCTTCGTAAGCCAGCCTCTTCTCGACAAGGTTGACGCCCAGCTGCAGAGCGGGGACCGCAAGCCGATCAAGACGTGGAGCCGCGCCTCCATGGTGATTCCGGACTTTGTGGGCCTGACCTTCCTGGTGCATACCGGCAAGGCGTTCGCCACGGTGTACGTAACGGAGAACATGGTGGGCCACAAGCTCGGCGAGTTTGCCCCCACCCGCATCTTCAAGGCGCACGGCGGCATCGGCAAGAAGTAAACCAACCAAGACAGAAACCAAGCCATGGGCTCCATCCTGCGCAGTGCATCCCTCCTCACCCTCACCCTTGCGGTGGCGGGCGCGGCGGCCTGCGCGCAGGATACAGACCCCGGCAAGGATGCCAAGATCAGCCAGCTGGAGCGACAGCTTGCCACCCTCCGCGAAAGCTACGCCATTGCCAGGGCGGATGCCGACGAGGCGCGCAAGCAGCTCCGCGAGGTCCGCTCCCGCATGGAGGCCCTGGGCGGTTCCGCCCTGGGCGACCGCGAGGAAAAGCTCATCGAAACCGCCGCGCAGCTGGAGTCTGTGCGTGCCGAGCTGGAGGCCGTGCGCCAAAGCTCGCTGCGCCTCACCTCCGCCCTGGTGGCCTACATGCGCAGCGCGCTGGTGGAAGACCAGGCGGCGCGCGAGGCGCTGGAGACGGCCGTGCGCGATCTGGACGTGGCCCTTGGGCTGCGCCGGACGAAGGCGGACGAGCTGGCGGGCGGCTCCGTGGATGAGGCGAAGGTGCTGAGCATCGATTCCGAATCCGGGCTGATCGTCATCAACGCCGGGCGCGCCGGAAAGGTGGAGGTGGGCATGACCATGGAAATCTCACGCGGCGACCAGGCCATTGCCATGGCCGTGGTCACCGATGTGCGAAAATCCGTGGCCGGCCTCCTGGTGCAGCAGCACCTCAACCCCTCCCTCTCCGTCGCCGTGGGCGATATGGTTTCCGTCAAATCAAACGATTAAACCTTCAACAAATACTAACACAATGGAAGTGAAAGCAGTATACAAGAATGCCCGCATCTCCGCCAAGAAGATGCG
>JAKSOU010000069.1 GCA_024405435.1 Akkermansia sp. | reverse complement strand
AGTATTGGGAATACTGTAGGCTACCTTTCAGCGAGTTTGGGCTCCCTCCCTGTTAGCTCGTCCTCAAATCATCACTTCATCCATGAAACTTCACCTCCCTCATAGCCTTAGGAAGTCCGTGGTGGCATGCCTTGCCGCCGTCTCCCTCACCCTTGCCTCCGGTCTCGTCGTGCAGACGGGTGCGGCGGCGGAAATAAACTACGACCCGGTTTCCGGCATCCCGGAGGCAGGGTGGTCTGCCACCTCCATTGGGGAGTATGACTTCACCAGCGGTGACAACGTCTCCTTCTTCAAGCCGGCCATTATCACGCTGGAATCCAATATCCGGGCCGGAGTCGTCAATGTCCGCAACAATGCCGAACTGACCCTGATAGGAGCCGGCAGCACCTTGGACGCCAGGGGCATCGACCTGGGGATGAACACCGTGCTCACCCTGCGGGACAACGCGCTGGCGGGGGGCACCGCGCTCACGCAGTCCAGCGGTGCGCTGCTGCGGTTCGACTGGGGCAGCATCACCTCAAGCTTCGATGCCCACCTGTCGGAATACCGCGGCAGCATTGCCGTGCACAACTCCACCTTAAACACCACCCCCGGCACAGCGACGTCTTGGGACCGTCTCGTCATGGAGGGAGTCTCCACCCTGCAGCTGGGTTCCGGAGCGGCGCTGCGCGCGCCCATCACCCTGCTGGGCGCCCACACCATCAATGTGGCAAGCGGTACGGCCACCCTTTCCGGGGAGGTCTCCGGGGACGGCACAATCACCAAGACCGGCACGGGCACGCTGGTACTGGACCTCAACGACGAGGTGCATACAGGCGAGTTGATTGTTGCCGGCGGCACAGTGCAGTGGGGCGAGGGTGCGGAGAGTTTCCGCCGCATTGTGGTGAACAGCGGCGCAATCTTCAACGATACCCGCAAGAACGTACCCCTGAGCGTGCGGGAGCTGACGGACGTGGTGCTCAACAACGGCGGCAAGATGACAGGCGCGCCGGCCACGTGGATTGTGTACAAATCCCTCACCGTCAACGGCTCCGCCACGGTGGAGGGCAACCGCCGCTTCGCCCTGCTTTCCGGCCAGGGGACCCTGACGGTGGGAACGGGCACCACCCGCCTTGAAACCATCCGGGATTTCACCGGGACCATCGCCGGCAGCGCAACCAAGCTGATGATCGACCTGGTGGACGTGGCGGAAGGGGAAACCGTGACCGTGAGCCGCGCGGTGAGCCCGGACACCCTCACCAAGGTTGGAGCCGGCACCCTGACCATTTCCGGGGCCGTGAGCGCAGACAACGACCTGGTGGTGCAGGAGGGCCCCATGAACGTCAACGGCGCATTGACGGCCACCAACGCCATCTTCACCGGGGACTGCACATACAGGAACACGGGCAACGTCACCACGCGCGGCTTCTTCTCCGTCACCGGGGATGAAACGGATGTCACCGTCACCGGCGCCCTGACCGCGGGAACGCACTCCACCATGTCCACCGGCCTGGTAGACGGCACCATCGGCGTGCAACCCACCCTGGAAATGGCGGGCAAGGCCCTGCACATCACCGGGGCCACCACCGCCACAGGCACTTTATCCTTCACCTCCGGCACGTCCACCCTCGGAGGGAACCTCACCGCCACGCAGTACGGCGGCATGTACGCCTCCAACGTCTTAATCAGCGGGGAGGGCACTCAGGTGAGCATTGGCGGCGCCCTCCAGACCGGCAGCCTGGACATGGCCGGACAGAGCCTCGGCGTCTCCGGCATCATGACCGTCAACCATGACGCCACCCTGCACGCGGGCGCCACCACCGCGGCCTCCGCCAACATCGGCGGCAACGCCACGCTGGACAACTCCAGCCTGACCCTGCAGACCAGCCTGACCGCGGCCAATGTCTCCGTCAACGCCTCCACCCTCACCGCCGGCAGCATCACCGTCTCCGGCGACCTCGCCATGGGCGGCGGGAGCACCGTCAGGGCCACCGGCACCGTCACGACGGACAGTTTCGACCTGGCGGACGGCACCTTCACGTGCGGCGACATCCTGTCCGTTCGCAAAATGCTCACCATGAACTACACGGGCGATTTCAGCCACAGCGGCGAAATGACGCTTGGCGGAACCGCAGGAGTGCGTGATATCGTCCTTTCATACGCTTCCGGCAGGGATGCGGTGCACAGCCTGAGCACAGGTGAATTGTTCGGGCTGGATGTCATTTACGTGGATGTCTCCAGGGTGAGCGAGGAGGACCTGAGGCAGGGCATTGACCTGGGAATCGGGAAATCCGCCGCGGAGATGCTCAGCATCGCCCAGCTCAAGGGCAGCGGCTACACGATCGACGACAGCGGGGCCACCCTCGTCCTGAAGGCGGCATCCAAGAAGCCCGCCCTCTCATGGGATGCCAACTGGGGCGTGGTGGAAACAGCCGCCGCCCCGGAGACAATCAATGCCCTGAAGTGGGATATCATTGCAGAGAAGGAGGGCCTGTTCAGATCCCCCTACTATGACAACAACTCCTACCTCATTGCCGCCAACGTCTCCTCCGGGGAGGAAACGCCGACCGTACTCGACCACGACCAGCTCTTGTTCGGCGGCGCGTACAGCCCCCAGTCCGTGGAGCCGGAGGGCGGCACCATAGAGCGCGACATCTGGCTGAACATAGAAGCCGGGGATTTCACCATGGTGACGGGAGGCAGCCTCTACGGCCCCGCCACCATTGACGGTCGCACCCTGGGCCGCTGGAACCTCGTCGGCGACACCCACGTCCAAATCACCTCCGGCGTGCTGAGAGTGGGTTCCGTGATGGGCAGCAACTTCCTGGACGGCGCCCACACGGGCAACTCCTACGTCTCCATCTACTCGCCCCGCGTCTCCGGTTCCATATACGGCTCCATCTACGGAGATGCGGGAAACACCGTGCAGACCGGCGACACCTACGTGTACGTCTACACCAACCTGCCCCAGGCCGCCGACACGCACTTTATCGAAAGGACCATGTCGGAGGAGGAGCAAGGCGCCTGGGAGCGCTGGATCAACCAGAACGCCGTTGTGGGCGGCAGCTTCTCCGGCAACGGCACCGCCAACATGAACGGAGACACCCATGTGGTGTTCGACTTTTCCGACCTCCCCGACAGCACCCTGACCCTGAACACGGTGAAGAACGTGGTGGCCGGCAACTGGGGCAACAACGCACGCATGACCGGCGATTCCAACGTGTCCTTCATCCACATGACCGGGGCCGCCTTCGGCGGTGTCGCCACCGCCGGGCACAACGGAACCACGGGCACCGCCAACCAGCAGCAAACCGGCAGCGGCACCTTCCTGGTGTCGGATGCCCATTCCACCCGTTTCGGCGGCACCGTGTCGGGTGCCCATATCACCACGGCCGGAAGCGGCACGCAAGCACGCACCGGAGATTCCCTCATCCGCGTGCAGGAGTCCTCCGGCATCACCTTCAACGGAGTGGTGACGGGAGACCACTATTGGTCCGCCACGGTCACGTCATCCTCTCAAACGCATTCCGGCAACACCGCCATTGAGGTGCTGGGAACCAGCGGCGTGGCCTTCAGCAACGTTGTCACCGCAAGCAGCTACCTGCGGCAGAGCGATCCCAAACGGCAGTCCGGCAATGTCACCCAGACAAACACGGGCAACACCACCATTCTCGTCAAGGACGCACCACGCACCACTTTTTCCGGGGCCGTGGCCAGCGGCGGCAGCTACGCCTTCCTCTCGGATGAAATGCCGGCCACCCTCAACCAGGGCAACACCGGGAAAATCGAATTCCTTATCCTGGACTCCCCCACCACCTCCGCGCAGGCTATCATGGTGGGCGGACACTATGCGTGCGATACCGTAGACGAGCCCGCACCCGACCCGCGTCCAGAGCCGCGCACCACCATCACGCAAGGGCAAACCGGGGACATCCTGATGTGCATTGCCAACTCGGAGGGCAGTTCATTCAACAGCAACATCGTGGTCGGGCATTACGCCACCACCGTCACCTCTGACGAAGAACCCCTCCCCACGCTTTCCGTCACCCAGAACCAGACGGGGAATTCCACGCTCAACATCATCGATGTGGGTTCCAGCCGCTTCGGGGGAGAATGGGTGGTCGGCGGGCATTTCAGTGATGCCGTCCTGCAGAACAATGTCACCCAAACCCACAATTCCGCGAGCATCAACATCAATATCAACAGTGGAGTATTCGCAGCAAAACTGGTGGGCGGCGATGTGGAAGACACGAATGCCACCTCCAGGTCCACCATCTCGGGTGATATCAACTTGAACCTGAGCAACGCCCGGTTCGGGGGAACGGTGACAGGCGGTTCGTGCGGCATCGGCACCGCCAGTGTCAACGACATCACCTTCAACGTGGACTCCTGCACCTTCTCCACGCTCATCGGCGGCCACAACAACTGCGGCGGCACCGCCGGCAACATCACGCTCAACCTCAACAACGCAAGCGTCACCTCCGCCCTGTACGGTGGTTCCATCGGCAACGTCACACAGGGGGAAATCGTCATCAACATGAAGGGCGGTTACTACGCGGGCGTTATCTATGCCGGAGGGGATGCCACCCGCTCCCTGAGCACGCGCGTGGACATTGCGGATGATGTGCAGCTGGCGAAGGGTATCCTCATATGCGGCGGCTATCCCGGATTGGGGCCGGGCCGCGTGACCGGCACGCAGACGCTAGCCTTCAGCAGCGCCGGCTCACGGTACGCCAACATCCAAAACGCCGTCTTCGATTATTTCGACACGATTGAGGTGACGGAGGCGGACACTACGGTGACACTCAACGAGAACCTGCAGCTGCTGGACGATGCCGTGACGAAGACGGGCAAGGGCACGCTGGAAATCTTCCACACAAACGACCTGGACACGGTCATCGTGCGCGAAGGGCGTCTGCGCCTGGCCGCCAACTGCGTGGAAACCAGCATGATTGAACACCTGCACGTGGCAGAGGGCGGCATCTTGGACATCACCGAGGGCAACAGCGGCATCAACGGCATCGTCACCCTGGCGGAAGGCTCCACCCTGGCCTGCTCCGTCAACCAGTACGCGCCCACCGTCACCAACATCGACTGGGCGGGCAAGGTGAACCTGGAGGTGGCAGGCGCAACCCCGGCCATTTCCGAGGGCGGCTACACCATAGCCCTCTTCAAGGCGGATGCCACCCATGGGCTGACCCGAGCCGACGTGACCGGGCTCACCCTGGGCGTGGTGAGCGGCATCGAGGGCCTTGCCACACGGGCAGACGCCTATGTGAAATCCGTGACGGAGGGCTTCTCCACGGATGGCGCCTACCTGGTGCTGCGCGACAACACGCTGTACCTCACCAACAAGGAGGCCCCCGGCCGCTATTGGCTGGGTGGGAGCGGGGCGTGGAACGAGTCCACCAAAACATGGTCCCAGAGCGAGACGGACACCACCGCGCTCACCACATACGTGGAAGGCGCGCGCACCTTCTTCATCGGGCAGGATGCCTCACCCGTCACCGTGACGCTGGGCGAGGACGAGAGCGCGTTCAGCGTGACGGTGCGCGACGGCGTGTTCACCATCGCCGAGGGCGCGGGGGAGAGAATCACCCTGGAGCGCGGCGACCTGGTGGTGCAGAACGGCGAGGCGCACATCCACCCGGAGGTGGTGTTCGCGGAGTACAGCGGCATCACCGTGGATGACGACAGCGTGCTGACCATGGACGGCAACAGCGCCGTGACCGTGTACAACCTGAGCAACGGCGGCACCATCGATGTGGGCGCAACCACGCCGCTCACCGTCAAGAACATCATGCAGAACTCCGGCAGCATCACCGCCGGCGACACCGAGCTCGGCCACGGCACCGCACAGGGTGGCACCCTCCACGTCGAGAATCTCAAGCTGGGCGGCGACACCACGTTCGCGCAGCTTGACGCCGCCGCCGTGACCGGCAACCAGGGCCACACGCTCACCATCAACGGCGACGCAGCCAGCAGCATCGGCTCGCTGGACGGCGGCAGCCTGGCGGTGCAGAACGGCTCCCTGGCCATCTCCACCGCGGCATCCACCGCCCTGGTATCCCTGCAGGGCAACGGCTCCCTCACCACCGCCGGCGCGCTTTCCATTGCTTCCGCCGGCACCATCGGGAACCTGACCACCCCGGAACTGGCCGTGGGAACAAGCCTGGTTGTCAGCGGGGAGCTGGTCACGGACAGCATCACACTGGGCTCCGTGCACCTGGACGCGCCCACCGTGCACAGCGGCAGCCTGGACTCCGCCACAGACGGCCACACCGTGGACGTATGGGCGGATTCCTCCGTCTTCACGGGGCTGTACCCCATGGACGGCAAATCGTACTACATCGTCAAGTCGGCCACCGACACCGCCGCCCCCCTGACCATCAACGGGCATGAGGACTCGGAAACCGTGTACGCCAACCGCTACGCCTACACGCTCACCGTAAAGGACGACGGCATCGAGATGAAGGGCGCGCTCGCCAACACCAGCTACTATGAGGACAACGCCACCACCAAAAACGGGCGGGCAGGCGCGTCCATGCTGGACAAGCTCTTCACGGACGGCCAGTTCGAGAAGCTGCAGAGCGATGCGCCCAACGGCACCGTGATGCAGATCCTGCACCGCATGGACCAGCTGGCCCTGGGCGGGGCGCACGGTGAGCTGGACCGCCTTGCGGCATCCGCCGCCGGCGCCTCCATCGCCACAATGGGCCTGGCCTTCAACGAGGACATCGGCCGCCAGCTGCGCGCCATGCGCAACCGCTCCACCGTGATGGGGCTCCCCTCCTGCGAGGTCCACAACGACCTCCCCTACGTCAACGCCTGGATCAACGCAGAGGGCAACTTCAACAAGATGAGCGCGGACACCACGCAATGCGGCTACGAGCTCAAGAGCTGGGGCGGAACCGTGGGCCTGGATGTCGATTGCACCTCCGCCTTCACCGCCGCCCTGGCGGTTACCGCCATGCACGGCAACTACCGCACCTCCGGGTCGGCAGACGTGCTGGACGGCAGCACGAACACCATGTATGCGAGCCTGATGGGGCGCTACTCCAGCAAGGCGTGGTCGCACACCTTCGCAGCCTCCGTCGGTTTCGCAAGATTCGATGTGGACCGCAAGGTGAACGCGGCCGGCATTGCGTACGGCGCCAAGGGCAAGACGGACGGCACGGGCTTCGGCTTCATGTATGAGCTGGGCTACGCCTACTCCCTGAGCGAATCCGCATCCATCCAGCCCATACTGAACCTCTCCTACGTGCACGGCGGCTTGGGCGGCTACACGGAAAGCGGGAGCGACGCCGCCCTGCGCGTGGACGGCATGGATTGCAACACCTTCACGGTTGCCGCGGGCGCGCGCATCCAGAAGGCCACGGAGCCGGACGCGTACAGCCGCAGCATCCTGCTGGAAGGGCGCGCGCTGATCAAGATGGTGACGGGCGACACGGAAGCGGAAGCCAAGACCGCCCTGAATGCCGCGCCGAATTCCAAGGCCACCTTGAAATCCGCGAAAGCCGGGAACGTGGGCCTGGAAATCGGCGGCGGCATCAGCATCCCGGTCGGCCAGGAAAGCTCTTTCATCTTCGTGGATGTATCTGCCGAACTCCGCAACCGCTACACCAACGCCAACGGCACCGTGGGGTATCGGATCAACTTCTGACCTTGGGGAAAAAGGCCAGCGATATACAGTGACGCCCCGCAACTGCAAAGTTGCGGGGCGATCATTGTAGTGTGAAAGGCACCGCCGTGGAAAATGCTTGAAAACGGCGGGAAAAGCCGATAAACTCTGGAGGAACAGCGCATGGCGGAAAACACGCTCAGCCCGATGATGGACCAGTACCTGCGGATGAAGCAGGCGCTGCCGGAGGACGTGTGGCTGTTCTTCCGCGTGGGGGATTTCTACGAGATGTTCTTCGAGGACGCGCAGGAGTGCTCCGCGGCGCTGGGATTGACCTTGACGAAGCGGCAGACCATCCCGATGTGCGGGGTGCCGTTCCACGCGGCGGAGGGCTACATCGGCCAGATTGTGAAGCTGGGCAAGCGTGTGGCCATTGCGGACCAGATGACGGACCCCGTGCCGGGCAAGCTGGTGGAGCGCGAGATCACACGCATCGTATCGGCCGGAACGCTGGCGGACCTTTCCCTGCTGGAGAGCGGGGAGCACAACTACATTGCCGCCTGCTACCGTGAGAAGAACGCCTGGGGACTGGCCTGCGCCGACCACACCACGGGCGAGTTCACCGTGGCGGACTACGCCAGCCTGGAGTCCCTGGCGGAGGAGCTGGAGCGCATCCGCCCCAGCGAGCTGCTGCTGAGCGACGAGCAGCGCGACGACTTCCCCGGCGTGCCGGTGACGCAGTACTACGACGGCTACACCTTCCTGCCCGGCGTGGCGGTGCCGTTCCTGGAGAGCCACTTCCGCGTGCACTCGCTGCAGGGGTTCGGCTGCGCGCACCTGAGCGCCGCGCTCGGCGCCGCAGCGGCCATCCTGCACTATCTGAAACACCAGCTGCGCCGCACCACCGACCACCTTAGGAAACTCTCCCTGCGCGCCACGGACAACGCCGTGCTCATCGACACCGCCAGCCGCCGCAACCTCGATTTGGTGGAGGCCCGCGGCGGCGTGAAAAACACCCTTCTGGGCGCGCTGGACAACACCTCCACCCCCATGGGCGCGCGCAAGCTGCGCGATTGGATCCTGCATCCCATCTGCGACATGGACGAGCTGCTGCGCCGCCAGGAAATCATTGCCGGATTCCTGCAGGAGCCCTTCCTCATGACCAAGCTGCGCGCCTCGCTGAAAGGCGTGCGCGACACCGAGCGCCTGGTCTCCCGCCTCTCCCAGGGGGCCGGAAACGGGCGCGACCTGCTGGCGCTGGGCGCTTCCCTGCAGCAGCTGCCGGACATCGCGTCCGACTTGGCCGCCCTGGCCGCCAAGGCCCCGATCTTCGCGCCGCTGCCCGGCCGGGTGGGCGACTTCGCGGAGCTCACGGAGCTGCTGCTGCGCGCCATGGTGGACGAGCCGCCCGTCACCATCAAGGAGGGCGGCATGATACGCGACGGCTACGACGCGCAACTGGACGAGCTGCGCGCCGCCTCGCGCGACGGCAAGAACTGGCTGGCCGAGCTGGAGGCCCGCGAGCGCCGGGAAACGGGCATCGACTCCCTGAAAATCCGCTTCAACAACGTCTTCGGGTACTACATCGAGGTCACCAAGGCCAACTACTCCAAGGTGCCGGAGGGGCGCTACGTGCGCAAGCAGACTCTCGCCAACGCGGAAAGGTTCGTGACCGACGAGCTCAAGAAGATGGAGGGCACCATCCTGGGGGCGGACGAGCGCGCGCGCCAGCTGGAGTACGAGCTCTTCTGCGACCTGCGCGCCAAGGTGGGCGAATACATCGACCGCATCCAGTCCACCAGCGAAACCCTGGCGGAGGTGGACGTGCTGCTCTCCCTGGCGGAAAAGGCGCAGCTGCACCGCTACTGCCGCCCGCAGCTGGACACCAGCCGCGACCTCCAAATCCTCAACGGCCGCCATCCCGTCATCGAGCAGGTGCTCACCGACACCTCGTTCGTGCCGAACGACACCGACATGGACGCGGAGGCCAACCGCGTGCTCATCCTCACCGGGCCCAACATGGCCGGCAAGAGCACCTATATCCGCCAGGTGGCCCTCATCACCCTCATGGCGCAAATCGGCTCCTACGCGCCTGCGGACTCCGCCCGCATCGGCCTGGTGGACCGCATCTTCTGCCGCGTGGGCGCCAGCGACGACATCGCCCAGGGCCAGTCCACCTTCATGGTGGAGATGAGCGAGACCGCCCTCATCCTCAACAACGCCGGCAACCGCTCGCTCGTCATTTTGGATGAAATCGGCCGCGGCACCGCCACCTTCGACGGCCTCTCCATCGCCTGGGCCGTGGCGGAGCACCTGCACGACGTCATCGGCGCGCGCACCCTCTTCGCCACCCACTACCATGAGATGACCGACCTGGAGCAGACCCACCCCGCCGTGAGCAACCGCCACGTGGAGGTGCGCGAGTGGAAGGACGAAATCGTGTTCCTGCGCAAGGTGCTGCCCGGCCCGGCGGACAAATCGTACGGCATCCAGGTGGCGCGGCTGGCGGGGCTGCCCAAGCCCATCATCGACCGCGCCAAGCAAATCCTCACCCACCTGGAGATGCACGCCGCCACCCGCGAACCCAAGACCGCCCGCCGCAAGAAGGCCGCGGAAACCGGCATGCCCGCGCCGGAGGCGAGCGAGGGGCAGATGGACATGTTCGCCCTGCTGGACGGCGGCATGAACCCGCCGCAGGAGTGATTTTTTGCGGAAATTTCCACCATACACGGAAAATTGGCTTGACACCGCCGCCCGCTTGCCTATACTGATATTGAAATTCAGCCATGAAAACTCTTTCCATCCTTACATTCTCCCTTGCCGCCGCCCTTGCCGTGCAGGCCGCTCCCGTTGTGGACAACGAGAAGGACCTCTCCGAGGACGCCCTCAAGGAAATCGCAACCCCGCGCCAGAAGGCCAGCATCGACAAGTACAACAAGGCCCGCGAAAAGGCCGAGAAGGACCGCGAGGCCGCCATCAAGGACGCCAAGGAGGTCACCATCCGCAACGACAAGGGGATGAAGCAGACCATCCAGCGCCACCACCTCAACTCCATGCTGCCCCCCTGCGAGCGCGAGCC
>JAKSOU010000068.1 GCA_024405435.1 Akkermansia sp. | reverse complement strand
TGTGGTCCGGCACGGCGAAGAGGCGCTCCGGGTGCAGCACGGGCAGCCCCAGCTCACGCAGCATGGCGAACGCCTGCGGCGAGGTCACCTCGTGCAGGTACATGGTGTCGATGAACAGCTGCGTGCGCCCGTCCGGCAGCACGCCGGCGCTGTGCATCTCCCACACCTTCCTGTAAAGAGTCTTTCCCATGGCATTCCAGAAACGCAGCAAATATAACACCCCGCCGCGCGGGGGTCAAATATGCGTTGCGGCATATTCAGTCATGCCGCCGCAGGGTTGGGGGCGGGGAGCACGGCGCAGCGCGGACGCGCGTCAATCGCCGCTCTTGAGGACGTTGATGAAGGCCTCCTGCGGGATGTTGACGCGGCCGATGGCCTTCATGCGCTTCTTGCCCTCCTTCTGCTTCTCCAGGAGCTTGCGCTTGCGGGTGACATCACCGCCGTAGCACTTGGCGGTAACGTTCTTGCGCATGGGGGAAATGCTCTCGCGGGCGATAATCTTGCCGCCGATGCAGGCCTGGATGGCCACGGTGAACAGCTGGCGGGGAATCACATCCTTCAGCTTGATGGCGAGCTCTCGGCCCTGCGATTCCGCGCGGTCGCGGTGCACGATCATGGAGAACGCGTCCACCGGCTCGCCGGCGATCATCATGTCCATCTTCACCAGGTGGGCGGGCTGGTACCCGGCGTACTCGTAGTCCATGGAGCCGTAGCCGCGGGTGGTGCTCTTCAATTTATCGTTGAAGTCCACCAGGATTTCCGCCATGGGGATGCGGCAGGTGAGCATCACGCGGGTGTCGTCGATGGTTTCCGTGTGGTTGACCTCGCCGCGCTTCTCCATGACGATACGCATGATATCGCCGATGTAGGCGCTGGGAATCATGATGAAGACCTTCACCATGGGCTCACGGATTTCCTGGATTTCCTGCGGGTCCGGAAGGATGCTGGGGTTGTCCACCGTCAGTTCCGTGCCGTCGGTCTTGGTGACCTCGTAGATGACGGAGGGGTAGGTGGAGATGACATCCATGTTGAATTCGCGGCGCAGGCGCTCCTGGATAATCTCCATGTGGAGGAGGCCGAGGAATCCGCAGCGGAAGCCGAATCCGAGGGCCACGGAGCTCTCGCCCATGTAGGTGAACGCGGCATCGTTGATCTGCAGCTTGGCCATGGCGGCCTTCAGGTTCTCGTAGTCCGCGGAATCCACGGGGTAGATGCCGGAGAACACCATGGGGCGGATTTCCTTGAAGCCGGGAAGCGGCTCCGGGCAGGGGTTCGCCAGGTTGGTGTAGGTGTCGCCTATCTTCACGTCCGCCGCGGTTTTCATGTTGGCGATGATGTAGCCCACATCGCCCGTCTCCAGGGCATCTGTGGCCTGCATCTTGGGTGTAAAGATGCCCACCTCCTTCACCTCGAACGTGTCGTCCGTGGCGAAAAGCTTTACCTTCATGCCGCGCTCCACGCGGCCGCTCACCAGGCGCACGTACGACACCACGCCGCGGTACGCATCGTACACGGAATCGAACACCAGCGCGCGCAGGTGGTCGTCCTCCGCCGCCTTGGGCGCGGGGATGCGGGTGACGATGGCCTCCAGCACCTCCTCGATGCCGATTCCGGCCTTGGCGGAGCAGAGGATGGCCTCCTCGCGCGGGATGCACACCACCTCCTCCAGCTGGTGGTACACGCTGGGAAGGTTGGCGCTGATGAGGTCGATCTTGTTGATGACGGGAACGATGGTGAGGTCCTGCTCCAGGGCCAGGTGCATGTTGGCGAGAGTCTGGGCCTCCACGCCCTGCGCCGCGTCCACAATGAGCAGCGCGCCGTCGCACGCCGCCAGGGAGCGCGACACCTCGTAGGAGAAGTCCACATGCCCCGGCGTGTCAAGGAGGTTCAGCTCGTAGGTCTTGCCGTCCTTGGCGGTGTAGCGCATGGTGACGGGGTGGGACTTGATGGTGATGCCCTTCTCGCGCTCCAGGTCCATGGCGTCCAGGAGCTGGTCCTGCTTCTCGCGCTCGCCGATGGTGTGGGTAAACTCCAGCAGACGGTCAGAGAGCGTGGTCTTGCCGTGGTCGATGTGCGCAATGATGGAAAAGTTGCGCTTGAGCGTGATATCCGTAGCCATGGGGCGCGGGCAAGATACGGCATGCCCCGGAAAATGTCAAGTACATTCGCATGCGCGCCGCGGCACGCATCCACGAACAACCGTTAAATCCCCTACAGGAATTCCACCCACAGGAACACGCCGGAAATCACGATGGAGAGCAGCATCAGCGGGAAGCCCACCACGAAGTACTGCATGAAGCTCACGTGCATGCCGTGCTTGCGCGCGAGGGAGAGGGCCACCACATTCGCGCTGGCGCCGATGACGGTGCCGTTGCCGCCCAGGCAGGCTCCCAGCGAGAGCGCCCACCACAGCGGCTCCATGGTGGCGAAATCCCACCCGGCCGTGGCTCCCATGTCCTTGAGCAGCGGTATCATGGTGGCCACAAAGGGAATGTTGTCCACAAAGGCGGACATGACGGCGCTGAGGCCGAGGATGGAGTAGGTGGCGGCGGTGATGTCGCCGTGGGTGATGTCCAGCACGCCCTGCGCCATGGCCTTGATGACGCCTTGGGTCTCCAGGCCGCCGACCAAGACGAAGAGGCCGACGAAGAAGAAGATGGTGGCCCATTCCACGCTGGAGAGGGCCTCCACGATCTTCTCCTCCTTGTTGGCCATGACGAGCAGCAGGAGGATGGAGGCGCCGAGCATGGCGATGCCGCCCGGCTCGATCTTCCAGTCCGGGAAGGCGCTGTGGCTGCAGAACAGCAGGATGGTGATTCCCAGGGTGAACAGGCACTTGTGCATGAGGCCCGGGTTCACGATGAGCCCCTTGAGCTCCATGTCCATCACCACCTTGCGGTCCTCTTCCGCCGCCACCAGCTGCCTGCGGTAGATGAACAGCAGGATGGCCACGGTGACGATGAAGGAAATCACGCACGGCACGGTGAGGTTGTAGATGAACGACATGAAGTCGATTTCCGCGACGGCGCTGCCGATCATGATGTTGGGGGGGTCTCCGATGAGTGTGGCGGTGCCTCCGATGTTGGAGGCGAGCACCTGCGCAATCACGAAGGGCATGGGGGAGATTTTGAGGTCCTTGGCCAGCGTGAAGGTCAGCGGCACGGTGAGCAGCACCGTGGTCACGTTGTCCAGGAACGCTGAGCACACCGCCACCAGGATGGAGAGCGCCACCAGCAGCGCCATCGGGTTGCCCTTGGTCTTCTTGGCCGCCCAGATGGACAGGAAGTTGAACAGGCCGGTCTTGCTGAGCACATACACCTGGATCATCATGCCCGTCAGCAGGGCGATGGTGTTGAAGTCGATGAACTCCTTGAAGGCGGCCTCCTGGGTGACACATCCGAAGACGACCATGAAAACGGCGCCCAGCAGGGCGATGACGGTTCGGTGGATGCGCTCCGAGATGATGAACGCATACACCACGAGGAAGATGGCAATGGCTGCGCAGGTGGTGAAGTTGAATTCCATAACGGTGGGGCCGCGAACTCGCGCGGGCACCCCATGATAGCGCGCGCGGGGCGGGTTGGCAAGCCCTTTCTGCCGCGCCGCCATGCGGGAATTCACGCTACCGCCCGCCACCAGTGCGGTTGCGCAGCCGCAAAAAAAATGACACGCGCACGCGGAAATTCCCTTGACAAGCGCGTGCATTCTGCTATTCTTCCCCTGCTGCCACGCAGCGAGAGTATCCATGTCCCCATCGTCTAGGGGTTAGGACATATGATTCTCAGTCATAGAACTGCGGTTCGAATCCGCATGGGGATGCTCCAGGGAAAGGCCCGCCGGGAACGGCGGGCCTTTCAATTTGGGATTAGGATTAGGATTAGGAAAATTCCGGGCACGGCACAAGCCGCTTGCAGAGGGGGATGGGATTTGCTATACTCCGCGTGTTATGTACATAGCAGTGATAGTCGGCAGGGTTGTGGCGGCTCTGTTCGCGTTCTGCGGGGTGGTGAACATCCTGGCGTACGCGGGCGGCGTGACCAAGGCGATGGGCTACATGAACTTCATCCGCGGGCTGGCGGAGGCGGCCTGGCCGCTGGCGGTGGGCATCACCATCTGGATTCTGGTGGAGGCCGTCCTGCACCTGGAGAAGCTGGTGTTCCACGCGGATTCCTCCGCCGTGCCGGTGACGCTTCCGCGCAAGAAGCCCAAGCCCGCCAAGCAGCCGGCCGGCACGCCCACGTACTTCAACGCGCCGCCCGTCTCACAGCCGGAGCCCGCACCCGCCAAGGCCGACATGAGGCCCGCACCCGCACCCGCCCCGGCGGCGGAGCCGGAGAAGCCGGCGGAGAAGCCCATCCCCAAGGATGACGGCATGAAGTATTTCAAGGTGGACTGATGCCCCCCTTGCCCCAGCAAGCGCAGGATGCGCTGCGCGGCCTGCTGCGCCAACACGGCTGCGCGGATGCCGACACCTGCGCGTTCGAGCCGGTGAGCGGCGGGGCCTCCGGCCGCTGCATTGCGCGCTGCGGCGGCGTGCTGGGCATCTACTGGACGGATGCCCGCGCGGACAACAACTCTTTCCTTCCCGCCGCGCACGGGCTGGCCGCCGCCGGGCTGCGCGTGCCCGCCATTTTGGCGGAGGCGGATTTGGGCAACGGCTGCGGCGCGTGCCTGGTGCAGGATCTGGGCACGCTGGACCTGCTGAGCATGAAGCACGCCGGGCGCGCGGAACGCATCGACGCCTACGAGAAGGCCCTGCGCACGCTCGCGCCGCTGTACCGCCTGCAACCGGACTGGCAGATGCAGCCGCCGTTCGACCACGCGCTGTACCGCTGGGAACAGGGGTATTTCGCGGAGCACCTGCTGGGGCGCCACCTGGGCCGCGACGCCGCTGCGTTCATGGATGCCGAGGCCCCCAATGAGATGGCGCGCTGGCTGGCGGAGCTGCCGCGCGTGCCCGTGCACCGCGATTGCCAGAGCCAGAACATCATGCTGCACGAGGGCGCGGCGTGGCTCATCGATTTCCAAGGCATGCGCGATGGGCGCTGGGAGTACGACCTGGCATCCCTGCTGTACGACCCGTACATGGAGCTTGCGGACGACGAGCGCGACGAGCTGCTGCAGCTGTGGCTTGACATCAGCGGGCAGGAGTGGCGCGCGGATGTCTACCACGCCTGCGCCATGCAGCGGCTCATGCAGGCACTGGGCGCATACGGCAACATAGGCTACAACCAGGGGAACGCCTGGTATCTGGACATGATACCGCCGGGGCTGCGCGCGCTGCGCCACGCCGCCGAACACACGCCCGCAGATTCACCCGCACACGCCGCCGCGCAATGCATCCTCTCCTGCACAGACTGCTGAAGAAGCCCGCCGTTGCCTGGGGGCTGGGCGCGCTCGCCGTGGCGGGCGCGTGGGGCGCGTGCCACTGCGCCGCGTTCGACCGCGCGTTCCACGGCACGCTGTGCGAGGTGGCGGGCATCTGCGGCGAGGGCCAGGAGGTGGTGCTGCAGGAGCACGCGCAGGCCGCGCCCCGGCCTGTGCCCGCCAAGGCCGCGCCCGCCGTGGCGTACCTGAGTCTGGACGCCGCCACATGCTTCCAGAATTTCTCCAGCATGACACCCGGCCCGCAGGAGCTTTCCGTGCTGCTGGACAAGCTGCGCCGCGGCGGCTACACCGCGCTGGCGCTTTCCGCGCCGCTGGCGTGGGACGAGGAGAGCGGCGCGATGGCGCGCGAGCTGCTGTGCCATATCGTGGCGCAGTTCCCGCACCACGCGGTGGGCCTGCGCGGGCGCACCGCCGCGCTGGCGGACGCCACGCCGCGCGCCCTCTCGCAGTGCACCATCCCCGCGCAGAACATCCAGGGCGCCACCACCGGCCTGCCCTCCGCCAACAAGCCCTTCCCGAACGCGCTGGCCGACACGCCGGACCAGCTGCCCTTCCTCTGGGCGGCGGACTGGCTGGAGGACGAGCCGACCACGCACGCCTCCACGGCGCGCAACCTGCCGCTGCTGGCGCGCTGGAACGGCGCGGTGGTGCCCGCCCTGCCCCTGCGGCTCGCCATGGAGCAGCGCGGCGTTTCCTGCGACGACATTCAGGTGGAGATGGGGCGGCAGATACGCATCGGCGACGCCGCCCTGCCGCTGGATATGCAGGGCTGCACCGAACTGCACGGCGAGTGCGCGCAGAAAGTTTCCCTCCCCGATTTGCTGCAGGACAACATACCCCTGGCGGAGAGCAAGTGCGTGGTGGTGTGCCAGTCCGCACCCGCCACCACGGAGGAACAGATGCAGGCCCTTTCCGGCGCGGACGAGAACCGCGCGCGCGCCCTGGCGTGCGTGCTGGCGGAGCTGCTGGCGCCGCCAGCACCCGCCGCGGCTGACGGGCATGCACTCACCCTGCGCGCCTATCCCTACCCGCGCGATTTGAACACGGCGGTGTGGAGCGTGTTCCTGCTTCTGGCGTGCATGGCGGGGCTGGCGTTCATGCGGCGGCGCTGGCGGTGCATTGCGGTGGGCATCCTGCTGCTGCCGCTGCTGTACGCGGCGTACCGCCTGGCATGCGGCGGGCTGTACCTGGAACTCAGCCGCTTCCTGGCGGCGTGGGCGGCCATGTTCATCCTGGCGGCACTGCCCATGCCCAGGTACAAACGGAGGGATGGACGGGGAAGCGGACGTACGACCGCTCACGAGGACCAATCAAGCAAAGGGTGTTGGGCGGCATGATATGGAAATCCAAACAGCTTTGATAAAGGATGAAAACTCCACTCCTCAGCATCATTGTTCCCGTGCACAACGCAGCGCGGCACCTCCGCGAGACGCTGGACATCCTGTACTACCATGCAAGGTGAATTCACCAAGGTAATAGCCGACGCCCCGGCACCTGCATTCCGGCTCACGGTCATCACCGTATGCCGGAATGCGCTGGCGGATTTGAAACCCACCGTGGAAAGCGTGCTGCGGCAGAAAGCCAGGGGCAGCATCAGCATTGAGCACGTGGTGGTGGACGGAGCCTCCACGGACGGCACGCCGGAGTGGCTGGCGGAGCAACTGGCAGCCGGCAACATTGAACGCTATGTTTCCGAGCCGGACCGCGGGATATTCGATGCCATGAACAAGGGCATCAACCTAGCACGCGGGCGGGTGCTGGCTTTCCTGAATGCGGGGGATACATACACGGATGAGGACATCAGCCGCTGCGTGGCCCCCATCTTGGCGGGCAAGGCCAAGAGCGCCGTGGGCTCCGCCCACTACATCGAACTGGCCTCTGCCGGATGCTGGGAAATGCTCCCCGACACCGTGCGCGCCTATATCGACATCATCGGCTGCCATCAAGCCTATTTCTTTGACACGGCAGCCACGCGAGACCTGGGCGGGTATGATTCAAGGGCATTCTGCAGCGCCGCGGATTTGGATTTGATGAATTCATTCCTGCGCCGATACGGCATGCCGCACTGCGACCGCACCTTTGTGGCGGATTTCTATATGGGTGGCTTTTCCTCGAACTGTTGGGAAAGCCAGCGGCATGAAATCATTGAAATCCACTGGCGGTCATGGGAGCAAATCTGCGAGCGCTGCCGCCGTGACCGCAGCATCGCGGAAGTGGTATGCGCCGTGGTGGCACGCCACTGCTGTATTTTGGGCATGGGCCTGAATTGCAAGCGGGACAAACTTTCTGCGGTAAAAGAGCATTTGCGCCAAATGATACGCACGCTGCCGTTGCCGCTTTCCCTGTTTTCACGGCGTCTCTTGCTGCCGCTGACATATGCCGCGGCTTTTGCCCCCGGGCTCCCGCTCCCATGCAAGGCACGCCTTCTCCACGCCTGTGAATACCTCTGCGCTACAACGAAACGCCCGCCTGGCTTCCTCTTATCGCACTTGGCAAAGCAGCGCTTGTTCCTGCCCCAGGCAATATGGCATACCATTCTAGAAAAAAGCAGGAAAACGGCACACCCATGACATTTGCCGCCCAACCGCCACGGGTGAGGGCGCAAGGCGAGGTGCCGATAAAAATCCCGTTCCGTGGGAAAGCCGGAACGGGATTTGAAATTGCCGGAGTGCGGCGTGTGGATCAGAACGGCTTGTCGTCGTCGAAATCCGGGACGGGTGCCGCGGCGGGTTTGCCGAGGTAATCCGGCAGCTCCACGCCCACGCTCTGCGCCAACTCATGCAGCGGCAGCGTGCCCGTGACCAGGTTCTTGACAAAGCCGCCCACCGAGCCGCTCTGGGAATCCCCGCCGCCCATGACCACCACCTTGTCGAAGGACAGGTTGCGGATGGCGGAGGCCTGGGTTTCCACAATCTTGGGGAGCTGTTCCGTGACGAGGAGACCGGAGGCGGACTTGGCGTCCCCCGCGGCGTCCACGATGAGCTTGAAGCCCTTGGCCTTGGCCTCCAGCGCTGCCTGAATGGCGGATGCCTGGCCGCGGCCCACCATCTCCAGGCCCTGGCTCTCCGCGTTCTTCTGCAGCAGCAGGGCGTCTGCCTGGCCCTTGGCCAGACGCGTGGCGGCGGTACCCTCGGCCTCCTTGGCGATGACGAGGGCATCCGCCTTGCCCTGCTCCTCCTTCACGCGGACGGCGGCGGCGGCTTCTGCGGCGATCTCCATCTTGCGCTTCTCGATTTCCGCCTTCACGATTTCATCCGCGGTGCGGGTGGCGCGCTCCAGTTCGGCGCGCTTCATTTCGGCCTCCCGGTTGGCGATGTAGCCGGCGGCCTCAGCCTGTGCGGCCTGCTCGCGCTCGGCCACCACGGCTATGCGCTGGGCCTCCGCCTGGCGCACCTTGAGCTTGGCGTTGGAGTCCGCCACCTTCATCTGAGCCTCGTTGTTGCCCTCCACGGCGGCGGCGTTGGCCATGGCCACCTGCACGGTCTGCTCGCGCAGGGCCTCCGCCTTGCCGATCTCGCCGCGGCGGGTTTCCTCCGCCACCTTGATCATGGCATCGTTGATGGCGCGTGCGGCGGCCTCCTGGCCGAGGGCGGCGATGTATCCGGAGGCGTCACGGATATCCGTGATGTTGGCGTTGATGAGGTAGAGGCCCACCTTGTGGAGCTCCACATCCACGCCGCCGGTGATGCCCTTGATGAGCTTCTCGCGGTCCGCGTTGATTTCCTCAATGGTGAGGGAGGCGATGACCACGCGCATCTGGCCCATGATGATTTCCGAGGCGAGGTCGCGGATGTCCTCCCGCGTGCGGCCGAGCAGGCGGCTGGCGGCGTTCTGCATGATTTCCGGCTGCGTGCTGATGCCCACGATGAACGAGGAGGGCACATCCACGCGGATGTTCTGGCTGGAGAGAGCGCCCTTCAGCGGCACGTCAATGTTGATGGGGTTCAGGTCCATGAGCGCGTAGCTCTGGATCATGGGCACAATGAACGTGGCGCCGCCGTGGATGCACTTGGCGGAGCGCCCCGCGCCCACGTTGCCGTACACGATGAGAATCTTGTCCGACGGGCATTTCTTGTACCGGCTGAACAGCCACGCGACGGTGCCCAGCAGGAACACGACCAGGATGACGATGGCGACAACCTGCGAGGCGCTGACGCCCGCAGACGCGATTACATGGGGTATGGTTGATGTCATGGTGATTTCGGGGTTAAGGGAAAGGATTGTTGTTTAGAGGGGACGAACTGTGACGAGGTAGGTGGTGGCCTTCACCACTTCCACGCGGGTCTGGGCGGGCAGCGGGGTGTCCCCCTCCTGCACGGCGGCGATGGTGAGTAGCTGGCTGGGGTGCGCTATCTGCACCTGCCCGCCAGGCTCCCCGTGCGGCGGCACGGTCACGTACACCGTGCCCGTGAGCCCCACCAGGGAATCATGCTTCAGCGTGCCGTCAGACTTCAGGCTGTAGATGAGCTTCATCATGCCCGCCACAATGACGAACATGACCGCGCCCACACCGAAGCCCACCAGAACCGCCACCGGCACGCTGGGGTTGGTCTGGATGCTCACGAAACCGCCCCAGCCGAAGCCCAGCAGGAAGCCGATGAGCGCGCGCACGGAGAAGAATCCCGTATCGCCGTTGCCCACGTCCGCATCAGAGCCCACATCGCCGTCCGTGTCTGCATCCGCGAACAAGGAGATGACGAACAGGCCCAGCGCCAGCAGCGTGGCCACCCACGCGATGGCGCAGAAGATGCCGCGCGGCGTGGTGAAATCCGGCAGCAGGTCCCCCGCCTTCAGCAGGGCGGAAATGCCGTTCAAGATATTCATGAGGGTTTCCATGGTGCGTATCCGTATACTTGCCGCCAGTATAGCGCATGCGTGGAGCGGCGGTCAATGAGAAAAGGTGCGTTCCCCCGCCCTTTCCCGTCATCTTTTTTCATTTTGCGTGAAATTTGCCTTGCATCCGCCGGATTTGGTGCTATCATACCCGCACCTTGTCGGTCGATTGCCGCAGCCACGAAAATCAACCACTAACAAGATACAAGCATTATGAGCGAAATCAATGTAAATGACTTCAAGGTCAACGAGAAGGACTCCGGCTCCACCGGCTTCCAGGTGGCAGTGCTCACCAAGCGCATTGCCCACCTCACCGAGCACCTGGCCGAACACAAGCACGACCACGCATCCCGCCGCGGCCTGCTGATGATGGTGGCCAAGCGCCGCAAGCTGCTGGACTACGCCAAGCGCACCACGCCGGAGCTCTACAAGGACCTGCTGAACCGCCTCTCCCTGCGCCACTAAGCAAAGGG
>JAKSOU010000067.1 GCA_024405435.1 Akkermansia sp. | reverse complement strand
TTGTGGGTGCCAACCTGTGGGAATCCTTCTCCCGGGACCTGCAGAACTTCGCGAACGGGCGCAACCAGCAGGACCTGGGCGTGAAGCTTCTCACCGCGCTCCAGAAATCTTGCGACAAACTGCCCGGCCACACGTTCGACAGCGTGATTGCCCTGCTTGTGCAGGACGCCAACGGCACGTCCGCAGAGGGTAGCACCCAGACCGCCACCCAGGACCCGCACCGCTACACCATCTGCGACACCCCGGAGCGCGACCCGCGCCCCAATCCGCAACCGGTCACCCCGGAGCCGATTTCTCCCCAGAACTGATCCCGGGGCTGTGGTGGACACTAACGTGCGGCGGTTATGAGATCGATGTTTCTGAAGGCCCTTTGCCTGTCGGCCCTGCTGGCAGGCGGGGGCTGGGCCCTGTCACTGTACGACACGGCGCCGTCCATCGGCCTGCCGGTCTCCCAGGCGGTCAAGTACACTTTGACCGCCAGGGTGGGGTACGACGACAACATCAACTCCACCCACTCGTACAAGCAGCGCTCCATCTACACGGGCGCCAACCTGGGGGCGTCGTACGCCGATTACGAGTCCTCCACCAAGGCGCACTACAACGCCTCCCTGGGCGCCACCTACTACTTAAAGCGCGCGTACAGCTCCAACCAGAAGTGGTTTTCCGACAACAGGGTCAGCGGAGGGATCACCCACAGCTTCAGCGAACGCTGCACCAACAACCTGCAGGCAAGCCTGAGCTACCAGCCGGAGCCGGACTACGCCAACGGCATGTCCGCCTCCCGCGCCCAGGGAGACTGCTTCAACTGGTCCCTCAGCGATTCCATCACCCGCTCCATCGATTCCCGCTGGAACTGGTCCCTGAACGCTTCATACACCGGAAACTTCTACTCGAAGAAGGTATACGAGTACGATGACCGCCAGTATATCCACGGTGGGGTAAGTTTGAGCGTCCGCACCTCGGAGCTGGTGTCGTACAGCTTGAAGCTCTCCTATCGCAAGGATTTGAAGAAGTCCGGCTACGGATACAACTCCGACAACTTCTACGCCACGCTGGGCACCAACCGCTCGCTCACGCCCTATTCCAGCATGAACGTGGACATTGGCGTGCAGCAGAAGCAAATCCGCCGCGAGAAGATATGGACGCCGACCGTGCGCGCGGGCTACAACCGCAAGGTGACGGAGGGGTTCAACCTGAATTTCTACATCTCGCTGGACAACGAGAACGTGGACACCTACCGAGGCTCCGTGGGCAGCTACCTTTCCGACCCCACCTGGCGCTTGGGCTTCAATGGATCGTATGCATGGTCGCCCGACCTGTCGCTCACGTTCGGCTGCTCGTACTACTCCAGCAGCTACGGGCGCGGCGAGGGCAATCTGCAGGATTACAACTCCTATTCCGTCAATCCTACCATCGGCGTCAATTTCCGTATCACCGACAGCCTCCGCGGCAACCTGCGCTACACGTACACCGTCAGCAACTCCACCTATTCCCAAGGCAGCGGAAGCAAATACTACAGGAACAACGTTTCCTTCAGCACAACGTACACCTTTTAACCAGAAGAACGGTTCGGGCGCCTCTCCCGCTTGCGAGCCCCATCTAACAGACAAGACATGACAGCCAACACAGCTCAGCAAACGCAAGGCGAGGCCTTGCTGCACGCGCAGGATTATTTGCAGGTTCTCAAATCACGGTGGAAGGAGGCGCTGTTGGTCTTCCTTCTTGTCTTCGTCAGCTGCGCCGTCATCACCAAGATGATGACCCCGCGCTATACCAGTTCGATGACCGCGGAGGTGATGCCCCCGCGCGAAATCATCAATGTTGCCAACAACAACATGAACCCCATCAACGCCGTGATTAGCGAGACCGCGTCGTACATGCAGACGCAGTTCGAAATCATGGTGTCCCAGCAGAACCTGATTGCCATAGCCAACAAGCTGGACCTGCCCAACGAGTGGAAGACGGACGAGGTTTCCGCCGCCGGCATGCTTTCCGGCATGATCAAGGTGATGCCCCGCAAGAACACCAACCTGGTGGATATTTCCGTGGAGAATTCGGATCCCCGCGTGGCCCAGCAAATCTGCCAGGCCGTGGTGGATTGCTATCGCGAGCTGCGCGAGGAGAAAGAGAACGCCGTCATCAACGAGGCTATCAACAAGCGCTACGAGGTGCTGCGCTCCCGCCAGGACGAGCTGGAGCGCAAGGCGGACGTGGTGCGCCAGTTTATCCGCACCGGGCGCTACATCGCCAACATCTGGAACGAGACCGGCGCAGGAACGCCGCAGTCCACCGGTTCGGAGGAGCAGACCCTGCAGAGGCTCAGCGATCAGAGGCTTACCCTGGATTCCGAGATAGCCAACATGATGGTTCACATAGACAAGCTGCAAAACCTCAAAGACGAGGAACTGCTCAGCTATGTGACCCGCACGGGGCTGCTTACGGCGGAATCGTACTGCTCCGCCAAGGTGCGAGAGCTCAACACGCAGTACAACAAGGAGGAGGATGAGCGCAACAAGATGCTGCTGATGGGGTATGGAGAGCAACACCCCGTGCTGCTGCGCCTGGAGGACCAGCACAAGAGCACCAGGGAGCAGCTGTATGCAGAGCTCTTGGGCATGCGTGATGCCATGGTGGACCAGCTCGACGTGAAGAAGTCTGAGAGCAACAGCCTCAAGGAACGCTGCGAGGAGGCCAAGAAGCTCCTGAAAGACAAGACCCTCGAGGACCAGAAGGTGAAGAGCGCGCTGCAGGAGTACGCGGCGGAAAAGCAGAGGTTCGACAAACTGGAGAACGACTACATAGCCGACAAGATGCGCATGCTTGCGCCGCGCGCGTGCATGGAGGTGTACAGCCGCCCGGGCGTGGCGAGCGTGCCCTCCAGCCCGAACTACAGGCTCAACCTGATTATCGGCGCCGTGCTCGGCTGCATTCTGGGCATCATCGTCGCCTTTGTGTTCGACTATTTCGACACGTCCATCAAGACACTGGAAGATGCGGAGCGCGGTCTCGGCCTGCCGGTGCTGGGCGTGATTCCGCAAGACGCCGGCCTGCTGATTCTCCAAGGCAACTCCAGCCCGGATGCAGAGGCCTACCGCATTCTGCGCACAAACATCGAATTGAAGAAGTCCCTGTACAAGGCCACCACGTTCGCCGTTGTTTCCTCCAACGCAGGCGAGGGTAAGACCACCACGCTGAGCAACCTGGCATACGTGTTCGCCCAGGCCGGGTACAGCACGCTCATGGTGGATGCGGACTTGCGCCGCCCGCGTCTTGCCCGCTATGCGGAGTTGAAGAGCGATGTCGGCTTGTCCAACTACCTGGCAGGCACCAAGGACCTCAAGGAGGTGATTTTCCAGACCGGCATCCCCAACCTTTACCTGATGCCCAGCGGCCCCATACCCGCGGACCCCAGCGGCATGATCGGTTCCTTCCGCATGGAACAGCTCATCTCCGAGGTGTCCAAGCGCTTTGACGTGGTGCTGTTCGACTCGCCGCCCGTGCTGGGCGTGAGTGACGCCTCCCTGCTGGTTAGCAAGGCGGATGCCTCCCTGCTGGTGCTCCAGCCGCGCAAGATGCCGCTCAAGGCCCTGCTGCGCACCAAGTTCCTGATTCAGAACGCCGGCGGACAGCTCATGGGGCTCATCATGAACAACGTGGATATCAGCGGCGACACGCAGTACCAGTACTACACCACGTACTACTCCTACTACAGCAGCGACCGCAAGCGCAAGGAACCGGTAACCCCCGGTCTGGCTGCGGCATCCCGTGCCAAGGAGGAGGAATTGACCCCTGCGGACAAGTTCACAGATTCCGTGGCGGAGCAGAAAGGCTCTTCCGCCGGGGACTCCGGCGACCTCTATTAACACTCAACCCTGTTTACCGATGAAAAAGATTTGCACACTGCTTGCCGCATTGGTTCTCTGCGTTTCCCTGGCTTCCCGGGCCATGGCGCAAAACGAGGCGTCGGAACCGCGCGCCGTCAAGGGCGGCGCCGTCAATGTCACCTTCAAGAACATTCCCAGTGAGGATGCCGGGAACGTGAACGGCCGCTACACGGTAAACCGCGGCGACGGCACCATCCAGCTCCCCTACCTGAGCAACCGCACCTCCGTGCTGGGCAAGACCGCGCGTGACATTGAAAACCTCATCCGCAGCCAGTACATTGCCCAGAAGATATACAAGGATCCCATTGTGCAGGTGGCGCTGGGCAGTACGGATAACCAGGCAGAGCTGGACCGCCGCTATGTGCAGGTCACCGGATATGTGGCCTCCAAGAAGAACCTTCCGTACCGCGAGGGTATGACCCTGGTGGAGGTTCTGCTGGATTGCGGCGATATCTCTGATTTCGGCTCCCGCTACATCCAGATCACCCGCAAGGGCGTGACCCGCAAGTACGACTATTTCAGCGCCAAGGACCGCGCCATTGTGATTTACCCCGGTGATATCATCTACGTGCCGCGGCGCTCCATCTGGGAGGGCCGCCCGAGCACGGTGGGGCCCTAGGCCGCCTCTCTTGCCCAGGCTCCGGCCCCGTGTGCGGCCGGAGCCTCTTTTTTGCCTTCGTTCCCTGTTCCCTTGCGTGCCTGAATATGAACGGTGATTCGCCCATGCTGCTGGTGGATAATTCAAACACCTTCACCAAGTTTGCGGTTTGGGATGAAAAACGCGCGCGGCCGGCAGAGGTGCGCGCCATCCCCACCCGCGAATTGGCGGTTGCCTCCATACATTCCCTCGTGCGCGGGTGGCAGTTCCGCCGCGTGGCCATCAGCTCAGTGGTGGCGGAATCCCGCGCCGCACTGCAGGCGGCCTTCCGCGCCCTTCCCGTGTGCTGGGTGAACGCCTTTCTGGCGGAGGGCGTTTTCTCCCAATATGCCGGGGCCGCCACTTTGGGCGCAGACCGTGTGGCCAATGTGCTGGCCGTGGCCGAATACGGGCGTTTCCCGGCCGTGGCGGTGGATATGGGAACAGCCGCCACCTTTGACGTGGTGGGAAACGGCCCCCGTTTCCTGGGCGGGATTATCGCCCCCGGTCAGCAGATGATGGCAGAGGCCATGCACCGCTGCACTTCCCTTCTGCCGTGTGTTCCGCAGCCCTCTGCGCAGCCGGGCTGCATTGGAGGCAGCACGGTTGAAGCCATGCGCTCCGGTGCCAGGCTCGCCTTTGAAGGCATGGTGGAGCTTGCGCTGCGTTCCTTGGCCAGGGAACTCGGCACGCGCCCCTTTGTTGTTGCCACCGGAGGCTGCGCCGGGTATGTGGCAGAACACGTGCAGCTCGTGGATATGGTGGATGAACATCTGACGCTGAATGGCATAGCCATGGCGGCACGGCGCGGCGGACGATAGTTTTTTCGCGGGAAATCAGTTTTTTGTTGCAGGCCGCCTCAAAAGCAGATACAATAAGGGCACATCAACTGTCACATTATTCTTATGTCAGACTCTATTGAATCTCAGGTGAAGGAAATTATCGCCACTCAGCTCAGCGTGGACAAGGAAAGGGTAACCTCGGATGCCAAGTTCATTGAGGACCTCGGCGCGGATTCGCTCGATATCGTGGAACTCGTCATGGCCTTTGAGGACAAGTTCTCCGTTGAAGTCCCGGATGAGGATACGGAGAAGCTCAAATCCGTGAAGGAGGTAGTGGAATACATAGAGCAGCACAAGGCCTGATACGGCCCGCCGAACCTCTTTCCCCGGGCGGTTTCACCAGTGTGGTGGCACCGCCCTTTTCTCGTGGAGGGGAAAACACCATGGACAGGGGAAACATATCGTACGCTCTCGCAAACACGGAGGTGCTGTATGTGCCGGACCGCCGCATCGACACGTTCGGAGAGACCCGTTTCAACTACCGCCTGGTCACGGAATCCATGGATGAAGTGGGGGTGACCCTCGTGCGCACCGGGTGGGTGGAAGCCCGCAGGCCGCGCATTGTCCGCCCCGCCCATATGAACGGGGTGGAGGTGGAGGGATTTTCCCCCGTGGCGGAGAAATTCTTTGAACGTCTGCGTGCCGGCGGCGGTGGCGGTTTCGCCCTGTTCAAGTACGGCTTTTGCTTTAGCCGCTCTGAAGTGCTGGTGGAAACAGTGCATGAAGATATACGCGAGGTGGCGGACCGCACGGTGCGGGAGGCCTTGGAGTCCGGGGACAGTTTCCGGGCCGTTATCCGGGGCGTGGAGGATGCCTGGGAGGTTTCCCTGCTGCGCTTTATGGTGGAAATGATACAGCAATCCCATGAAATTAACACGTTTGACTTTCATCGCCGCGGTCTTGTATAGCTCCGTGTGCTCCGCCGTGGCGGCAGAGAGGTATTCCCTGTGGCCGCGCCGCCCCGCAGAGATTGAGCAGGCCCGCCAATTGCTCAAGGCGCACCGCGCCGCAGAGGCCGTGAACCTGCTGCTTCCGCTGGTGGATATGGAAGGCATAGCGGGCCGCGAGGCTCGGCAGCTTGTGGGCGTGGCAAACGTGCCGGCCTACCTCTCCCTCCGCCATCCCGGCGCTGCAGTTTACACAGTGCGCCGCGGTGACCACATCACCAAGATAGCAGCCGCCCTCCATTGCCCGTATGAGCTGATCATGTTGCTCAACGGCATTGTGGACCCGGCTTCCATTCACGTGGGGCAGAAGCTGGTGTACGTTCCCATGCGGCAGAGGATGGAAATCAACCTGCCCCGCAGGGAAATCACCCTGTGGGACGGTGCCGTCCTCGTGGCTTCCTACGCCATCAAATCCGCCGATGGCGTGCCGCCCGGGGCCGGCGCGGAGGAAGAGGCCTCCGTCACGCAGCGTGATGGATACGTGGATGGCGGCAAGGTGCCCGCATGGTCCCCGCTCATGGCATGTGCAGACCGGCGTCTGCACCTTTCCAACGGGGTTGTGCTGACATCGGAGGCCAGGGGTTCGGGAAAGGCGCTGGTTATGGAACAGGCGGATTTGAACGAGCTGGCCCTGCTTGTGGGCGTGGGCGCTTCCGTATCCATATTGTACAGGGCTGCCGAAATCCCGGAGGCCGCGCAGGGCCGGTGATGCGGATGGCATTCTTTATCCCGCGGCGGTGCAGAAAAGGCTTCCATAGGCCCTGCCGGTCTGGTATAATGCCGCGCGAAAGGAATAGACGATGAAATCCGAGTCATGCACGAACGCCGGTTTGAAAATGACGGGGGCCCAGGCCTTGGTCCATTGCTTGGTTTTGGAAGGTGTGGATGTTGTTTTCGCCTATCCGGGCGGAGCCAGCCTGCCCATGCAGCAGGCATTGAGCCATGAATCCGCCATCCGCACCATCCTTCCGCGGCATGAGCAGGGCGGCGCTTTCGCCGCAGAGGGCTACGGCCGTGTCACGGGCAGGGTGGGCGTTTGCATGTCCACTTCCGGCCCCGGTGCCACAAACATGGTCACTCCCATTGCCGATGCCTGTATGGACTCCATACCCATGGTGGCCATCACCGCCCAGGTGGGATGCAGCATGATTGGCACATCCGCTTTCCAGGAGACGGATGTGTTCGGCATGACCGCCCCGCTTGTGAAGCACAGCTACATGATAACCCGTGTGGAGGATGTGCCCCGCATTGTCAAGGAGGCCTTCTACCTGGCGCGCACGGGGCGCCCCGGTCCCGTGCTGATAGATGTTCCCAAGAACATTCAGGAGGCGGTGTTCGAGCCGGATTTCGATGTGGAGATAGACCTTCCCGGGTACAAGCCGGAGATTCCGCTCCCAACGGCTGATTTGGACGAGGCTCTACCGCTGATTCTCGCGGCGCAGCGCCCCGCCATCTACGCGGGCGGCGGCGTGGTGATTGCCGGTGCGGCGGATGCCCTGCGGGAATTCGCGGAGCGCACGCAGATTCCCGTGGCAACTACGCTTATGGGAATCGGCGCCATGCCGGATTCCCATCCGCTCGCCCTGCGTATGCTGGGCATGCACGGTTCCGTGTGCGCCAACAACACGGTGAACGAGGCGGACCTTGTACTCGCAATCGGCGTGCGCTTCGACGACCGCGTGACCGGCGCCGTTCACGGTTTCTGCCGGCACGCCCGCATCATCCATGTGGATTTTGATGCCGTGGAGCTTGGCAAGAACAAGCGCGTGGATATGGAAATCCGCGCGGATGCCCTGCAGGCGCTCACCTATTGGAACGGGAGGTTGGAAGAGCAGGGGGGCAAGCCCCGCCCGTATTCCTTGGAAAACCGCCCCGCGTGGTTCGGCATGATTGACACGTGGCGGGAGCGCTATCCCCTGTCCTATGAAAGGCGGCAAGAGGAGATTGTGCCGCAGCAGGTGGTGGAGGAACTCTACTGCCAGCTCAAGGACCGTGATGCCATTATTTGCACCGGCGTTGGCCAGCACCAGATGTTCACCGCCCAGTTCTATAAGTTCGAGGAACCGCGCCGCCTCTCAACCTCGGGTGGGCTGGGATCCATGGGGTACGGCCTGCCCGCTGCCATGGGAGCACACGTCGCCTGCCCGGAAAAGACGGTGGTGAACATTGACGGCGACGGCTCCTTCCTCATGAATGTGCAGGAGCTTGCCACCATCTACACGGAGCACATGCCCATCAAGTGCATCATCCTGGACAACCAGCACCTGGGCATGGTGGTGCAGTGGGAGGACGTGAAGTATGATTCCAACCGCGCCAACACTTTCCTGGCCGACCCCTCCAAGGAATACGATCCCACCCATAAGACGGAGGAACTGCTGTACCCGAATTTCCCTGTGCTGTGCGCCGGGTTCGGCATCAAGTGCGAGCGCGTTTCGGACCCCGCGGCGCTTCCCGCTGCTATCGCACGCATGCTGGAGGCCAAGGAGGCGTACGTGCTTGATGTCATGGTGCCGCATGATGTGCATGTCCTGCCTCTTATCCCTGGTGGAATGACGTACCGTGATGTGCTTTTGGAGCGCATTGCCGGTGACGGCAAGGGACGCTCCGCATCGGATTTGGGCAAGGAGATTCCATCCGCCCTGTAAGCGAAGATTGATATGCCCCATTTGCCAAGCCCATGAATGCCTCCGCCATCAGAAACGTCATCGTTGCCATTGTCCTGGTGCTGTTCTGCATCCTGATCGGCTCATACGCCGCAGAGGACAAGAAAGTATCTGTATTCATGATTGCCGGCATTGTGGGTTTCGTTTTCATGGTGGTCCTTGGTCGGCGCTCATGGCTTCTCCTCTACCTGCTGCCCCCGGTGATCGGCTTCCTGCCGCTGGGTATTCTGGAAAGGCTGCCGGCCGGCTTCCTTGTGGCGGGGTTTGTGCTGGCGTACTGGGCCTTGATGTGGATTATGGGCTACGTGCACTTCAAGTGGCGAGCGCTTCCCGCCCTTGATTGCATTGTGCTGGCTGTGTTCCTGTACTATCTGCTTACCTTTTACTGGCATCCCGTGTCCATTAACGAGTTGGGTATTGATGCCGAGTACGTCGGCGGCAAGGAGTACGTGTGGTGCCTGTTGTCGGTTGTCTACTACGTGACGTTGAGCAGCATCCCCTGTTCATACGATGCTTTGTACGGTGTGCTGCGGAAAACCATGTACCTGCTGGTGGGCGTCACTGTGTTCGTAGCTGTAACCGGGTTGTTCGGCATGGTGTCCGCCGGCAGCTTGGGAGAGGAGGCGGGGAATTCCCGATTCACGCTTTTTTCCGAACTTGGCGTGGTGGTGTTCCTCATAGCTTTCAGCAAGAAGACGTTCCATGAAATCATGGCATCCCCGAAATATCTCGCCATCATGCTAATGTGCTGTGCGGCGGTTGTCATATCCGGTTGGCGTGAAAAGCTGGTGATGTTCGGGTCGATAGGTCTGGCTCTCTGCTACATCAAGCGCGAGATGGCGTACATTATCTTCCTCGGCCTTGCGGCGTACGGCTCCCTGTTGTACCTCAGTGAGGAAAAGGTGGTGGAGGAGCAGTTCCCCTACGGCATGCAGAGAACCCTCTCCATATTCCCGGGAGTGCAAATCAAGGAGGAGGTCCGGCTTGAGACCGAAGACTCCTCGGAGTGGCGCAAGGTGATGTGGCGCTGGGCGTTGGATCCGCGTACCGGGTACATTAAGGACTACGTCTGGGGGGATGGCTTCGGCCAGGCTGTGGCGGATTTGAACCGCTACAACGTGTCGTTGATGCGCGGTTCCGCCCGTGTTGGCGACCAGGAGGACTACGCGTACACCGGCACCTGGCACAACGGTCCCATTTTGGCCATTCACAGAACGGGTATTGTAGGGCTCGCGCTCATTACCATTGTGTTCTTGTATGGCGCGTTCCTCATTGTCCGCGTGTGCCGGGCCTACAGGGGCACGCCGATGTTTACTGTTGCAGTGTTGTTCACCTGCCGGTTTTTCGGTGATATCGCGCATTTCTACCTGTCGGCGGGCCAAATCACCCACTTCTTTGATGATTTCGTCTATTTGACGCTTGCCAAGGTGCTGTATTGCGTAGGGCGTGAGGAGGGCATCATTGTTCCCGTGTTCTCCAAGGGCCGATACAACCCCATGCTCATTGCGGAGCAGAAGCGCAATGAGCTCATCCAGCGCGGCCAGCAAGAGAGCATCAGCCTGCGCAGGCGCGCATGATGTTCCTGTCCCCTTGAAGGCACAAGGAAAGCCCGCAGGTATCAAACCTGCGGGCTTTGCCGTATGAGATTTGTTGATGGCTTCAAACCGCCTCCCTTTGCTTAGTGGCGCAGGGAGAGGCGGTTCAGCAGGTCCTTGTAGAGCTCCG
>JAKSOU010000066.1 GCA_024405435.1 Akkermansia sp. | reverse complement strand
GTGCGTGCGCCTCATGATGACCGCCGCGCACCCGGAGGAGAACCGCCGCAACATGAAGGACGCCTCCGATGTTTCAAACGTGACCGCCCTGGGCAGCACCGCCGGCGGCAGCGTGGTCAAGCAGATCAAGCAGGAGGAGGAGCGCCGCCTCCGAATACCCAACCAAACCACCAAGGCCGCCCCTGAACCCAAGGTGGAGAACCCCGTGAAGGAGACGCCCAAGCCCGCACCCAAGCCCAAGGCACCGGAACCCGATCCCATGGATGACGACACCGTGGACGACACCGATGGCGGCGTGCTGGTGAGCGGGGATGTCTCCCCCATGGAGTGGCTGGAGGCACGCGGCATCGGCCGCGAGCGCCTCATCCAGATTGGCGGCGGGCTGGTTGGCCTCATCCTGCTCTTCTCCATCATCGGCTACGCCCGCCGCCGCGCGGCTCAGAAGCGTATCCTGGAGCACGTGAAGGAACTCAACCGCCAGGCCGCCGAAGAGGACGACGACACCGATGGAGACGACGACGCCTGACGTGCGCGCCTGCGCCCGCGCCGTAAAATGCGCCCTTGCCAAGCGCGCGGCGCGTTGGTATACTCTGAAGCCATGAAGCCGCTCAACAAGCTGGGTGAAACGCAGGTGGAGGACGGCAGCGTGTGGGAGCTGTGGGAGCGCGACGGCGAGCTCTCCCTGCAGCACGACGGGCTGCCGTGCGCCGGAAGCTACACCCACGGGAGCGAGGAGTCCATGGCGGAAATCGCCGTCTCCCCCATCACCCGCGCAGGCCAGCCCCAAATCATGATCGCCGGGCTGGGCCTGGGCTACGGCCTGGCCAGGGCCATGCAGTGCCTCCCCAAGGAGAAGGCGCGCTTCATTGTGGCGGAACCCGTGGCCGCCATCACGGATTGGAACCGCGCCCACAGCGAGAACGCCCCCGCATTGGCGGACCCCCGCGTGACCGTGGAGTGCGCCGCCGCCGCGGATTTGTGCCGCAAGCGCACCGGCTCCCTGCACGCCATCCTGCTGCGCCACGCCTTCGCCCGCTGCGAGATGAGCCTGGCGGACGCCCAGGCGTACTTCAACGCGCTGAAGGGCGGCAGCCTGCTGGCCATCACACTCGCCAAGCGCGACAAGCGTCTGGAGGGCACGCTGGGCAAGGCCGGGTTCGAGACCAGCACCACGCCCGTGCCCGCATCCTCCAAGGGCAAGCAGAACCGCATGCACATCCTCCTGCTGGCACGCCGCGGCAGGTTCGTGCCCTTCGCAGAACGCTGAACCCGTAAACCCTCCCCCTCTCCGCCATGAAAATCCCCTTCTACTCCACCGGCCGCCGCATCCTGGACGATTTGGAGGAGCGGCGCGCCAGCAGACAGCACGGCATCAACGGCATGATTGTGCTGGCCGGCATGGTCCTGCTGGTCATGGTGCTCTTCCTCGCCTCCCTGCTGGTGCTCAACCCCTTGATGGACCTTTACCGCCTGGAGCAGGACCGCGACCAGGCCCAGAGCGAGTACAACCGCGCCAAGGCCGCGGAAACTCAGGCCTACAACGAGTTCCACTGGATGATGGATCCGGAGTATTTCGAGCAGGTGGCGCGCGACCGCGCCAACCAGGCCAAGGCCGGCGAAACCGTCATCCACCGCCCCGCCCCGGAGCGCCGCCCGAGCTCCGCCCCGCCCCCGCCCCAACCCGCCAGAAACTGATTCTTCCCCGGCCCGCCACGCCGCGCCCGTACATGGGCACAGCACCGCTGGCGAACCCCTGCACGGTGGCACATCACCCGCCATCCATAAAAACGCTTGCCGCCGTTTCAGCGCCCTTTGCCGGGTGAAATGTTTACATTCATCCATGCCACAGTGAGAAAACGTGGACGAATGTCAATTATTTGGTTGACACAGGGGCGGCGGGGCGTTATGTTGGGGGCGGCGATGAGATGACAAAGAGACTGGACCAGTTGATGGAGCGCAGCGGCGGCATTGTCCGCACGCGGGAGGCCGCGGCGGTGGGCATATCGCGCGCAAGCATGGCGCAGTACGCAGAGCGCGGCCACCTGGAGCGCATCTGCCACGGCATCTATGCCGCGCCGGATGCCATGGCCGACGAGGCGTACATCATGAGCCTGCGCTACCCCGGCGCGGTGTTTTCGCATGGGAGCGCACTCTATCTGAACGGCCTTGCGGAACGTCTGCCCGTGGTGCCGTGCGCCACGTTTGCGGCCAACAGGCTGCCCGCAAAGGCGTTCCGGCAGGAATGCCGCTGCTTCAGCATAGCACCGTTGCTGCATAAGCTGGGCTTGTGCAAGCGGAAGACGCCGTTCGGCCGCGTGGTGCCGTGCTACAACGCGGAGCGCACCATTTGCGACCTGCTGCGCAGCCGCTCCCGCTGCGATGAGGAGACGGTCATTTCCGCGCTGAAGAACTACGCCGCCGGCGGTGCTGTCAATGCCCCGCTGCTGGCGGACTACGCCAACCGGCTGGGCATCATGAAAACCCTCAAACCCTATATGGAAGTGCTGCTGTGAAAAACGATACAATGAGCCTCAAGGCGAAGATCAACAATTACGCAAAGGCGTGCGGTATCCGCCCGCAGGCGGTGCTGCAGACCCTCATGTTCGAGCGCTTCCTGGAGCGCTTGTCGCGCTCGCCGTACCGGGAGCATTTCGTCATCAAGGGAGGCGCGTTGATTTCCGTGATATTGGGAGTGGCGCTGCGCACGACCATGGACCTGGACGCCACCCTGATGTCGTACCCGCTGACAGCGGAGAGCGTGCTGGGCGCGATACGGGAAATATGCGCGATTCCGCTGGAAGACGAGGTGACGTTTTCCGATTTCTCCGCAAGCCCGATACGCCGCAACGACCCGAACGGGGGATTGCGCATCCGTTTCAATGCGCATTTCAAGAGCATGGTGACGCCGCTGAGCATGGATGTTTCCCTAGGCGATGAAATCACGCCCGCGCCGATTCTGCACGAATGGCACGGCCTGCTGGACGAGAAGGTGAATATCACGCTGCTGTGCTACAACGTGGAAACCATACTGGCGGAGAAGGTGGAGGCCATCCTGAGTCTGGGCGAGTTCACCACGCGCCCCCGCGATTTCTACGATGTGCATGCGTTGGTGAACAAGGGTGCGTACAAGCGGGATTTGTTCAACCAGGCGCTTACATCCACCGCCGCGCACCGTGGAACGCTGGAGCGCATCAAGGAATACGCATCCACGCTGGAGCGCATAGCCCGGAGCGCGGACATACGCGCGCGCTGGAACTCGTACGCCAGGGAATATCCATATGCGCGCGAGATTTCCTTGGAAAGCACTCTGAAAACCGTTGCCGCGCTGATGGCGGATTGGGTGCGCTGAGCGTCGCCCCCTCCGCTCAGAGGGAGGGCACGGCGGCCAGGAGGGTTTGTGTGTAGGGGTTCTGCGGGTGGTTGAAGACGGCATCCGCGGTGCCGTACTCCACAATCCTGCCGCGCTGCATCACCGCTATGGAATCCGCCAGGTAGTGCACCACGGACAAATCGTGCGAGATGAAAATCATGGTGAGCCCCAGATCGCGCGTGAGCTCGGTGAGCAAATTCAAAATCTGGCTCTGGATGGAGACGTCCAGCGCGGAGACCGGCTCGTCCGCCAGCAGCAGGGCGGGCTGCGGCGCGATGGCGCGCGCGATGGCGATGCGCTGGCGCTGGCCGCCGGAAAACTCGTGCGGGTACTTGAACATGTGCTCCGGGCTGAGCCCCACGCGCTCCATGAGCTGCGCCACGGCGCTCTCGCGCTCTGGGCGGGGCAGGGGGGCGCGCCGGGAGAGGGCCTCCGCCAGCGTGGAGAAGATGCTGAAGCGCGGGTTCAGGGAGGCGTACGGGTCCTGGAACACCATCTGGAAATCCAGCCGCCGCCGCAGCATCTGCCGCGGGCTCATGGCGGTCAGTTCCTCGCCGTCCAGCGTGATGCGGCCGGAGGTGACGGGCTGCAGCTGCATGACCGCGCGGGAGAGCGTGGATTTGCCGCAGCCGGATTCCCCCACCAGCCCCAGGATTTCCCCCTTCCGCACGGAGAGGGAAACGCCGTCCACCGCCCGCACCACGCCGCCCGTGGCGCCCCAGGCGGTGCGCACAGGAAAGTGCACGCACACGTTCTCCAGCTCCAAATATGCCATGCGGGCATTCTACCAAAGGGGTATCACCCCGTCAAGGGCGGGATTGACCACAACATGTTGGGGTGCATGGTGGCAGCCTCCCAAAAATGTGGGGCGGGGGCGAAGATTTTTCTTGCGGTGCGCCGCGCGCGGGTATAGAATATCTTTCAACAAAGGACTAGATATGAAATTCACACTAGCGAAACAAGTTCTGCTTGATGGTTTGAACAAGGTTGCGGGCGTGGTGTCCACGCGCCCCAGCATGCCTATTCTCTCCAACGTGCTGCTGGAAGCGGCGGAGGGCGAGCTCAAGCTCACCACCACCAACATGGAGCTCACCATCGAGTCCAAAATCCCCTGCATGGTGGAGAAGCCCGGCGCCATCACCCTGCCCGCCAAGAAGCTGCAGAGCATCATCCGCGAAATGCGCGACGGCGAGGTGAGCGTGGAGGTGGCCGGAACCGTGGCCACCATCCGCTGCAACCGCGCGCAGTTCAAGCTCAACGGCCTGGCCGCGGAGGAATTCCCCACCCTCACCCCGCCCAAGGAGGCCCGCGAGTTCAAGGTGCCCCAGGCCATGCTGGCCCGCGGCTTCCGCTTCACGGAGTTCGCCATCTCCAACGATGGCACGCGCTACGTGCTCAACGGCATCTACACCTGCTTCCAGGACGGCAAGCTCACGCTGGTGGCCACGGATGGCCGCCGCCTGGCCCTCTTTGAGAACGAGCTGGAGTTCCCGGAGAGCTCCGCCGTGTGCATTGATATCCCGAGCCGCGCCGTGGCAGAGGTGCACCGCCTGCTGGGCGATGCCGGGGACGTGATGGTGCGCGTCACCAGCAACCAGGCATTCTTCGATTTCGGCGACACGCTGCTCATCACCAAGCTGATTGACGGCAACTACCCGAACTACCGCCAGGTCATCCCCAGCCGCTACAACGAGCGCATCACCATGCCCGCCATGGAGCTCAACGAGATTGTGCGCCGCGTCTCCCTGCTCTCCGCTGAGAAGTCCAACACCGTGCGCTTCCGCTTCGCACCCGGCTCCATGGAGCTGCAATCCAGCGCGGCGGATGTGGGAGAGGCACACGAAGAGATGCCCATCGACTACCAGGGCCGCGAGCTCGCCATCACCTTCAACGCCGATTTCATCCTGGCCCCGCTCAAGGCCGTGGGCGACGGCGAGGTGGCGCTGGACCTCATCGATGCCTCCAGCCCCGGCGTGCTGCGCGTGAACGACGAGTTCCTCTACGTCATCATGCCCATGCATTCCTGATGGGTGGCGCAAATGGTTTCCGGGCCGCGCGGCGTGCATGCCGCGCGGCTCTTTTTTCTTGCAGCGCGGCAGAATTGTGGTAGAGTGGAAAGAGTATGAAGACAGCCCGCATCCGCAAGCGTTACGGTTTCACGTTGATTGAGCTCATGGTGGTGATTGCCATTCTGGCCGTCATCGGCACCATCGGCGCCATCGCCATCTGGTCACGCGCCGGCGTCGGCAACGACCAGGCGTGCAAGGAAAACCTGCAGCAGCTCTACACGCTCGGCTTGAAATACGGCGACGACCGCGCGCACAGCGCGCTGCTGCCCACCAGCGGGATGGACGACGACCCCGACACGGAGAACGTGATAGAGACGCACGGGTGGTGGATTGCGCTGGCGCAGCTGGAGGAGTGCGAGGCGCAGCTGCCGACCAAGCCGAAGGGCAAGATCAAGCTGCCGGGCTACTTCCACTGCCCTGTGGACAACCGCTTCCAGCTGGGCAACGAGAAGATGTTCCCCGCAGACTACAAGAGCGTTTCCTACGTGTCGTGGACGGATGCGAGCGAGGACCCGGACAACCCGAACTCCTGCATCCGCACCAGCGCCAAGCAGCATCTGGAGAACCTGCCGTGGCTGAGCGACGGCACGCCCGTGAAATCCCAGAGCGTGCACGACTATCAGGGCTTCGCCAAGATGGTGCTTCCGGCGCTCAACCGCCACAAGGACAACATCATGGTGCTCTACGCCAGCGGCACCGTGAAATCCGTGCCCGCAACGGATGAGATGAAGCCGGAGGAAATCTTCGCCGCCATGGCGCCCGACATGGCCAAGGCGGAGGCGGCCCAGCCCGCCCCCAAGGCCGGAAAGAAGGGCGGCAAGGACAAGAAGAAGGATAAAAAGGACAAGAAGTGATCCTGCATGCAGACCGGGGCTGAGCTGCCCCTGCTGCCGGAGTGCCTGCCGCACCTGGCCGGGCGCACGGTGGTGGCGGGATTGAGCGGCGGGCGGGATTCCGTGGCGCTGCTGCTGGCCCTGCACCGCCACGGCTGCCGATTGCTGGCCTGCCACGTGCACCACGGCATCCGCGGCGCGGAGGCCGATGCGGACGCCGCCTTCTGCAATTCCCTTTGCGCGCGCCTGGGCATCCCGTATGAGGAGCACCGCGTCTCCGTGCCGCAGCTGGCTGCGGAATGCGGCGAATCCCTGGAAACCGCCGCACGCCGCGCACGCCACGCCATCCTGGCGCAGGCCGCCGCCCGCTGCGGCGGCAACACCGTGGCCCTGGCCCACCACGCGGAGGATCAGGCGGAGACCGTGCTCTTCCGCCTGGCCCGCGGTTCCGCCGGATCGCGCGGCATGCAGCCTGTGCGGCATGACGGCGCCACCGCCTGGGTGCGCCCGCTGCTGGAGACGCCGCGCGCGCAAATCACCGCCTGGCTGCAGGCGCAGGGGCAGGATTGGCGGGAGGACACCACCAACGCCGTGCCGGATGCCGCGCGCAACCGCATCCGCTTGGAGGTGCTGCCCGCCCTCGCCCGCGCCCTGGGGCGGGATGTGGCGCCCGTGCTCAACCGCAGCGCCAGGCTGCAGGAGGAAACCCTGCAGGCCCTGGATGCCGCGCTGGCCCTGCTGCCGCTCACGGACCCGCAGGGGCGGCTGTTCCTGCCGCGCGTGGAAACCCTGCCCGCCCCGCTGCGCAAGGCTGCCGTGGCCCGCTTCCTGAAGGCCGCCGGCGTGCCCGGCCTCGCGGAGGACCACGTGCTGGCCGCGGATGCCATCCTGCCGCCGGATGCCCCCGCCGCCCGCGTCAACCTGCCCGGCGGTTTCTCCGCCTGCCGCAGGGAGCGCCGCCTGCTGGTCCTGCGCGCGGACGGCTCTCCCGTGCCCGTTGCGTGGGGCGGGAAACAGGGTGCCTGGGGCGCTTGACAGCACCATCGCCCAATCTGCGGCTAATCATCGGCTAATTAGCTGAAGAGAGGCGCAAATATTGCACACTTTCGCAATGTTTCACCGCAAAAAGTGATTGACTTTTCTGCTAAGGCTGGTACACTCGCTTCACCCCGCAGGGGAATAGAACAAGCATGAAATACAGGGACGAAGCGAAGGAACAGGTGTGCAGGGTGCTGATGCAGGTGCCGTTTGCCGCCCGTTGCGAGGTTATGGAGGACACGCACGAGGGTTTCCTGGTGCGGTATGAGTTGAAGGACGGCACGCATGAAGTGCTGGAAATCGTGGTGATGGCGCAGGCCTACCCGGCGGTGACGCTGCGCGCCATCCAATCCCGTGAGGCGTGGCGCGGGCACCCTGTGGTGGTGTCGCCCTTCGTTTCCCCGGAAACGGTGCAGCTTTGCGCGGACCGCGGCGTGGGCTGCATGGATCTGGCGGGCAACTGCCGCGTCTGTTTCGGCACGGTGTACATTGCAGAGGGCGGGCACCGCAACACGGTGGTGCGCAAGCGCCGCCGCCCGGCCGTGTTCAGCGCCACCACGCCCATTTCCTCCGCCATCCTGCGCCGCTTGGTGCAGGATGTGCAAAAGCCCTGGAAGCTCAAGTACCTTGCGGAGGCCCTCGGCTGCAGCATCGGCCTGGTGCACAAGGTCAAGACCTTCCTGTGCGACCAGCTTTGGGCGGAACCCACCAGGGACGGCATCCGCCTCACCAACGTGCCCGGCCTCATGAACTCCTGGGCGCGCGAGTACGCCGTCTCACAGCAGGCCGTGCGCCGTTTCCGCACGGATATGACGCCGGACCAGCTGGAGTGGCGCGTGAACGAGGTGCGCAGCCGCAGCGGCATACGCTGCTGGCTCACCGCCGCCAGCGCCGCCGCCCACTATGCGGAGGCCCCGCGCCCGGATGTCTTCCACGGCCACATCTACCCCTTCCGCGTGAACGATTTCGTCCGCGAGTGCGGCCTCACCGAGGTGGCGGAGGGCGGCAACGTGGTGCTCCACCTCGTTGAGCAGAACGTCTGCCTGGCGGATGCCGTGGAAATCAACGGCTCCCTCCTCGTCTCTCCCGTCCAGATGTTCCTGGATGCGCGTGACGACGCCACCCGCGCGCTGGCCCTGCGCATGATAGAGAAGCAGCCGCAGCGCTAAAAACAATCCGGGCCTCCCGGTTGCCCGGGAGGCCCTTCCTAATAGCAGGAGCGAGATTTGAACTCGCGACCAAAGGCTTATGAGTCCTCTGCTCTACCACTGAGCTATCCTGCCGTTCACGCCCTGCGGCGTGTGCGAGAAAATGTACGCCACCCCGCCTGTTTTGTCCAGCCCAAAGTGCAAGATTATGACACAAACGTGATGAGTCATCATTCAGGACGCCGAGAGCGGATCGAGAAAGAAGGGTTGGGCACTACGCATCTATCCCCCGCACGCGCGCATAGCGGATTTTCGCCCCGCTGGGCATGTAAATCTCACCCGAAAACCCGCACACAATTGGGAAATTTGGGCTTTTTGCCCGGCAAAGGAGCGCAGTGTTATTAGTCGGGGGAGTATTTTGTTTGGCGGTTTTATGGATAGTGGGTGGTTAGGTGTGGTGTGCGGTATAGTTCGTGCCGCGTTGCGGCTAACATCGCGCTTGGCGCGCCCGTTGTGCGGCGGCATGCGCCGCCGTCAGTTATCGCGTGCCGGGCACTGCGTCTCCTGTCCACAGGGGATGAGTTTCCCAATGCCTGGGAAGCCCCATCATGCCGAGGTCGCCGCCATTCGCGCTGTAGGCGTGCAAAAGAGCTTCCATGCGTTGATGCCATGACGACGTGGGGGCAATCCGCTGCATCAGGTGCCGGCACACGAACATGAAGCATGCGGGGGAGTGGGAGCTCACGCAGGGTTGCGCGCGGTGCCGGCTTGCCGGCAGCACCCACGCCTGTTCCGTTTCCGAATATTCGCAGTACCACCGCCGGTCTGTGCTGTATTTGGGAATTTGCGGCAGCTTGAAAAACTGCTTGTTCCACACGCGGACATGGTGCGCGCAATCGTTGCGAAGGTAGTTCAGCGCATGCATCCACGATGATATGTACGCCGATTCTATCCCCCACGCGCGGACGATGTGCTTGCGCACTGCGAGCTTGTCGGAGTAGTCGAAAAAGTACACCAGCGGGCCAAGCTCAATGCATGATATGGCAATCCCGAGCGGCGGGTATTGGTGCGCGCCGCCGTCCCTCTCGTAAAAGTTGCGCAGGGCCTCGCTACGGTTCACCTCGCGGCTGTCGAACCGCACTCGCTTCCAGATGTCCACATACCCCTTCCACTTGGGGAAATACTGCGCATCGGCATACGCATACGCGCCGTTCTGTTGTGTGTGGAGATACGCCAGCTGACTGCGCAGCGACACCTCGATGCGCTCGATGGCATCCAGGAACAAAAGCCGCAGGCTGCGGTCGAAGCGGTAGCAGTCCCACACATCGCGCAGTGTCGTGCCGGGGCGGAACCTGGGCAGGGCCGCCCCGTTGTCCCCTCTCTCGCGAAACGTGTGGGCGTACCCGTTCATGCGGTAGAAGCCGATGTGGTCCAAGCGCATCAGCAGCTCAACCCTATCCGCAGCCAACCCCTCCTGCAACAGCTTGTCTGCCTGTTGCTCTCGTGTCAAGGATTGGGCATCGCTTTCCATAGGAGAAAAAATAACCTCCCCATGTGCGCGCTCGGCAACCAAGGCCACCGAATTAAGCGGGGGAGGTGTGTATGCGTGTACACTACCTTATTTCCACGCGCATGTCAAGCACTATTTCTGCACCATCACTGCACCATCACTGCATCCATCACTGCATACGCATATACGCCCAGCGGATTTTCACCCCGCTATGCATCTAAATCACACCCAAAATCCGCATATTTTGGGAAATTTTGGGCTTTTTGCCCGGCAAAGGAGCGCGATGTAAGAGAGAGGGCAATGTTTTTTATTGGCGCGTGTTTTATCGCGGGGGTGGTAGTGTGGCGTGCGAAGTAGTTCGCCGCGCTGCGGATAACATCGCGCTTGACGCGCTCGTTATGCGGCGGCGAGTCCGCCGCGCATTGCCCCGCAAGCGGGGCTCAAATTCCCCGCGCCAAAGGCGCGGCATTATTCTCAATTTGTACATTGTCCTTTGTACATTGTACATTTGAAAAAGCTTTCCGCGTTCCCATCCGCGCCGTGGGTGGCATAGATATATCGCGTTCTCAACAACGCACTGTCGCGGTGTCCCATCTCTAGCTGCAGCGCCGCAAAATTCCTGAAATGCGCGGCGTGGTACGTGGCGAACGTATGCCGGCAAACATCCTGCCGCCAGGGGTGGGCTGTCTCCTTGCTCCAGCCCGCCGCCTTGCGCAGCGCGCGCCAACGCTGCACCCAGCGGCGCGGGATGTCATGCCGCAGGGCGTCGATGTTCCCGCAGCGTAGCGGCACCACGCGCCCGCCGCCCGTCTTGGATGTGGTGGGACGCACCACCACGCGCCGGTTCTGCCAGTCGA
>JAKSOU010000065.1 GCA_024405435.1 Akkermansia sp. | reverse complement strand
GAGCCGCTCGCCTTCCTCTTCAAGGACGAGGTGCGCGAGCTGGGCGCCTCCATGGGCATTCCGCACGATATCCTGTGGCGCCACCCCTTCCCCGGCCCCGGGCTGGCCGTGCGCTGCCCCGGCGAGGTCACCAAGGACCGTCTGGACATCATCCGCGAGTGCGACGCCATCTTCATCGGCACCCTCCGCAAGTGGGAGTGGTACGACAAGTGCTGGCAGGCCTACGCGGGCCTCATCCCCGTGAAGACCGTGGGCGTGAAGGGCGATGAGCGCTCCTACGAGTTCGCCACCAACCTGCGCGCCATCATCTCGGAGGATGCCATGACCGCCGACTGGGTGCAGCTGCCCTACGACCTGCTGCGCGAGGCCTCCAACCGCATCCTCAACGAGGTCAAGGGCATCAACCGCGTCCTCTACGATGTGAGCACCAAGCCCCCGGCAAGCATCGAATGGGAGTAGGCGTCGATGTCTGGGGAGGCGGTGATCTCCTTGGCTAAAAAGCGTGCATTCGGATGATTTTCCGCTTATCAGGGGTATAGAGTATCGCGGACAGATGAAGAAGGCATATCTATATTCCGGGATTGCGCTGCTGCTGATAGCTGCAGGGGCGCTCGGTATCCATGCATTCAAAAAAGACCTGGAGTTTCAAAAGTCTGTGCTTGTGGCAAGGACCCTGGCGGAGAACAGTTTGGCAGCCCGCTATGCAAGCCTGATGCTGGAGACGGTTGATTTGGAGCCGGGCGATTGTTTTGTTTGCAGTGCGGATGGATTTCCGCCGGGCGGCAGCATCGAGGCGGGGAAGGTGAAGCCCTTTGCCCACTACAACATGCTTGCCTACATCCTTTCCGGCTCGCCGATTGAAAGCGACACCCTCCCCCTCACGGTGACGGTTCACGACATGGACGCATCGGAAGAAATCACCGTCGAGGCGAAAATCACTCCCTTGACCAAGGTCCTGCACACTGCCGAGTTTCAGTTCCCGCAGGCCAAGGTGCCCGAAAAGGTGCCGTCCTACATGAGCGTCAAATGCGGGGCGGGGGAGGAGTGCTTGTACTACTTCTACACCGATACCATGCGCCTCTCTCCCCAGTTGTTCCTGAGGGAGCCGCCCCACAACTCCGTGACGGGGAATCTGCCCAAGCAGCCCGAATGATGAGGGAACGGCCGTGATGGCAAATCGTCAACTTCCCTGTGTTGCACTGTCGCCGATAACCGGTGCCAGGGCCTCCCGCAGGGCGGCCGAGCCGTGGTAGTTGCTGTCGTGGAGCATGTTGACGATGAGGGGCAGGGCCTCCGTGGCCGGTTCGTCCTGCATGATTTTGAGGGCCTGCTCAAGGATGGCGTCGTCCGCCTCCACATCCATCTTCTGGCTTTCCTCTTGCAGCTGCACCATGCGCTCCACGACTTCCTTGACCTTGGGAGCTGCAACCCTTGGCGTGTATTCACCCCGCGCAAGGCGGGGTTACGTTAATGGTAGCGCACGCGGGGACACCCCCAGGGCTTACGCCCTGGGCTGGAAAAAGTTGTCGCCGCGCGGCGGCTTAATGTTCGCGCGCCATGCGGCGCGTGGTGGAGTGCGGCGGTCTCGTCACGCCGCAGCCTTCGGCGTAGGCGGGCGAATGCCGCCGCACAACAAGCGCGACATGCGCGATGTTATCCGCGCAGCGCGGCTCTACACTATACCCACGACTCTACTATCCCCCGCCTAATATAACACCCCGCGAACTAATAACACTGCGCTCCTTTATCGGGCAAAATGCTCAAATTTTCCCATATTTGGATGGTTTTGGGTGTGGGTAGAGGCAGCGGGCCACGGAGAGGAGCGCCCCTTGGCGTGAGTCCACACCCCCATACGGGGGCGTTGCCTCGCCACCAACCCCATTGGTGGCTCGCCCTGCGGGCAGCCGCTGCGCGGCTGGCCAAGTGCCCTTACCGCACCGCAAGCGGTGCGCCCCTGCGGGGGCCGTCGGGCACTTTCCGTGGTTAGTATGCGTGGGTGGTGCCCCACGGATTTCATCCGTGGCTAAAGATAGACGTTCCTGCGGAACTAAAGTTCGCTCGCCTAACGGCGCGGGCCAAAATGTTTCATCTTCCGCGCCATGCTGCGCGGGGACTCATCATATCCCAAATCTGAAATCCCAAATCCTCAATTCCCCTTGGGGTGCTTGGTCTTCCAGTCGTCCAGGAAGGGTTTGAAGAACTTGGCGGTGCGGGGGCGGCGGACGCCGGCTTCATCTGTGGTTTGGGATTCGGCGTAGTCGAAGACATCGTCAAATCCGGCGTAGGGCTGGTAGGGGTCCAGGCCGTGGGCCACCAGTGTCTCGAAGGCGAAGGCGAGCTTGCGCGCGGGGTCGTTTCCGTCCCTGCTGAACGGTGCGGGGGCGTATGAGGAATCCACCAGGTGGTAGAGCAGCGGCTTGCCGTCGAAGGTGGCGTGGATGTCCGCGCCGTGGGCAATGAGCTCGTCCAGGAAGGAGAGCTCCCCGGCGCAACCCCTCTTGATGAGGTGGCCGAGAATCCCGTTGCCATCGGCATCCTTGCGCGAGAAGTCGATGTTGTGCTTGAACATGACATCCAGCATGGCGCGGAAATCATGGGCGTAGCAGAGGAGCGTGGCGAAATGCGGCGTGTTATCCGGGCTGCGGCGGCGCGCGGTGGATTTGAGCCCGGGCGCGCGGTTGGTGGCAACAGGGGGAGCGAGCTGGATGCATGCGGCATCCACGGTGGGCAGGTAGGGGTCTGCACCGTAGGAGAGCAGCTTGTCCACGGCATCCGGGTGGAGCGGCATCTGCACATGGCCGGAGAGCGGGCGCGTGCCGTCCGCGGCGCTCTCGTTGGGATCCGCCTTGTACTTTTTGCACAGCAGGTCCACAAACTCCGGCATGTAACTCATGCGGGCGAGCGCGCCGTAGCCCATGCCGTCGCGGCGGGAGATGTCCGCCCCGGCGTCAACAACGGCCTCCAGCTGCTTGGGGTCCTTGTTGAAGAAGCCCGCGGGGTAGACGAAGGTCTTGTTCACATGGTCCATGGACGGGGCGTTGGGGTTGGCGCCGTGGCGCAGGAGCGTTTCCAGCACGGCGGGCGCGGGCGGGTAGGTGGCGTGCATGTGCAGCACGGTCATCTGGTCGTTGTTGAGGGAGTTGGGATCCGCGCCGTGCTCCAGCAGGGAATCGACAATGCGTGCGTTGAACGTGGGGAGTGCCGCGAAGAGCGGGTTGTTGTGCTCCAGGCGCAGCGGGGCCTTGGCGAGCGCGGGAGTCTCCGTGAGCATGCGCTCCACCTTGGCGGCGTCCTTGGCCTTGATGGCGGCGTAGAACTCCGCCACGCGCGCATCCGGCAGGTCCACACCGGGAAACACGAAGCGTGTGCGCGCGGAAATTTGCGTATCCGACTTGATGAGCCAGCCCGTGAGACCGAAGGTGGGCAGCTCCAGCCCGATGCCCTGATCGAGCTCACGCTGCCAGGCGGGCGTACCGGGCGCGGGCAGCAGCTCCAGCGCGGGGGCGGCGTAGTCCAGCACGCGCTGCGCCTCCGGCTCCCAGTTGCCCTGGGCGTCCTGGTAGCAGGGCACAATGGAGAAGGCGAAGTTCCACTCGCCCACGGTGTCCGGGGATTTCTGCTCCATGGCGCGGAACGCCTGGTCTGCCGGGCTTCCGTGCTTGCCGAGCAGCAGGCAGAGCACATTGCGCTCGTTGAGCATGGCGTCCGCCTCCGCCTCTACCAGGGTGGCGAAGGTGCGCAGCTTGGTGTCTGGCCCGTGGACGGGCTGCATGGAGTCCTCCAGCGCCTTGCGGTCTGGCTCCTTGAGGGCTTCCGTGTAGTGGTAGCAGCGGCCGCCGGACATGTTCTGGAAGAGCACGCGCTTGCCGTGGGTGATCTTGACGCCGTGGGGCCGGAAGCCGGGGTCGCGGAATGGCTTGTCCTGCACCATCTCCAAGGGCTTGCCGTAGAAGTTGAGACCGTAGGTGGTGTGGAACTGGCGGATGCCGTTGCGCTGCGTCCAATCCTTGACGTTGGCGACATCCTCCGCGGGGAGCGCCGCGACAGGCAGCACGAGATAGCGCCCGGATTTCAGGATGACCTGCACCCAGTTGGCGCCCGTATTGTCCGGGGAAAGGTTGCCGTAGGTAATCCTGCCCTCCACGGTGGCGGGCTTGCCGTCCTCCGCATCATCCAAATGCCAGGTGTAGAAGGGGGACTCGAAGGGGCTCTCCGCGCTGTGCAGCCCCTGCGGCAGGGAGCAGTCCTCCTGCACGGCGGGGGCGGAGCAGTCCACGGCGGCGGCCAGCTTGGGCTGGGCCTTGCGGGCGGCCTGCTCCAGGCGGTCCGCCTGGTCCGCGTGGCCCATCCCGCGCAGGTAGGCGGCGCGGTACAGGTCTGCCGCGGTGCGCCAGCGGGCCACATCGCGGTGCGTACCGTTGCCGTTGCAGGAAGGGGCGGACTGGCAGACCGCGCCGTGCAGCAGGGCCTCCATGTGGTAGGCGGCGGCGCCGTACATGCCGCGGGCGGCGTAGGCCTCCGCCAGGGCGGCGTGCATATCGCCGTATTTGTTGGGCAGCAACGTCTGCAGGCGCTCCGTCTCCTGCACCAGACCGTAGCGCAGCAGGGCGAAATACGCCAGTCGGCTGTTCAGGCGGCCATCAAACAGGCTGACCAGATAGGCGGTGAGGGCCACGGCATCCTTCTCCAGGCGGTCGGCCTCCGCGTTGCGGCCCTCTGCGCGGGCAATGCGCGCGGCGGCGAGCCTGGTGGCGGGCGAGCCGTAGGCATCTCCGCCCTGCGGGGCCATGATGGCGAGCATGCGCTTGGCGGCGGCGATATCACCCTTGTCCACCGCGCGGCTCACGGAGCAGAGGCCGCGGAAGCCGTTCTCGCGGCGGTAGAGCTCCGCCTTGTCCGCGGTGGCGTCACCCAGGGCATCCGGCACGGTGGTGTGCATGAACCACGTCAGGGTGCCGGAAACAGTCTTGTCCGGGTGGGCGCGCTCCATCTCCAGCGCGTGGTTCAGGGCGGCGGCGCGCTCCTGCGGGGTGGCATCCAGCACGCCATCGCAAATCCAGCGGTCGGTGAGCATATCCGCCACCTTCTGCACGGTGGGGCGCTCCCCCGTGAGCACCAGGTTGGCCTCCACATCCGGGGCGGCGGCCACATGGGAGAAGGCGGCGAGCAGGCTGCGGCGGCCCTTGAACCCGCGGATGAGGCGCAGGTACGCGCGCGGACTCACGCCGCGCAGGCTGTACTGGTTCCACAGCAGGGGCCAGGCCTTGTACTTGTTGAGGCACGCCGCCAGGCGGTCCGCAGCCTTGTCCAGCACGGCGGACTTGCCATCACGCTCCAGCAGGGCCATGCGCAGCACGCAGCGGTGCAGCGCCAGGTTGAGGCTGCGGTAGGCGGCGCGCAGCTTGGGATCATCCTTGGAGAAGCGCGGGCCCTTCTCGTCCACCAGCACGTCCACGCCCTCCGCCGTGATATCGAACAGCATCACGGCATGGCAGGAGTCGTACCCCTCCACGTCCATCCAGGGGCGGTGTCCCCCGCCCGGCAGGGAGAGGTCGTCCTCCACCAGGGAGTACACCAGCAGGGCAGGCAGGCGCTTCTCCCTGGCCAGGGCCTCCATCTGCCCCTCCAGCGCGGCGAAGTCCTCCGAGAGCTTGGTCTTGGGGCCGAGCAGCGAGTTGTTCCACTGGGCCAAGTGCACGGCGCTCGCATCCGGCATCTCGAAGAGCGAGGCCTTGGGGTCGGACAGCGGCTTCCAGGCGCATGCGGCGGGGTCCGCGGCCAGGATGCAGCGCGGGGCGAAGCCGCGCATGCCGACGGGGGATGACTTGGCAGCCTTCATGAGCTCCCCCGCGGCGGCGGCATCCGGCAGCTCCGCGCGGCGGCGGGCGGCCATGAGCTCCAGCGCCTTGTCCACGGCCTCCGGCAGGTCATGCCCCCAGGGGAAGCGCCAGTGCTGCACGCCGTTGAGGCGCGCGGCGCGCTCCAGACCATCGGCATCATGCAGGAGAACCGCCACCAGGGAGGCGGTGTTAGGGTCGTTCAGGGAAAGCAGGTAGGGTGCGTAGGTGCGCGGGTTGCTCCACAGCATGTTGGTCTTGGCCAGGTACGGGAACGCCCTGTCGCTGTGCGAGAACAGCAGGGTGGAGCGCGGCGGGGCACCGTTGACGGCATCCACGATGGCCATGGACCTGGGAAGGGTCGACGACTCCCAGCGCAGCACCTGGTTCAGGTAATCCTGGAGGTTGCGGTTGTCCACGGGGCCCGTGCCGGAAAAGGTGTGGCGCACGCGCCGCACGATTTGCTCCTTCGCGCGGTCCTTGCTGTCGCCCACAATTTCCTGCAGGCACTTGAGCAGCACCACCTCATCCGCCGCAACGGCGGGGTCTATGTCGCGCTGCAGCAACTCGTCCAGCCAGGCGGAGATGCCCTGCTCGGCCCGCCTCTGGTCGGGGAGCATGAGGATGTCGTGCAGGCGGGAGCGGACCTCCGGCGGCAGCGCGGACTGGCCGAACGAAACGGCCTTGTTTCCGGTGGCGAGCTTGTTGAGGACGCGCTGCACCTGCATCTCGCGGTTTTGCGCCTCCTGCCCGCCGAGCGGGCGCAGCACGGTGGCGGAGCGGTCCACCTGCGCGCAGAGCGGCAGGGCGGCGAGCAGAAGAAGGATGAGGCTGGTTTTGTTCATGGCGCCAATGTCTTTCAGGGGTGGTCAGTGGGAGCTTTGCATCACGTCCGGCAGGGGCTGGATGGGGGAGTCCGGACCATCCCTCCAGACGGTGATTTTGCGCAGGGCGGGCGTGTGGACACCGGGCTTGACCGCTTGCGGCGCATCCTTGGGCGGAGTGGCCGAACCGTGTTTCATGGGGACCCCGCCGGTGGAATCGAAGAGGTCCTGCATGGCGGCCTTGCGGTCGGTGGTCTCCCTGGCATGCCTGTCCATGGTCTCCCGCTGCTGCGAGGCGGCAATGCTGCCGGGCACCCAGAACACCCAGGCGCCGCCGCGTGGTATCTCCGCGCCCACGCTGCGGATTTCCACGGGCAGGTCGTCGTACACGGCCCGGCGCGTGGTGCGGTGGAAAAAGGGGCGGGAGATGCCGCTCTCCTCGGAGATACGGTCGATGTCTCGCAGCGGGGTGTTGCCCGGCAGGGTTTCCACCTGCACGCCGTTGGAGAGCGTGACCACGCCGGGGCGCTTGGCGTTGGCCGCCAGCACGGCATCCTCCTTGGCGCGCTCGCGCTGCTGCAGCAGGGGCTGCATGGCGGTGTCCACGCGCTGCGCCAGCTTCAGCAGGCTGCGCTCGCTCAGGCGCGCGGGGCGTGACTTCACCAGCTCGCCGATGCGCGCCGTCAGCGCGGCGCGGTCGATGTCGCGCGACTCGAAGCGCTCCAGCATGGCGAGGACCATGGTTTCCGAAACGGTGGTGTCCTCCTTGCCCTGCAGGGTTTCCGCCGCCACGAGAGCGGCCTTGAGCTGCTTGAGGAAGGCGGGTGTGTTGAAGGCATCACCGAACCCCTGCTCCAGTTCGGAGACCTGGCGGGCGGTAAGCTGCGCGAGCAGTTCGGTGATGTCTTTTTTCAGTGCGGGGGCGGCCTCCTGCGCGGGGGCGAGTGCGGCACAGCATGCGAGAATGGCGATGAGGTATTGTTTCATGATGGGGGTTCAGGGGAGGTTTCCAAGTTCGGAGAGGATGGGGTGCAGCTCCTTCGGCAGCTCGTTTTGCGTGCCGGGAGCGCCGATTTCATAGAGGGAGGACAGCTCGTCGTCCGTGACGCGCAGGTAGGCGCGGCCGTTGCGCGCGAAGAGGGTGACGCTGCAATCCCGGCTGAAGAAGGTGATGGATTCCGTGTCCATGGCTTCCAGCCCGCGCAGCAGCACGGCGGGGTCCGGGTGCTCGCGGCGCAGCTCTTCCAGCATGTCGCCGCGCAGTTCCTCGTCGCGCAGTTCCTTTTCCTCCATGGCGTCCCAGTCCACTTTCAGGGAAGGCCGCGGGTGGTCGGCCGCCTTCGGGGCCAGGCCGAGGGTCACGGGGTGGTCCACGCGCCACACGCGGAGCTCCGCCCCGGCGGGCGCGGTCTCCAGCATGAGCTTGAGCGCCTCCTCGTCCCCGGCGGGCTGGCCGGCCACGCTCAGCACGGTGTCGCCGGGGCGCATGCCGCTGCGTTCAGCGCGGCTGTGGTGCTGCACGGTCACGAGCGTGCGGCAGCGCGTGACAACGGCGGCGGGCGCGCTGCCGTCATCCGCCACGGGGGCGCTCACCTGGCGGTTGTTCTCCTTGTCGTAGAGGGAAACCCGCAGGATGCCGTCCACGCGCCCGATGTGCACGCTGCCCTGGGCATCGTAGAGCACCAGGGTGCTGTCGCCTCCGCCCACCAGGGCGGCGGCGGCCTTCTGCAGGTCTGCGAAGGCGGCGTTGAGCTCGGCCACATCTGCCCCGGCACCCAGGCGCGCCAGCTGGACGCGGATGCGCTGCTTGGCGGTGCGCAGCTCCTGCTGCAGCGCGGGTTCCGCGGTGGCGGGAACGGGGACTGCGGAGGCGCGGGCGGCCAGGCACACGCCCAGCTGCACTTCCTCATCCCCGCGCCGCACGGATATTTGCACGGTCTCTCCCGCGCGGCGGGTGGAGAGCATCTGCGGCAGGGTTTCCGCGGAAACCTCCGCACCGTCCAGCGCCAGCAGCACATCACCCTCCCGGATGCCGGACAGCGCGGCCGGGGTGCCCTGCTCCACTCGCTCCACAACCACACCCCTGCCCTCCGCGCACGCCGCAGGCTTCACGCCAAGCACGGGTGCGGCGTCTGCATGCAGCATGCACATGCAGACGAGTATCAGGACTGTGATGGCGTGTTTCATGGTGCGGGGTATCAGATGACGTCGTCCGGCACCGCCACGGCGTGTTCCTTCACGCGGACGATGATTTCCGAGCGGTCGGCGGGGTCGGTGATGATGTAGGTTTGGCTGCGCAGGGGAATGGTGCCGTCTTCCCGCCCGTGCATGACGAACAGGGCGGCGGGAAGGACCAGCAGCGCGAGCGCTGCCGCGGCGGCGAGCACGCGGCGGCCGTAGCTGCGCGGCAGCACCGCCGCCCGCATGCGGTGCACCTGCAGCTCCGTGGGCGGCAGCAGGCGGCAGGAGAGCAGCAGCGCCTCCGTCTCCGCCACCTCGGCATCCGTGGCGGGCGCGCCGCATTCGATTTCCGCCAGCAGACGCTCCATGAGCTCCGGCGGCAGGGGCGGCAGGGGTTCGGCGGTTTCGGGGTTTGTGCGATGATCGGTCATGACAGGTTGAGGTGCTTTCTGATGAGGGTGATGGCGTACAGGTAGCGGGAGGACACGGTGGCGGGCGGCTCTCCCAGGATTTCGCCGATGGCGCGGAAGGTCTGCCCGCCCCACAGGTGCAGGAACACCACCTCCGCATGCGCCGGCGGCAGTTTCTGCATGGCGGATTCCACGCAGCGGCACAGCAGCGCGCGCTCCGCGGCCTCCGCGCCGTCCAGCCACGGACGCTCCGCGCTCCACGCAAAGTCCACGCGCCCGCGGCGGCTGCGGTTGCTGAAATGGCGGTAGGCGGCGTGGCGGATGCTGGTGTAGGCGTAGCGCAGGATATCGTCGCCGTTGGCGCGCAGGCGGCCCTCGCGCACGGCCTTCACCGCGCCCAGCAGGGCGTGCTGCACCAGGTCGTCCGCCTCGTTGGCGTCCAACCCGTTGGCATAGGCGTACAGGCGGGAGCCGTAGGTCTCCAGCCAAGCCCGCCAATCCACCCCGCCGTCGGCGGGGGAGGTCCCTGGTGCATCCGTGGTCATTGGTGCCTTTCTCTATCCCCCTAACTCACCCCGTGCCCCCTTTTCAGAATTTTTTTTGCACTTTTTTCACTTTTACCATCACGGCCGCGAATTTTCAAACGGGAATCAAGCCACGCGCGGGCTTCATGGCAGCGGGTGCGGTGGATTTTTTTCGGCATTGCGCCAGATTTTATGGGTGGATGTAAATTACCAAGAAAAACGTTCGGAGAGGTGCAGGCGTTGGTGCCCCGAACCACCCCGTCCGTCAGGGCCGGAGTGGTTCGTGGCACCAAGGGTTGCATCTCTCATGCGCTCGTCCGCGCCAATCATTGCACACCAACCACACCTTGTCTACGCCGAATCATAAAATCTGGCGCCGACTTTTCCACGAGCGTAGAGTCCGGGGGGGCCTATTCCCTGGATTCAAGCCTGCGGAGTTCCGCTTGCGCTTCTGCATCCCCCTTTTCTGCGGCTTGGCGTAATTCTTCTTTAATCTCATCGGGTATGTACCAAGACTCAATATCATCATCCTGCTCCAAGGCCTTGCACAACCATCTGGCGGCTTGGATCAAATCTTTCTCCACGCCCGCGCCGCACCAGTAGCACTTGCCGAGCTCGTACTGCGCGGGGGCATACCCCTGCTCGGCGGCTTTGCGGTACCATTTGTGACTCTCCACCTCGTCCATCTCCACGCCCTCTCCGAAACCATACCAGCGGCCTAGCCAGTCCTGCGCGGGGGCATACCCCTGCTCGGCGGCCTTGCGGCACCACTTGGCGGCTTCCTGGCTGTCCAACTTCACGCCGCGGGCGTACATGTAACACTCGCCGAGGTTGCACTGCGCGGGGGCATACCCCTGCTCAGCGGCCTTGCGGTACCACTTGACGGCTTCCCGACTGTCCTGCAGCACGCCCTCGCCGCGCAAGTAGCACTTGCCGAGCTCGCACTGCGCCTCGGCATCCCCCTGCTCGGCGGCTTTGCGGATTTCCTCGCATTTCTCAACCTTCCGCATTTCCCTCTGGGCATCGGCGTTTCCTTGTTCCGCAGCCATGCGCCACCATCTGATGGCCTCCTGCATATTCTTTTCCACGGGGCCACCGCTGTGGTAGTCACAGCCGAGCATGTACTGCGCGGGGGCATACCCCTGCTCGGCGGCCTTGCGGCACCACTTGA
>JAKSOU010000064.1 GCA_024405435.1 Akkermansia sp. | reverse complement strand
TGAAAGAGAAACAAAGGATTCTACACCATGCATAGGAGACACAAAACAGCGCTGGTCGTAGCGGCGGCGGCTATCATGCTGGCCGCTGGTGCAGTGTGGTGTCTTCCAACATCCCCTGCCCCCACGCACCGGGATTCCCCCACCTTCCACCATGTGGCCCCATTCCACTGGCACTGGGACCACGGCTTGCACATGGAAGTGCACTGGGATGAAGTGACCGCCGACAACGTGAACCTGGCGGTGCAGCTGAGCCGCGAAACGGGGATGATGAGCTACACGCCGCTGCAAGAAGCCATTACCGAGGGCAACGTGGAGGGGGTGAAAAAGTGCATTGCGCTGGGCGCGGACCTGGAGAAGCGGGTGCAGACCTCACATACCGTCCTGAGGCCCGGTACCGGGTTTCCCTTTTGCGGGGTGGAGCAATACACGCCGCTGCAGCTGGCAGTGGTCATGAAGGAATACAAGATGGTGGAGCTGCTGCTGGATGCCGGGGCGGATATCGAGGGCCGAGTCCGCCTGGATGGATCAACGCCGCTGATGACCGCCGCCTTCTGGAACGATGCGGACATGGTTCAGCTGCTGATAGGCCGCGGCGCCAACGTTTCCGCCGTCACCGGGGGCGAGTGGTGCTTCGAGGAAGCAGCCAAGGGGAGAACCGCGCTCGATATTGCAAGGGAGGAAGACAGCGCCGCCTGCGTGGAAATGCTGTCCAATGAGGGTGACTCCACAACCTTGTACAAATGGGAATCCCCCATTATGGGAAATCTCCTCCCACCGCTTTCGATCGACGACTACACATGGCATGAATACGGCAACGAAAACGTGTTGAGCGTGACGGTGAGCATGACCAATTACGCCGTGGACGAAGACCTGGACATTGACACCAATCCCATTTCCTACACACTCAGCACGAGCCCCGTGATAAACGGCTTCCACACGGTGGTTACATCCAACTGGTACAGTCGCACACACAGGCTCAAGCCGGGCGAGAGCATCAGCTTTGGGTTGTCGTTCGCCTCAACGGAGCCCCTGCCGCCCCGATTCGATTTCAGAATCATTTCCCCCTACGGCATCTCCAACCCGCATACCGCCACCAAACCCGCGGGAAAGGCACAGAATCCAGGCCTGCCATAATGAGCGGTTGGGTACACTGAAAGGGCCATCCGCGGATGGCGGACGGCCCTTTGGTGACAGGTTATCGGTGAAGCGTCACTTCCTGCGCTTGGGCTGGGCTTTCTTGGCGGGAGCCTTCTTCGCAGGAGCGGGTTTCTTGGCAGACTTTGCGGGCTTCTTGGGGGCGAGCTTGCGCTCCTTCCTCTCCCAGCTCCAATCCCAGCGGTCCAGATTGGCGATGCTGGCGGCCAGGAGGTCCACGCAGGCCTGCACATCCGTCTTGTGCGCCATCTCAATGCTCTGGTGCACGTTGCGCACGGGGATGGAGAGGGCGCCGCAGATGGAGCCGCCCGCAGCGAATTTCTGCAGGGCGCCGGCATCCGTGCCGCCCGCGGAAAGGAGCTCCAGCTGGTAGGGAATCTTGCCCTCCTCCGCCAAGGCCACCATGTACTTGACCACGCGGCTGTCGGTGATCATGGTGCTGTCGTACACCTTCACGCCCGCGCCTTTGCCCAGCACGGTGCACTTGTCGTGCGCGCCGCTGCCGGGGGTGTCGAACGCGATGGTGGTGTCCAGCGCGAAGGAGAAGGTGGGCTGGATGGCAAGCGTGGACGCCTGAGCGCCTCGCAGGCCCACTTCCTCCTGCACGGTGAAGACGGCGTAGAGGTCGTACATGGGGGTGATGCCGGCCTTCTTGAGCTGGCGCACGGCCTCCACCAGCATGTAGCAGCCGCCGCGGTTGTCGATGCTCTTCACGTTCAGGCAGTCGCCCATCTCCACGAGGTCGCCCACGCGGGTGATGCAATCGCCCACGGAGACCCACTTCTCCACCTCCTTCTTGGTCATGCCCACATCCACCACATAATCCGTGATGGCGGGCATCTTGGTGCGCTCGTCGGGGGTCATGACGTGGATGGGCTTCACGCCCATGCAGCCGGGGAGGTCCTTCTTGCCGTGCACCACCACGCGCTGCGCGGTGAGCGTCTTCGGGTCGAACCCGCCGAGCGGCAGGATGCGGATGAAGCCGTCGTTGTCGATATGGCGCACGATGAAGCCGATTTCATCCATGTGGGCGGCGCACATGATGCGCTCGTCGGAGCTCTTGCCCTTGATGAGGGCGATGACGTCTCCAACGTTGTCCACCCAGACGTCGTCGGCCAGGGGTGCCATTTCATCGATGATGACCTGACGGATCTCGTACTCGAACGCGGGCGCGCCTGTCGCCTCGCACAGCTTCTTAAAAAGCGGAATATTCATACAAGGGATAATGTACTCCCCAACAGGCAGGAATGCAAGGGAGAAATCACGGATTTACGATTTACGTTTTTTCAATTCCGCGTCTCCGGCGGCGTGCCCCGGGTCCAATGCCCGAATCCAGCAGCCTTACGTGTGACAGACAAAATCAAATGGGGCTTTTGAACAAATGGCGAGATAGGAATTGAAGCCACCCGCTGTCTGCACACACATTAAGCCCGTCCGGCAGAATGCCGGGCGGGCTTGTAATGTTTCCGCGTGCGGAGCGCGCGCGCTATTTACAAATCGTCAATCGTAAATTGTCAATTGTAAATCCCGATTACTCCGCTTCCGCGGTGTAATCGATGGCGGCAAGGGCCTGGTAGAGGTTCCAGCGGTGCTTGACATCGCCTTCCTCCAGGGCCAGCAGCTTTTCGAAGCGCTCCTTGTTGCCGCGGGCGAGGAGGCGGAAGCGGTTCTCACCGCCCTTGCCGTCGGCGCCCACCAGGGCTTCACGCACGGACATCTTGGGGGCCTTGCTCTTGATGGTGAGCGGGTTCTTGCCCTGCTTGACGTTGTCCGGGTTGAAGTTGTAGAGCAGCACGCGGCCGCAGTCCACGGCGGCCTTCTGGCGGTCGAGTCCGTCGGCCATGTTGATGCCGTGGTTGATGCAGTGGCTGTAGGCGATGATGAGGGCGGGGCCGTCATACTCCTCAGCCTCCACGAGGGTCTTGAGGGTGTGCTCGTCGTTGGCGCCGAGGGCGACCGCGGCGACGTAGATATTGCCGTAGGTCATGGCCATGTAGCCGATATCCTTCTTGACCTGGTCCTTGCCGCTGGTGGCGAACTTGGCCACAGCCGCGCGCGGGGTGGACTTGGAGCACTGGCCGCCGGTGTTGGAGTACACCTCGGTGTCCAGCACCATGACCTTGATGTTGCGGCCGGAGGCCAGCACGTGGTCGAGGCCGCCGTAGCCGATGTCGTACGCCCAGCCGTCGCCGCCGAGGATCCAGACGGACTTGCGGACGAGGTAATTGGCGTGAGCCTTGAGGGCGGCAAGCTCGGGCTTGTCGCCGCAGGCGGCCTTGATGGCGGCCACGGTCTCGCGTGCGCGCTGCACGTCCGCCTCGGTCTTCTGCGGGTTATCCTTGATGGCCTGCACCAGCTCGGCGCCGACGGCATCGGCGGCGGCGTCCAGCAGCTCCAGGGCGAACTGCTGCTTCTTGTCGAGGGAGACGCGGAAGCCGAGGCCGAATTCGGCGTTGTCCTCAAAGAGGCTGTTGCTCCAGGCGGGTCCGAGGCCGTCCTTGCCGTGGGACCACGGTGTGGTGGGCAGGTTGCCGCCGTAGATGGAGGAGCAGCCGGTGGCGTTGGAGACCACGAGGCGGTTGCCGAAGAGCTGGGTGAGAGCCTTGATGTAGGGCGTCTCGCCGCATCCGGCGCAGGCGCCGGAGAACTCGAAGAGCGGGCGCAGGAACTGCGCGTCGCGCACCACGGAGCCGTTGAGCTTGGTGCGGTCCGGGTCCGGCAGCTTGTCGAAGAACTCCCAGTTCTCCGCCTGCGGCTTGAGGGCCTGGGCGGCGGGAGTCATGATCAGGCTGCCCGTGGGGCACACGCGGGAGCAGAGCGTGCAGCCCGTGCAGTCCGATGCGGACACCTGGATGATGAACTTCTTGCCCTGCCATTCCTTGTGCATTTTCGAGGCATCCGCGCACTTGAGCGTGGCGGGAGCGCCCGCGAGGTCGGCGGGGTCGGCCATCTGGGCGCGCAGGGCGGCGTGCGGGCACACGGTGGTGCACTTGCCGCACTGGATGCAGGCCTTGGAGGTTTCAGTCTTCTCCGGCTCCCACACGGGAATCATGAGGGCGAGGTTGCGCTTCTCGTACTGGGTGGTGCCGCTGGGGAAGGTGCCGTCGGCGGGCATCTCGGAGACCTTGACGTCGTTGCCGTTGCCGGCGATGATCTTGCCGAGGACATCCTTGACGAACGCGGGGGCGTCGCCATGCACGCAGGGGGGAATCTCATGCCCGGTGATTTCCGTGCCGAGGGTGACCTTGTGGAGGTTGTCCAGGGAGGCGTCCACGGCGGCAATGTTCTTGGCGACGACTTCCTCGCCCTTCTTGCCGTAGGTTTTCTTGATGGCTTCCTTGATGTAGCCGATGGCCTCGTCCGCGGGAATCACGCCGGAGAGCTTGAAGAAGCAGGTCTGCATGATCATGTTGATGCGGCCGCCCATGCCGGTGGCCTTGGCCACCTTGAAGGCATCGATGCAGTACATGGTGATGTGCTTGTCGATGATCTGCCGCTGCATGCGGGCGGGGAGGGAATCCCACACCTTGTCCGGGGCCACGGCGGTGTTCATGAGGAAGGTGGCGCCGTCCGCGGCGTTCTTCAGGAAGTCCAGGATGTTCAGCAAGCTGGGCTGGTGCAGCGCGATGAAGTTGGCGCTGTGGATGAAGTACGTGCTGTGGATGGGCTTGGGGCCGAAGCGCAGGTGCGAGATGGTGGAGGAGCCGGACTTCTTGGAGTCGTACTCGAAGTAGCCCTGCACGTACAGGTCCGTGTGCTTGCCGATAATCTTGATGGCGTCCTTGTTGGCGCCCACCGTGCCGTCCGAGCCCAGGCCGTAGAACAGGCAGCGCGTCACCTCCGGGGACTCCGTGGAGTATTCCGGGTCGTAGGCGATGCTCTTGCCGGTCACGTCGTCCTCGATGCCGACGGCGAATCCAGTCATGGGCTGCGGCTTGGCGAGCTCATCGTACACGCCCTTGACCATGGCGGGGGTGAAATCCTTGGAGCCGAGGCCGTAGCGGCCGCCCACGACGACGGGCATCTCGAAGGGCAGCGTGCCTGCTGCCTTGGCGGCGTAGAGCGCCTGGGTGACGTCCTGCATGAGCGGCTCGCCCTGGCTGCCGGGTTCCTTGGTGCGGTCCAGCACGGCAATCTTCTTCACGGTCTTGGGCAGCGCGGCAATCACGTCCTCCGCGGGGAACGGGCGGTACAGGCGCACCTTGAGCACGCCCACGTCCCCGCCCATGGCCTGCACGGTCTCCAGGCAGGCCTCCGCGCCGGAGCCCATGATGACGATGACGCGGGTGGCCTCCGGGCTGCCGATGTATTCCACCACGTCGTAGTGGCGGCCTGTGAGCTCGCCGAACTGCTTCATGCAGTCCTTGACGATGGCGGGAACGGCGTTGTAGTACTTGTTGACGGTCTCGCGGCCCTGGAAGTAGACATCCGGGTTCTGGGCGGTGCCGCGCACCACGGGGGCATCCGGCGTGAGACCGCGGCTGTGGAACTCGTCCACCAGCTTCTGGTCAATCATGGCACGCAGCGTGTCGTCCGTGATATCGGCAATCTTGCCCACCTCGTGGGAGGTGCGGAAGCCGTCGAAGAAGTTGATGAAGGGCACGCGGCTCTTGAGGGTTGCGGCGTGGGCGATGGCGGCCATGTCCGGAGCCTCCTGGGTGCTGGCGCCGCAGAGCATGGCGAATCCGGTGGCGCGGCAGGCCATCACATCGCTGTGGTCGCCGAAGATGGAAAGGCCCTGCGCCGCGAGCGCGCGGGCGGCAATGTGGAACACGCAGGGCGTGAGCTCACCCGCAATCTTGTACATGTTCGGAATCATCAGCAGCAGGCCCTGGGACGCCGTGAACGTGGTGGCCAGGGAGCCGGTCTGCAGCGCGCCGTGCACCGCGCCCGCGGCGCCGGCTTCGCTCTCCATCTCCACGATGGAGGGGACTGTGCCCCACAGGTTCTTGCGGTTCACGGAGGTCCAAGTTTCCGCCGACTCGCCCATGGGGGAGGAAGGCGTGATGGGATAGATGGCCGCCACTTCCGAGCAGCGGTAGGCCACGGAGGCCACGGCCTCGTTGGCATCGATGGTGCTGTATGTCGTATTCATGATAGATATATCTGGTAAAATGGACGCTGCGGGCGCCACCGCGCCCATGCGGGCGCATTCTACTCCCCTGCCCCCGTTTTTTCAATCAAAAAAAGGGGGAATGACGAAAAAGGCGGCGCTCATGGAATACGCGCCCGCCACGCCTACACCATCCAAGACTTGTACGGGTGCCACCCTCTGGACACCTTGGCACCATAGATGCGATTTGCGGTTATTTCAATTCGGAGCCTCCGCCGCGAGGGGGTGAGACAATCCCAGCCGCGGTGGGATTGCCCTGCTGGGCGGCGAGGCGCAGCCAGCTGTTCATGAGGGTGGTGTTTTTGGGCACACCGATACCCTTGGCATAGCAGTAGCTCATGAGCAGGCAGGCCTCGGCATCGCCGTTCATGGCGGCGAAACGCAGGTAGCGCTGGGCCTCCGCCTGGGGGATGGCACCGCCCTTGTCGAGCAGCAGCAGCTTGCCGAGGACATTCTGGGGGCCGGGGAATCCGGCTTCGGCGAGGGGTTGGAGCCAGTGGGCGGCATCGGGTTCGCAGTGTTCCCGCAGGCTGGATTTGGCGAGCTCCAGGCATGCCACCGCGCTGCCCTGGCGAGCGGAGGCCTCGTACCACCGGCGGGATTTTGCGGGGGATTTCTCCACGCCGCGCCCCACCGCGTAGCACCAGCCCAGCAGGGACTGCGCCTTGGCGTGGCCGCGCAGAGACGCCGCCGTGAGCCAGAGCGCGGCCTGGTGCGGGTTGGCGGACAGGCCCTTCCCACCGCCCAGCAGGCGGCGTCCGTACTCGTACTGGGCGGCGGCGTTGCCCTCCGCGGCGGCATCCGCCAGCCGCTCGTTGTGGTGGCAGGCGGCAAGCGCCAGGGCGAAAACGATGGCGGCGGCGCGCTTCATGGCCGGGTGAAATAGCGGCGCTGCTTCTCGGAGACGGGCATGCCCAGCCGCTCCATCACGGCGAGCATGTCCTCCCACACGGCGCGGCGGGAGGAAAGCGCCTCGTTGCGCAGCAGGTAGCTGGGGTGGTAGGTCACGCGCACGGGCACGCCCTGGCACTCGTGCCACTTGCCGCGCAGGGCTCCCACAGAGACACCCTGCAGCCCCAGCAAGCCGTTGCCCGCCGTGCCGCCCAGGCACACGATGCACTGCGGGCCGATGGCGCGTATCTCCGCCAGCACAATCTTCACGCAGGCGGCAATCTCCTGCGGAGTGGGCGCGCGGTTGCCGATGCCCTGCCCCTCCCCCATGGAGGGGCGCCACTTGCAGATGTTGGAGATGTACACGTCCCCGCGCTCCAGCCCCATGGCTTGCAGCACCTGGTTGAGCTTCTGCCCGGCGCGCCCCACAAAGGGTTCGCCCAGGCGCTCCTCGTCGTAGCCGGGGGCCTCGCCCACCAGCATGAGCCGCGCATGCGGGTTGCCCACGGCAAACACCATCTTCTCGCGCAGCGTGCCGAGCGCACGCGCGGGTTTCCAATCCGCAGCGCGCTCCCGCAGGTACGCCAGCTTTTCCTCCACGCTCATGGCGGCGGCATCCGGTTTCGCTTTGCCCGGCGCGGCCTGCCGCGGGTGCAGCATCCAGTCCCGCAAGATGGCGCGCGCACCCGTATCCACCACGGCGCGCGCCTGTCCCTGCGCCTGCAAATGCGCAAGGCTCTCCACGGTCAGCTGCCGGATGGTGGGCATGCGGCAAGCATACCACACGGCGTGCGGAGATGAAAGGATATACTATCGGGATGGCATAGTATCGCCTTGATGAAAACGGGTGCGGGTGGTAGGATGGCGGGCACATGCTCACCATCAAGAAGCTCACCAAGGCCCACTCCGGGCGCACCCTCTTCGCCAACACGGAACTCACCGTGAACTGGGGAGAGCGCATCGCGCTGGTGGGGCCCAACGGCGCCGGCAAGTCCACCCTCTTCCGCATGATTCTGGGTGAGGACACCCCGGACGAGGGCGACATTGTGATGGACGACTACGCGGTGGTGGGCTACCTGCCGCAGGAGGCGGGCGACCCCTCCGACCGCACCGTGCTGGAGATTGCCATGAGCATCACCCCGGAGATGGGCAAGGCCATCCGCACCCTCCAGGAGTGCGAGGCCAAGGGCGACAACACCAGCGACGCCTACGCCCACGCCATGGACACCTTCATTGCCGCCAACGGCTACCAGCTGGAGCCCAAGGCCAAGCGTATCCTGAAGGGTCTTGCCTTCAAGGACGAGGATTTCCACCGCCCGGCGCGCGAGATGAGCGGCGGCTGGGTGATGCGCGCGCACCTGGCGCAGCTTCTGGTGGCGGAGCCGGACCTGCTGATGCTGGACGAGCCGACCAACCACCTGGATTTGCTGAGCCTGCTGTGGTTCCAGCGCTATTTGGGCAATTACCCCGGCGCCATCTTCATGATTTCGCACGACCGCGACTTCATGGATTCGCTGGTGGAGACGGTGTACGACATCGAGAACGCGCAGCTGGTGCGCTACTCCGGCAACTACACGCGCTTCCTGGAGCTCAAGGAGCAGCGCTACATGCTGCAGCTGGCCGCCTGGCGCAACCAGCAGCGCGAAATCGCCCACATCGAGGCCTTCGTGGACCGTTTCCGCTCCGTGGCCTCCAAGGCCGCGCAGGTGCAGAGCCGCGTCAAGCAGCTGGAGAAGATGCAAATCATCGAGAAGCCCAAGCAGGCGAGAAAGGTTTTCAAATTCATCTTCCCCCAACCGCCGCGCAGCATGCAGCGCGTCATCGAGCTGGAGAAGGTCGGCCAGAGCTACGGCGACAAGCGCATCTACAAGAACCTGGACCTCCTCATCGAGCGCGGCGACCGCATCGTGCTGGTGGGCCCCAACGGCGCGGGCAAGTCCACCCTGCTGAAAATCCTGGCGGGCGTGGTGCCCATCGACGAAGGCAAGCGCACGGTGGGCACCACCACCCGCATCGGCTACTTCTCCCAGATGCGCTCGGAAAACCTCACGCCCAACCTCACCGTGCTGGAGGAAATCATGAAGGCCGACCCCGAGCTGCGCGAGGAGGAGGCCCGCGGCATCCTCGGCTCATTCCTCTTCCGCAGGCTTGATGTGGAAAAGCGCGTGGAGGTGCTCTCCGGCGGCGAGAAATCCCGCCTCAGCCTCGTCAAGTTCCTGGTGAACCCGCCCAACCTCCTGCTCATGGACGAGCCGACCACCCACCTGGACCTCATGAGCGTGGAGGCCCTCTCCCAGGCCTTGAAACGCTACGAGGGCACGCTCGTCTTCATCTCCCACGATGTCCACTTCATCCGCGCACTCGCGGAAAAGACCCTCCACATCAACCAGGGAACCCTCACCCCCTACGCCGGAGGGTACGACTACTACCTGGAGAAATCCGGCATCCTCGACGACCAGAACGCCATGGATGTGTGAGCGGATTTACTATTTACTATGTACTAGGTACTATTTTGTACATACGCACGCCGCATTCCCGCAGCTCTCCTACGCGAAGGTGGCGCAGGCTGCGGAGCTGTCACCGAGCACGGCAAAGCGCTGGATATCCATCCTGGAGACCTCCGGCATTATCACCATGCTGCACCCGTACTGCACGAACTCCACCAAGCGGCTGGTGAAGGCGCCTAAGATGCACTTCATGGATTCCGGCCTGTGCGCGTGGCTGGCGGGCATCACCTCCGCCGCGCACCTGAAGAACAGCCCGCTGCTAGGGCACATCGTGGAAAGCTGGGTGTTCGGCCAGCTGCTGCGCGGGTACGCAAACAACGGGCGTACCTGCCGCATCAGCTACTTCCGCGACAAGGCGGGGCGCGAGGTTGACATGCTGCTGGAGGAGAACGGCAGGCTCTACCCCATCGAGGTGAAGCTGAGCGGCACGCCCTCGCTGGACGACCTCGCGGCGGTGCGCCACATTCCCACCGGGCGGCTCAAGCTCGGCGGCGGCATCATCGTGTGCAACATCCCCAAGCCGCTGCCGCTGGGGTTCGACAACATCGCGCTTCCCATCTCCGCCCTCTGATTCGCGAATCGAGTGGCGCGAGTGGCGCGAAATGTTTTTTGCGTGACAAACGGGGGTGCGTGGTGCATAGTGTGGGGTATGGAACAGAACCCCAGGCTTGCGGCGCGCGATATCAACAGCAGAGCGGAACTGCACACCAGCACGGTGATACCGGTGAAGACCGGCAACGCCGTGCTGGATGCCAACCTGTACGACCTCTCGCGCCGCTTCTGCGGGGAGCACGATCCCGATATCGTGCTGCAGATGCTTGCCACGGTCATGAACGCCGCGCAGAGCGGGCTGGAGGGGCACGACCTGGACATCATGAACAGCACGCTGGACGAAATGTACAACGCGGAGCAGCTCTTCCTGCCGTACCGTGACATCCGCAAGGTCACGTGCTTCGGCTCCGCGCGCATCCCGGAGGGCGACCCGCAGTACAAGCTGGCGCACGACTTTGCGAAGCTGTGCGCGGACAACGGGTTCATGGTCATCACGGGCGGCGGGCCGGGCATCATGCAGGCCTGCAACGAGGGCGCCACCGGGGAGCGTTCCTTCGGCCTGAACATCACCCTGCCCTACGAGCAGGAGGCCAACCCCGCCATCAAGGACAGCGGCCACCTCATGAGCTTCCTGTACTTCTTCACCCGAAAGCTCAACCTCATCAAGCAGAGCGACGCGCTGGTGGCGTTCCCCGGCGGGTTCGGCACCATGGATGAAATCTACGAGTGCATCACGCTCATCCAGACCGGCAAGAGCACCATCTTCCCGATT
>JAKSOU010000063.1 GCA_024405435.1 Akkermansia sp. | reverse complement strand
CGGGATTCCGCACCATCAGCCGCTTGCAGTAGTAGCGGAAATCCGTCACCGTCCGCGCCCGCCTGTTCTTCTTCTCCCGCTCCTCCAATGCCGCCTCCACCGCCTTGCGGAACGTAACGGTCTTCTCCCGCTTCCGCATTTCCTCCGCGCCCAGCCGCACGCACTCCCGCGCGCGCCTAACCCGTCCCCGCCCACACTCTAGTGCCTCCCTGGCCACCAAAGCAGCCTCCAGGATGTCCACGCCTGTTGACCGAAGCACCTCTAGTGCTGCCCGCTCCTTGTCACGACAAAGCTCGGACGCATCGCGTCCTGCGTAGTCGGATGTCTCCTTGATTTCCGTGTTCATTGTGTTCTCGCTTTGCTAATGGGTAGTCAAGCCTTTTTTCAAAAAAAATCGAGCTTGCAAGCAAAAGGGTTCAAGCATGCCCATGGGCGGGCACCTTATGCGGAGGGTAGCTTACTTCATGACTTGGTAACAATTGAATTTGTTGATGAAATAGGCCATCAAACACCCATTAGCAATGGGTATACTGCCTTTCAGCCACGCGTAAAATGCCGTGCCCATAGCCATGAAATTACGTCTCCCCAAAAAACTTTCCATCGCTCTCCTTGCGTCAATTACTGTGGGCTTCACGCTCTCACAGGCAGAAGCCGCCACCAAGTATTCCACACCAACCTATGGCGGAGCCGAATACATCTGGACTAACGGACACTGGGAATATCCCGTAGGTACACAGGTGAACAAGATTGCTCGTGTTGACAATAAGGGCGGTGTCATGGTCATCGATAATGCCGGCGAGATCTCTAATTCTGTGACCGTTGGGGATACATCGGACTACGGCGGCGTGAAAGTCATGGGTGACACCACCTTCACCACCGCCTTGGGCAACTGGGCCGGCTCCATCTTTGTGGAGGCTGCGGCTGTGCTGAATGCAAGCTACAATGTTGCTCTCAAGAACACGGAGGCGTCAACGGCGGCCAACGTGTATGTGGACGGCACGCTGAACATCACGGGTCGCAGCAACCTTAACCTCAACGATGGTAACGACTACCAGAACTGGTACATTGGCGAGACAGGCTTCATTAACCTCTCCGCCATCACCAGCGTGAACAAGGGCTCCCGCGACTGGAACATCCAGCTGGGTGTTGACGAAGGCGAGCCGTTCGACCTTACAGGCTACACCAACCGCACACTGGGCGGGCAGCTCACCAAGAAGTTCATGTCCACCGGGGCCGACCTCTACGGTCAGGTGTCCAGCTTTGCCGTCTTTTGCGAGGGCGTGGAAATGGATTCCTCCAAGTACACCATTAACCACCATGCCAGCGGCATGAGCGTCACCTATGACGTTGCGACTGCCATCAACAAAATGAGCCTGACCTGGGCTGGCGGTGAGGCCGCCTGGGAGATCAAGGGCACAAACTGGACCGATGCGGAGGGAACGACAACCTCCTTCGCGAACGGCGACGATGTGACGTTCGCCGGCAGCGGCAACAAGGCCAACGTGGGCGGCGCCGTTGAGGCCAATGCCATTACGGTTACAGGCGGCGCCATCATCGACAGCACCGCCGATGGGGCTTCCCTCAAGGCCGGCAGCCTGTCGGTCGCCGCGGGCGGCGACCTGAGCATTGCCTCCGGCAAGGATGTCAACATCGACACCATCACGATCGCAGGCAATGGCGGCTTGACCGTCCTGGGCTCCGGCACCGTGGTGAACACTAGCGACCTTGCCGGCGACGGCATGCTTGGCATCGGCGAAGGTGCGATGGTCAAGCTCACGCCGAGCGAATACCAGCTCACCTCCACCAAGACCATCAGGACCAGCGGCGAGGGCACCCTGTCCCTCACCACCCTCAAAATCAACGGCGGCACGCATAACATCACCTCCAATATCGCGGTGACGGGCGGAGACAACGGCGAGGGCCGGACCAACAACAGCAAGGGCATCCATTTCAACGGCGGCAACGGCACGCTGAACATCATGGCCGGCACCACCACCGTGACCAGCGCCGTGTACTCCAGCGCGTACCCCAACCAGGGTGGCACCAGTATCAACGTCGGCGCCGGGGCCGCGGATGCCAGGCTGGTCACCCGCCGCATCGAGCTGAGCGACGGCGGCAGCTCTTCCCTGCATATCGGTTCCAAGGGCACGGTGGTCATCACCAGCGAGAATGACGCCACTGGCACCATTGAATCGTACAAGACCACCGGTCTTCTGCTGAGCGAGTGGATGGGCAGCACCACAGCCGACATCGAGGGCAGGCTCTACGCCCAGAAGGTTGGCATGTACACCGGCGATGCTGGCATGACCCTCAACATCTTGTCCGGCGGCGTGGTCGCCGTCAAGGGCATTGCCACCAACTTCGCCGATGACGCCCACACAACAGCCTCCACCGTCACCCTGGCAAAGGGTGGCAAGATTGTGCTCGGCACCACCGGCATCCAGGATTGCCACCTCAGGACGTGGACCATCACCCTCAAGGGCGGCGAAATCGGCATGTCCGATGCCACAACGGATCTCCAGCGCGCGATGACCATTGCCGGGGACGTGACCTTCAATACGGCTCAATACACCTGGAGCGGTACGGGCGAGACCCTGGCGCTCAGCGAGGGCACCGGGGCAGGCACCATGACGGTGAGCGGCAACCTCACCGGTGCAGGCTCCATCACCAAGATCGGTGAGGGCACGCTGGTGCTCGCCGGCTCGTCCAACGCCCTCAGCAATACCATACAGGTCAAGGCTGGTACGCTAAGCCTAATTGGCACGTACGATCTCAGCTGCCTTGATGATTTCTCCGATGTGCAGTACATAGGTGGCGAAGGCATTGCGGACGGCAGCGGCTTCCGCAATAGTTCGAAGCTTGATGTGGTGGATATTACGGTTGGTGCCACCCTGACAATCAACAATGCCACTTTCATCTACAAAGGCAGCGAGGTGCACGTTGATACCGCCACTGGCGATGCCATGTACGATGGCGGTACGAACTACTCGGCGCTCTATGTGAACAACACAGGCGACGTGAGCTATGCCGCTGCGCAGAAGATTGCGGGTGAACATGAGGCGAACGTGACCACCGTGATTCTGAACACCACAGGTGCCACCATCACCATGGATGCCGAGGCCTCTGTGGCCCTGACCATGGCTGCCGCGGCGGAATCCGCCACCGTGCTGGCCACCAAGGACATCACCCTTTCCAGCATCGCGGGACCCAACGCCGGCAAGTCGCTGATTTTCTCCGCTGATGGTCACACGGTCACCGTGCAAGGAGACAACGATTTCACGGGCAACGTGGTGGTGGATAATGGCACGCTTTTAGCAGGCAGTGCCAATGCCTTGGGTGGAGGTGCCATCATCGTGAGCGGTGGCAATTTGGATCTGGGTGGGCACAGCATTTCCAATTCGGTGAACACCACCGGAGAAAGCGCTATTGGCAACGGTACATTGCAAGGGGATTTGACAGTAGACAACGCATCCTTGACAATTGACCAAGACCTGACGCTGGCTGGAAACTTGATTATCCAAAATGAAAACCGCATCGAGGTGGCAGACGGTGCAACGCTCTACCTGACGCACACCATCACAAATGAGAACATTATTGAACTTGCGGGCAGGATAGACATCAGTGCGATATCAGGCACAGCAACAGGAAGCTGCTATTATGTGGGCGGCGAGACAAAAGGCAATGGATTCCTCCAGACCGAGTATGAGATCACGCTCGTCGATTGCGGGATGAGCGGTGACTTGGACTGGAGTGAGGCCGAAATCTACCACAATGGCAACAAGGTCACCAAGGAGGATTGGGGTTATGTTACCTATGCTGTCACCGATGCAAGCAAATTCTACATCTTCAGCGGAACGGAGAGCGTGAGCAAGGTGCGCAGCCTGGATGCAAACACGAACATTCAAATGTCAAGCGGCACCACGTTGAAAGTGGACGAGGATATCAGTCTTACCCAAATTCAGGCAACAGGAGCAGCCACCATCAGCATCGACAGCGGCAAGGAGCTTTCCGGCTACACCAGCAGCATGAATCTTACACTTGAAGGAGCTGGAGTGTATGCGCTGGATTCCCGCACTTCTCTGGGTTCGCTGGCGCTTGGCAATGACTGGACAGGAACCGTGCGGCTGGCGGGCACGGCGAACAACGCCAATTTCAATTCCATGGTGCGCACCGGCTCCTGGCTGGAGCTGAACGGGTTCTCCGGGTATCAGAACACGCCCACCGGCACAACAACCGCCAATATCATCCTGACCGACAAAGATGACGGAACGGCAGCGTTCACAGCCACGTATGGAATCAAATCGGACTACGATGGCTATACCATGAAGTTCACCGGAGCTATCAAGGGCGAAGGAACCTTTGTAGCCAATGCGGGAAACAACTACGTTGAGAACTACGAGTTTGCGGGCGACATTTCGGGTTGGACGGGAGAGTTCCGCTATGCCTCCGGTCGCAACACCAAGCTCACCATCTCCGGCAATGCCCATGACGTAAACGCCGCCATTGACGGAGACGGCCGCTTGACGCTCTGCGTAAACACCAGCGCCACCTTTAACGAAGCGGTCGACGTGAACGGCCTCACCCTGAACAACGGCAGCGCCACCTTTAACGAAACTGTCGGCGTGAACGGCCTCTCCCTGAATAACAGCAGCGCAACCTTCAATGATGCTCTCCAAGTGAACGGCAGGATCACGGCATCCGGCACAAGCTCGCTGGCAATGGGCGAAGGCCAAACGCTTTCCCTGGATGCCGCGATAGCGAATAGCGGTAACCTGACGCTGAGCGGCACCTTCGACGTGAGCGGGCGCGCAAACGTCCTCATCGGCAGCGACTATTCCGGTGGTGTGACTCCCGGAAACGGGTTCGGTGTTTCAACTTATGGTGTCCAGGTTGTGCAGAACAGCGGTTCCGCCACGCTGGATTGGAGCGCGGCTGAAATAGTGTACGATACTCCCGGCTTCGAAAAGCGCGCTGACGGATACATTGTGCAAGGTGTCAATGATGGTATGTTCCATGTGAAGAGTGGCACGGAAAGCGTGAGCACGGCGCAAAACGCAGCGGAGGAAGCGGGCATCACCATGCAGGGCGTCGAGTTGAACAACGGCACCACGCTGATTGTGGACAAGGAGTTCTCCACGGCGCAGGTCTCGCTTATCTCCGGCTCTGCCGCGCTGAACGTGGAGGCGGGGGTGACGCTGTTGTCAGATGGCGCGGATCACACGGGGCTTTCCCTATCCGGCAACGGCATGTACAAACTCGCGGCGGGAAGTTCCTCGCCAAATATCGACTGGAGCGGCAATGATTGGCACGGCACTGTGATGCTCACGGATGCTGCAAAGCAGGACTGGAACCTGAACGATTTCGGCCATGCGGGCAGCAAGGTGGGGCTTGACGGCATAAGTGGCAATTTCGCCCGCCCGAACGTGTGCGGCGAAATAGTGCCTACCCTGGTGCTGGTTGGTGACGGCCTAACTGTTACGGCATGCTACACGAACGCCACGTATACCTTCTCCGGCGGAGTGGAGGGCGATGGCCATTGGACGTATGGCCTAACAGGGAATCCGCACAAACAGACCTACATTTTCACCGGAGATGTCTCCAATTGGACAGGAGCGTATGAGAGCATCGTTGAAGGAAAGACCAGCACGCTGCAGTTCCAGGGCGATGCCACCAAGATGGGTGCCGCCATCACACAAACAGCGGGCATCATCAATGTGGTGGTAGGCAACGGAACGAACGAGCACACCACCACGTTCGCGAATACTGTGGAAGCCAGTAGCTTCACCGTGCAAGAGCATGCCACAGCAATATTGGGCGGCGATACGACTATCACGGACAGCCTGACATTGCATGGTCTGTTGAAGACGGACGGCGGCAGCCTGACTCTGAAAGACGGTGTCAGCTTGACTCTGGGAGAAGGTGCCGAAATGCAATTCGGCGCCGCCATGAGCATGAAGGCAAAACAGGGAGGCGCGATGGGTGTTTCCGACAACACGGTCATTGAAGCCACGTCCATGCACAGTAAGGACGGCGGCATGGGCGTGTTGAACAATGTGAACGTGGACATCATAGAAGACTACACTATCGAGAACATGAGCATCAGTGGTTCCGTGATTGACATCAGCGAAGGAAAGCACCTGTATGTCAAGCATGTGAACATTGAGGCGGATGCCCGCATCACGGATGAGGCGGCATGGCTGGATATGGTGGACACGCACGGCTGGCTGGACAACACCAACACAGAGGCGTCTGCCCCCGTGATGAGCTTGGGCGATACGCTGTTCTATCGCTCTGGTGATGATGCGTGGATGCGCCTCGACCACGATGTTTCGTACGTCGCCCTGACAAGCGAGTTGTTCTCCAATGTGATAATGACCGGCAGCGACCTCTGGCTGGACTTGACCGACCTTGCCGATACCATCGGAAGCGCCCGCGCGTTCTCCATTGCGTTCAAGGATGCCCTTTACGATGTGAACGGGCTGCGTGTCGTTGCCACGGTGGATGGCGAGCATTACCTTGATGGCTACTACACCACCAAGCAGGAAGGCACCACCACCACCCTGTACTTCTCATCGCAGATACCCGAACCCACCACAAGCACCCTTTCCCTCTTGGCACTGGCTGCTCTCGCAGCTCGGAGAAGGAGGAAATAAGAAAACAATAAACCACAATACTATTATGGACAATCCAGAAGCAAAAATGCATAACACGATTAAGCGAGAAAACAAGATAGGCATCGCAGTATATGAATTTCTCATTAGCGATAAAAGCAATTTGCCAGAAGAATTGAAATCATTTCTGCGTATTAATCCACCTAAGGAATATGCAGGAAATGGTTTTGACTACAGAATATCAAAAGACATGTGCATCAAGCTACAAGAAGACACCCCTTTTTCATGTGATGACGATAGTAAAATCCTGCATATCGCCGTTGACCTTGCATTGCCTGATTTATTGTCTGTAACCTACTGGTTTGAGTCCAAGAAATAGGCGCATAAACAGTATGCGATATCCTTGGTAAACACAAGCCGTTGGCTCTATGATTGCAGAGCCGATGGGCACCACAAGTATCACAACCATTCAAATATCGGTTCTTCCGACTCTGACAAGCACTGCTTACGGCCAGGCCTTCCGTCTCCGCCAAATGGCTAGGCCGAGACATACGGGCGCAACGTGCCCTCTGTTTCTGGGTGGCGCTCATATGTGTGGCTCATAGGCGGGGGAAATAGAGTTCTAGCCCAACACACACGAAAACACGCAGGGGAACGCGGGGGCGTTCTCCTGCGTGTGGTTTATGGGGGCGTTGAAAACTACGGCTTGGCGGGTGGCAATGAGCTGAGGTAGCGGAGGGCGTCCTCGTGGCCGTAGGAGGCGGCCTTGCGGAACCAGGTGTAGGCCTTCACCATGTCCTGCGGCACGCCGGCACCGTGCTCGTAGCAGATGCCCAGGCGGAACATGGCTTCCGCATTTTGCAGGTCGGCGCAGGCTGGTTTTCCCGACGATTTTCCTTGCCAGGGCGGTGGCGGTTGGAGTATGCTGTGAGCATGATTAAATGGGCTTTCAATTTGGGATTGGTGGCGGCGGGCACCATGGCGTGCCTTGCGGCCACGGATTTGGCGGAGCCGATTAGGAGCGGCGAGCTGTGGAAGATGGACAAGGAGGAGCTGGGCACCAAGTTCATGCGCGGCGTGCGCTATTCTCCCGTGGATGAGAACACGCTGCGCGTGGATGCCGCCAACACCCTCACCATCGGCAAGATTGCTCCCGCAGAGATGGTGTTCAAGATGGACGGCGACCACCTGTCCAGCATCCAGGTCATCATCTACAACAAGGGCGACGACGGTGCCATCCCGCAGGAGGCCTTCGAGAACAAGGTGAAGGAATCCGTGGCGGCCGTGGAGGAAGTGGTGGGCGCGCCCGGCAAGGCCGGCAAGGGCTCCGAGAAGGAGACCGGTATCAAGACCCGCGCCTGGGACTGGGAGTGGGAGACCGGCGCCATCCACCTGGACAGCGGCTCCACCGGCGGTTCCTCCAAGAACAAGAAGAAGCCCGGCACACCCTTCACCGCGGAATTCATCCGCCTGAACCTGGGGCCTGACGCCGCCGCCATCGAGACCGGCGGCGCGCGCGACGCCGTGGCCCACAGCGAGCTCAAGAAGAACGTGCGCCACGAGGAGAACGGCGACGTGTGGATCGACAACGTGCCCATGGTGGACCAGGGCCAGAAGGGATACTGCGTGCCCGCATCCATCTCCCGCGTGTTCGCCTACTACGGCATGGACGGCGTGGACCAGCACGCGCTCGCTGCCGTCTGCGGCAGCTCCGGCGACCAGGGAACCCGCACCGACAACATGGAGGAATCCATGCAGCAGATCTGCAAGAAATTCCCCGTCCGCATCGTCAACCTGGAAAACAAGAAGCTCCGGGACTACACCACCTTCATCCTGGATTTGATCGCCAAGTACAACAAGACCGCCAAGACCATGGGGGCCGACCCCATCCCGGTGGACGGCTCGGTGACGCCGTTCGACCACGGCGACCCTGAGGTGCTGCTCAAGACGCGCGCCGGGAAGTCCGCGGACGTGTCCAAGTGGATGGGCGACATCAGCAAGCAGATCAACAGCGGCATCCCCGTGCTGTGGTGCGTGACCCTGGGCATCTACAAGGAATCCGTGCCGCTGCCGCAGGGGCGCGGCGGCCACATGCGCCTCATCATCGGATACAACAAGGCGGAGAAAACCATCATCTACACCGATTCCTGGGGCTCTGGACACGAGCGCAAATCCATGCCCGCCGACGAGGCCATGGCCATGACGTCATCGCGCTACGTCTTGCGCCGTTAGCGCCGCTAGATTTACTAGGTACTATGTACTAGGTACTATTTTGAATAGAGCGCGCCTGACGGCGCGGTAAATTTGTCATAGAGAAGTCTGCCCTTGCCTTTTGGGCGCGCATGGGGTATCATGCCGCCCACGCGAAATTTACCACCTCCTGTACCATGGATATCAAGATAGACAAAACGAGCGAGTGCGAGGCGACTCTCAACGCCACCGCCACGGCGGATGAGGTCAACGCCATCCGCGACAACATCATCGCCACCTACATGAAGAGCGCGAACATACCGGGATTCCGCCCGGGCAAGGCCCCCAAGGGCGTGGTGGCCAAGCGCTACGCGGACTCCATCCGCGAGGAGCTGGAGTACCGCCTCAAGTCCGATATCCAGGAGAACAGCCTCAAGGAGAACGAGGAGCTCAAGGTGCTCGATTTCGGCGAGCCGGATGCCGGGTTCCAGGATGACGGCGCCTATCGGTTCGCCACCAAGCTCACCATTGTGCCGGATTTCGAGCTTCCGGAGTACATGGGGCTGGAGGTGACCGTGCCCACCGCGGAAATCACGGATGCGGAGGTGGACGAGGCGCTGCAGCAGTTCGCGGAGTCCTCCGCCACGTATGACAAGGTGGAGCGCGCCGCCGCCATGGGCGACATGGTGCTGGTGGATTTCAAGACCACGGTGGAGGGCAAGCCCACTGCGGAGTTCTGCGGCAAGCCCGTGGGTTTCATGGAGGGCCGTGAGAACCACCCCGTGCACATGCAGGAGGATGCCTTCATGCCCGGCCTCGCAGAGGGCCTGGTTGGCCTTTCCGCCGGAGAGTCCAAGGATATCGCCCTCACCATGAAGGAGGATTTCCCCATCGCGGAGCTCGCCTCCAAGGAGGTTGTGTTCCACTGCACCGCCAAGGAGGTGCAGGAGAAGCACGTGCCGGAAATCAATGAAAAACTCTTTACCGAGGTGCTGCCCGGCAAGTCCATGGACGAGGTGCGCGAGATTGTGCGCGGCAACCTCAAGGACCGCCGCGAGCAGGAAATCAACGAGGCCAAGGCCGACCAGATCTCCGAGAAGCTGGCGGACGCCCTTTCCTTCTCCCTGCCGGAGTCCCTGGTGGAGCGCGAGAACGAGAACACCGTGCAGCGCAAGGTCTACGAATCCATCCAGAGCGGCGACTACAACGTGCTGGAGCAGTCCAAGACCGATGAGTTCAAGGCCGACTGCCGCAAGGAGACGGAGCGCAACCTGCGCGTCTATTTCGCCCTGCAGGAGATTGCCCGCAAGGAGAACATCGGCGTCTCCGAGACCGAGCTCTACAGCGCCATCGTGCGCCTGGCCAAGCAAAGCCGTGAGACCAACATCAAGGCTTTCATCCGCAAGCTCTACCGTGAGAACCGCATGACCGGCGTGCGCCTCTCCGTGATCACCTCCAAGGTGCTGGACCTCCTGGCCAAGAACGCCAAGGTCACGGAGGGGGCCAAGTAACCGGCTCTTCCCCGCGGTTTGATATCTTCCCCGCGCGCCCTGCATTGATCTGCAGGGCGCGCCTTTTTTTCACGTTCCGCACGCCCCGGGCGCAGAAAAAGCCGCACCCCGCATGCCAAACGCGTGCGGGGTGCGACCCAACTTACTACCTATGAAACTCGGCTCCCCCTTGTCTAGCGGGCCGCGAATGCTCTCTCCTTCATTCGCAACCGGAAGAACCGATGTAGGGTAGACACAGCCCGCGGCGAATGTGTTCAAATTTTTTTTGAGGAGGGGGCACTTGTGGCATCCGCGCGCCGTTTTTTTTTTGCGTTTTTTCAAAAAAAGACTTGCCAAGCCTGTCGATGCCGTGTATATTCCCCCTGCCCGCCGAAAGGAGGGTCGCAGTTAAGGAGCGGTAGCTCAGTTTGGTTAGAGCGCAGCCCTGTCACGGCTGAGGTCGCGAGTTCAAGCCTCGTCCGCTTCGTTACGCAAAAAACGGAATGCCCTGCAAGGGTGTTCCGTTTTTTGCGTTTGGAGCAGCCAGCATGAATGGGCACCTCGACAAGGGACGTGCCGCCACAGCGGCTCACGGATGAGGCTTGGAAGCCCGGTGGGCTTCCAAGCCCCGAGCCGGCCACACACCTGTGGCCGGGCAGTCTTGGCAAAGCCAAGACCGAGGGGGCGGACCGCGAGTTCAAGCCTCGTCCGCTTCGTACGCAAAAAACGGAATGCCCTGCAAGGGTGTTCCGTTTTTTGCGTTTGGAGCAGCCAGCATGAATGGGCACCTCGACAAGGGACGTGCCGCCACAGCGGCTCACGGATGAGGCTTGGAAGCCCGGTGGGCTTCCAAGCCCCGAGCCGGCCACACACCTGTGGCCGGGCAGTCTTGGCAAAGCCAAGACCGAGGGGGCGGACCGCGAGTTCAAGCCTCGTCCGCTTCGTTACGCAAAAAACGGAATGCCCTGCAAGGGTGTTCCGTTTTTTGCGTCTGGAGCAG
>JAKSOU010000062.1 GCA_024405435.1 Akkermansia sp. | reverse complement strand
AATCTACGAGTGCATCACGCTCATCCAGACCGGCAAGAGCACCATCTTCCCGATTGTGCTGCTGGACACGCCGGAGGAAACCTTCTGGCGCCGCTGGGCCAATTTCGTGGTGAAGGAGCTGGAGGAGGCCGGCCTCATCTCCAAGGAGGACCTGAGCCTGCTGTACCACAGCACCAGCGCCGAGGAGGCCTACCAGCACATCGCGCACTTCTACAGCCGCTTCCACTCCTACTACTACGACGCCGGGCAAATCGTCATCCGCATGAACAGCACCATCTCCGAGGACGCGCTGGACTGGGCGCGCCACGACTTCGCCGACATCATCGAGAAGGGCGACCTGGTGCAGCAGGAGAACGACCCGCACGACCCGGACAAGCTGCTAGGCTGCCTGCCGCGCCTGCGCTTCACCTTCGGCATGCGCAGCTTCGCGCGCCTGCGCGAGTTGATCGACCACATCAACGATGCGGATTGAGGCGCTGTTCCCCGGAACGCACCGCTTTGTCACGGCACGCATCAATGCGTCAAAAAAAAGGCGGGATGCGCCTTGGCGCACCCCGCCCCGCGGTTCGATTCACCCGGTACTCAGGACGCAAAGCCGAAGGGCTTTTGCGGGGGTAGTTGGGCACCCTGGCGATTCAACAGACGCTCAATGGCTTGAGCGAGGTCGGCCTCGTCTATCTGTTCGTGGCGGGCGCGGGCGGCGCACATGGCGGCCTCGTCCACCGCGTGTGTAACATCTGAAAGGGGATGGTCCAGCAGCTTCCGCGCGTAGGGGGTGAGCTTGAACTCCGCGTGCGGGCGCTTCTCCAGCGCATAGGCCAGCACGTCCTCCACCTCCGGGAGGGAGGGCATGTCCACCTTGATGTGGTTGCCCATGCGGCCGGTGCGCATCACAGCGGGGTCCAGCGTGGAGATGAGGTTGGTCATCCCCGCCACCAGGATGTGCTGCTCCTCCGCGGTCTGCAGGCATTTCAGGAAGCTGTCCACCTCCTCCTTGCTGTGGGTGTTGTCGCCGCGCAGTCCGGCGCGGTTGGGCATGAAGGCGTCCATCTCATCGATGATGAGGATGGTGGGGGCGTTCTTGGCGGCCTCCTCGAACTTCTCCTGAATCTTCTTGGCGGTCTCGTGGATGTAGGAGCTGCCGACTCCTGCGGAATCGATGCGGACGACGTTCCACTTGAGGTGCTCCGCGAGGCGCTCCACGGCGAAGGTCTTGCCGCACCCGGGGGGCCCCTCCAGGATGAATGCCTTGGGGAAGGGCACGCCGAGTCTGGCGTAGTCCGCGTTGTGGTTAACGATATCCACGACCTGCTCGTTGAAGAAGGCCTCCAACTCCGCGCGGCCGCGGAGGCGGAAGGCGCCGGCGGTGGGCTTGAGGTACTTGCGGGCCTCTGCGGCGGCGGCCACCTCCTGCTTCACCTGCTCCACCTCCGCCTTCATCTCGTCCGTCACCTCCAGCGGCTTCACGTCCACGTAGTCGTCGAAGTAGTGGACGATGGCGTGGTAGACGCGGCGGTTCATCTGGTGGGTGGCGAAGGCGTCGGCCAGCTCCCGGTTGAAGTGGTGGCGGATGAGCACGATGAAGGTGGGCTCGTCCATGCCGTCCAGGTTTGTGATGCAGTTCTCCTCCACGAATTCCTCGATGCTGGGGGTGGTTTCCGTGTTCTTCCTGCACTTGAAGAGGCGCAGGGCGTTTTCGTGGTGGTCGTCCACGCGCCGCTGCAGGCGCTTCTGCCGCTGCTTGGGGGTCTCCTCGTCGTCGTCATCGAACGGGGATCCCCTGCGGGAGCGGTTCTTGCGGAGTTCGCGGATGGTCTTGTTGAGGGCCTTGATTTCGCGCGTATGCGCCTGGTCGCGCGCCTTGAGCTGGGCGGCCAGGTCCATCACCAACTGTTCTAACTCTTGCTTTTTCATGGTAAATTGAATTGGGGGTAAAGGGGTGTACGGGATGAAAGTACGGGTGTATAGGGCACCTCCCGCCCTATGTGGGGTTCACAATGACTCAACTGTTTGAAACCGCTGTGGTTCCGTTAAGGGAACGGTATCCAGGAGTCCAGCAGGCAGACTGCGGTTGCGCGGATGGCGGAAACAGGGAGTTGGGTGTTGTTACGGTGTGTCATAGGGGTGGTTGTGGGAAGAAGTGTATCACAGGTTGGGGGTGCTTGTCAAGTTTTTCCCTCCGCTTTCCGAGAAAAAAATCATCATGCGCCGCCAAGCCGCGCGGGGATGGGATTGCAGGTTGTCCTGCGCGTGCGCGCGCGGAATATTGGGGTTGCCACGGCGGCGGGGTGTGGTAGAATGCCTGCATCATGAAGATACACCACGTTGTTGCCACTCTTCTGTTGTGCGCGGGGGCCACGCTTGCCGCCGTGGACTACCCCGGGCAGGCGCCGGGAGCCGCGAAGGCCTCGCCCGCCAACACGGCTTCATCCAATTACCATGTCCTCTACGTCGTCTCCAACAACCTGTTCACCGCCGAGTTCTCGGAATCGTCCGGCGGCCTCTCCTTTGAGAGCATGAAGCTGGCGGACGGCACGAAGCTGGTGCAGCAGGGCGGCCCGGTGTTCACCGTGAACCTGCAGGGGGGCAAGACGCTCGACTCCAACAGCATGAAGAAGGGCAAGGTGAGCGTGGAGGAGCTGAAGGCGGATCCCAAGCACCCGCAGCTGGCGCGCCGCTTCCCCGGCAAGGCCGTGAAGGCGGTGTTCACCGCGCCGGACGACTCGTTCAGCGTGGTATGGCGCGCGGTGCTGCGCGACGGCTCCCACTACCTGCGGCAGGAGTACACCATCAAGGCCAAGAAAGACACGGCCTTTGTGAGCATCACGCCCATGCAGTTCGAGCTGGCGCCGCACGGCAAGGCATGCATCTCCGGCAACACGGAGCGCGGCAACGTGGTGGTGAACGACCTCGTGTTCGCGGGGCTGGAAACGCCCATGTCCATCATGTCGGTGGGCAGCCAGGGAGCCGCCGCTGGCGCCGCGTGGAACCCCGCCGGGTGGCAAGAGCAGAGCTTCGGCAGCGCGTTCAACGTGCCGCAGAGCTTTACGCAAAAATACGGCAACAAGTACAGCGCGCAGGACGGCCCCGTGCTCAAGCACCTGGCCGTGGCGGAAGGCCCCGCCACGTTCGGAAAGGCGGGCAAGTGTGATGTCACGTTCCGCTACAAGGGCGGCTCCCACCGCCTGAACACGGTGGCGGTGCAGCTGCTGGACGCCTCCGGCGCGGTGGTGGCGGAGGATGTGCACGAGGGCCACACGGGCGAGAAATCCGATGCCAACACATACTCCCTGAACGTGCCCAAGGCGGGCGACTACACCCTGCGCTACTGGGTGGAGACCAAGACGGAGAGCGTCACCAGCAAGGGTGAGATCGCCTTCTCCGCCCCCGTGTCCCTGCCCTCCGCCAAGGATGCGGGCGGCGCGCAGGACAACGCCGTGCGCGGCACCTGGAGCCGCAAGGCCACCCTGCCCGCCGGGCAGAGCTGGAAGGTCAGCAGCGTCATCGGCGTCTTCGCCCCGCAGCAGCAGCGCCGCTCCTTCCTGGCCTACAGCGAGCGAGAGAAGGGCGCCGCCTACCGCACCTTCATCCACTACAACGACTGGTATGAAATCGGCATCCGCGTGCACGACAACAAGGACCCGAAGCAGCGCACCTCCGAGAAGATGTGGATGGACATCCTGGACGTGTGGCACCGCGAGCTCTACACCAAGCGCAAGACGTACATCGACGCGTTTGTGGCGGACGACGGATGGGACGAGTTCAACAGCCTGTGGGACTTCCACGTGGGCTTCCCGAACGGCTTTGCCAACACCAGCAAAAAAGCCGGCACCATGAAGGCCGGCGTGGGCGCGTGGCTCGGCCCCGTGGGCGGATACGGCTTCTCCAAGCAGCAGCGCCTCAACAACTGGAACAACCACCACCCGGGAAACAAGATCGACAATTTCCAGCTCTCCAACAAGGAGTATTTCGATGCCTTCGTGGGCCGCTGCAAGTACATGATCGAGCACTACGACATGCGCTACTTCAAGTTCGACGGCATCTCCACCAAGTTCCACGCCATGGGGCCCGCCAACGAGGAGGACGCGGAAGGCATCATCGCCGTGGAGGCGGAGCTCCGCAAGGCCAGGCCGGACATCTTCCTCAACACCACCGTGGGCACCTGGGCCAGCCCATTCTGGTTCCACTTCTCCGATTCCATCTGGCGACAGGAAAACGATTTCGGACAGGTCGGCAACATGGGCGACGACCGCGACAAGTGGATCACCTACCGCGACCGCCTGGTGCACGAGGTCTTTGTGGAGGGCGCGCCCCTCTTCCCCATCAACTCCATCATGACCCACGGCCTCATGATCACCAAGAACGGCCCGCCGCACGTCATGAGCAAAGAGCCCAAGAACTGCATCAAGGAGATGCGCTGCGCCTTCGGCAGCGGCTCCGCACTCCAGGAGCTCTACGTGGACAGTGACCTCATGTGCCAGCAGAACGGCGTGCTCTGGGACGAGCTGGCCGCATGCATCAAGTGGATGCGCCGCAACGCCGACGTGCTGCCGGACGCCCATTGGGTGGGCGGCAACCCGTGGAACGGCAAGGATGGCGACATCTACGGCTGGGCCGCCTGGAACAAGCAGAAATGCACCCTCACCCTCCGCAACTCATCCAACGCGGAGAAAACCCTGCACACCACCCTGCGAAAGGTGCTGGACGTGCCGCCCGGCATCAAGGGCAAGGTGACCCTGCGCAGCTCCTTCAAGGACCAGCGCACCCTACCCGGCCTGATGGACACCGCCGTGGACGTGGACAAGGAAATCGACATCACGCTGCAACCGTTCGAGGTGATTGTCATGGAGGGCGCCATGTAATTTACGATTGACGATTTACAATTTACGATTTGGGAAATTTGCCCCGCCGGGCGTTGTCTCAGATAATCACACTTCCAGCTTCTGCAAGCGCTTGATGGCGTCCTTCTGCCCTTGTTCCGCGGCCTTGCGGTACCATTCCACGGCTTTGGCGACATCCTTCTCCACGCCGCGGCCGTATTCGTACATGGCACCAAGGTAGTACTGCCCGTCATCGCTTCCACCCTCCGCGGCCTGTTCAAACCACATTGCCGCCTTCGCGTCGCTCTGTTTCACACCGCGACCCCTCTTGTACAGCAAGCCCAGGCAGCATTGGGCATCGGCATGCCCCTGCCCTGCGGCCTTGCGGTACAGCGCGGCGGCCTTGGCATAATCCTTCTTCACTCCGCGCCCGAACTCGTACATGACGCCCAAGTTGTGCTGGGCAGCGGCGTTGCCTTCCTTCACCGCCTTGCGGTACCATTTCACGGCCATGGCGATGTCGCGCCGAACGCCATAGCCCATGTTGTACATGTAACCCACGTTGTTCATCCCCAAGGCGTCTCCCAGTTCGGCTGATTTGCGGAACCACTCCAATGCCTTGGCATAGTCCTTCTTCACGCCGCAACCGTTTTTGTACATCCAACCCAAATCGCATTGGGCAAAGGCATCTCCCTGTTCGGCGGCCTTGCGGAACCATGCCACAGCCTTGGTGTCGCTTTGCTTGACTCCAAGCCCGCCATGGTACATCTGCCCCAGTTCGTACTGGGCGTATGGGTGCCCCTGCTCGGCGGCCTTGAGGTACCATCTGGCAGCCAGGGCATAACTTTGCTTCACGCCAGAGCCTTCATCGTACATGCGGCCGAGATTGTACTGGGCGTCGGCATCACCTTGTTTGGCGGCCTTGCGGCATTCGGCCACCTCGTTGTCCTGTTGATTCGCCTTCATTTTGTAGGGTTGTTGTCTCTGTTCGCGATTCACGGTACCGGGCCATCACACTCCCAGCTTCTGCAAGCGCTTGATGGCGTCCTTCTGCCCTTGTTCCGCGGCCTTGCGGTACCATTCCACGGCTTTGGCGACATCCTTCTCCACGCCGCGGCCGTATTCGTACATACGGCCCAGACAGAACAGGGCATCCTTGCTTCCCCGCTCGGCCGCCAGGCGGTACAGTTTCATGGCCTTGGCGTAGTCCTTTTGAACGCCCCGGCCATATTCATACAGGTCCGCCAAGTTCATGGCCGCCAGATCATCACCCAGCCTGGTTCCCTTGCGGTAAAGACGCGCGGCCTTGGCGATATCCTTCTCCACGCCCTTGCCCTGGGCATACATGACGCCAAGGTCGCGCGGAGCCCACGTGTCCCCATGCCGGGCCGCCTTGCGATACCATTTCGCGGCTTCGGTGTAATCTCTCTTGACGCCGAAGCCATGCTTATACATGGTTCCCAAATTGTATTCGCCCGTGGCATCTCCCTGTGCCGCAGCCAGGCGGTACCATTCCACAGCCTTCGCGTATTTTTTCCTCACGCCGCGCCCCCGCTGGTACATGACGCCCAGGTTGTTCTGCCCGGCGGCGTTTCCCTGTTCCGCCGACTTGCGGAACCACTCCAGGGCCTTGGTGTCGTCCTGCGCAACCCCGCTACCGTCCTTGTACATCAAGCCCAGGTTGTTCTGTCCCCAGTCGTGTCCCTGTTCGGCTGCTTTGCGGTACCATTTCGCGGCCGTGGCGACATTGCGCCGAACACCGCAGCCCCTATCATACATCAAGCCCAGGTTGTTCTGGGCGTCAGCGTTGCCTTGCTCTGCGGCCTTGCGGCACCATTTCGCGGCTTGGGCATCGTCTTGCGGCACCCCTTCGCCGAACTGGTACATCACACCGAGATTGTACTGGGCTTCGGCATCACCTTGTTCTGCGGCCTTGCGGCATTCGGCCACCTCGTTGTCCTGTTGGTTTGCCTTCATTCTTTGTAGGGCGGTTGTTTACGCACGCAATTTAACGCGCCGTGGAGGGAAATGCAAGCCAAAATCCCAGGAACACACAAGCACCGCGAAGACGGGCGCGAACCAGTAGATTTTTTTTCTTTGCGAGCGGCGGGGGCGGGTGTAGAATGGGGACGCTATGAAAAATTTGGCAATCATGATATTGACGGCGTTCGCGCTGACGGCGTGCCACACGCACAGTACCCATTACGTGCACACCCCGCCGCCGCCCAAGCCGGTGTACAAGCCGGTGCCCAAGAAACACCACAAGCGCCACCACACCGCGCGGCCCCAGCAGCCGCCGCCACCCAAGCACCATCCCGCCCCGGTGAGCCGCCACCACCATTGAGCGGCGCGCCCACCAAACCGAGACAGGCTACAAAACAACCGCCCGGCCCAACGCCGAGCGGTTGTCTTTTTGCCCGGCGGCAGCCGGGCGGTTGGTTGAATTGATCAGTGGGGATACCCTATCACAGGTGGGAGACGGAATCCTTCTCCTCCTGGAGTTCCTTGCAGGAGGCGTCGATCTTCTCGCGGGAGAAGGCATCCAGCTCCAGGCCCTCCACAACGCTCACAGTGCCGTCCGCGTTGGTGCGGGTGGGCTGGGAGCAGATGAGCCCCGCGGGCAGGCCGTACTTGGTGCCGTCCGTGTAGGAGCACACGGAGTACCAGTCGCCCTCTGCGGTGGGGGTGGTGAGGTTGCGCACGCTCATGAGGGCGGCGTTGGCGGCGGAGGCTGCGGAGGAAGCGCCGCGGGCCTTGATGATGGCGCCGCCGCGCTGCTGCACGGTCTTGATGAACTCACCCTTGAGCCACTCGGTGTCGGTGATGACCTCGGTCACGGGCTTGCCGTTGATCTTGGCGTGGGTGAAGTCCGGGTACTGGGTGGAGGAGTGGTTGCCCCAGATGGTCATGTTGGTGACGGCGGAGACGGGCACGCCGGCCTTGGCGGCGAGCTGGCTCTTGGCGCGGTACTCGTCCAGCAGGGTCATGGCGTAGAAGTTCTTCTTGTCCATACCCTCTGCGTGGAGGGCGGCGATGAGGCAGTTGGTGTTGCAGGGGTTGCCCACCACGAACACGCGGCAATCCTTGGCGGCGTTGGCGGCAATGGCCTGGCCCTGCCCCACGAACACCTTGCCGTTGATGCCCAGCAGGTCCTTGCGCTCCATGCCGTCCTTGCGGGGCACGGAACCCACCAGCATGCACCAGTTGGCGTCCTTGAACGCCTCCGCCGGGTCGGCCGTGGCCACAATGCTGTGCAGCAGCGGGAACGCGCAGTCTTCAAGCTCCATCACCACGCCGTGCAGCTTGTCCAGGCACGGGGGGATTTCCAGGAGCTTCAGGATAACGGGCTGGTCTGCGCCCAGCATCTCGCCGGCGGCTATGCGGAACAGCAGGGAATAGGCGATGTTGCCGGCGGCGCCGGTCACGGTAACTGTTACAGGTGTCTTCATAACGCCGCCTATTCTATGACCGCGCGCGCGCCGCGTCAACCCCAAATGCGCGATTTTTGCGCGATTTTTCGGATATTTTGCTTGCCAGTGCGGGAAAAAGCGGGTAGAATGGCGCACCGCTTTCCGTTCGGTGGCGCACAGGCGCCCGCTTGCCACCGTTTACAGGGCCTTTGAGGGAGGCGTTCACATTAACCAAAAACCAATATTATGAGTAATACTGAATTGGAGGCTTTGATTGATTCCAAGCTTCCGACTTTCCGCAAGGGTGATATCGTCAACGGCACCATCCTTGAAATCCGCCCGCAGGTTGTCCTGGTGGACATCGGCTACAAGTCCGAAGGGGTTATCCCCATTTCCGAGTTCGAGGACGAGGAGATTGAGGTGGGCGACCAGATCGAGGTGCTTCTTGAGAGCCTCGAGAACGAAGAGGGCCATGTGGTGCTTTCCAAGGAGAAGGCCGCGCACAAGCAGAACTGGGACAAGATTGTCGCCGTCTTCAAGGAGGGCGGCCTCGTCAAGGGCAAGGTCAAGAGCGTCGTCAAGGGCGGCCTGACCGTCAACGTGGGCGTGGAGGCGTTCCTGCCCGGCTCCCAGGTGGACATCATCCCCCCGAAGGACCTCAACGAGTACGTTGGCCAGGTCTATGAGTTCAAGATTGTCAAGGTGAACGACGAGCGCAAGAACATCGTCCTCTCCCGCCGCGAGGTCATCGAGGCCGAGCGCAGCGAGCAGCGCCAGCACTTCCTTGAGACCGTGCAGGTGGGAGACCGCGTGAAGGGCACCGTGAAGAACATCACGGATTTCGGCGCGTTCGTGGACCTGTCCGGCATGGACGGCCTGCTGCACATCACGGATATGAGCTGGGGCCGCGTGAACCACCCGTCCGAGGTGCTGCACATCGGCCAGGAGCTGGAGGTGCTCATCCTGGACGTGGACCGCGAGAAGGAGCGCGTCTCCCTGGGCCTGAAGCAGCTTTCCGACAACCCGTGGGCAGACATCGAGATGAAGTACCCGATCGGCGCCCATGTGAAGGGCCGCGTGACGAAGCTTCTGGCCTACGGCGCCTTCGTGGAGCTGGAGAAGGGCGTGGAGGGCCTGGTGCACGTCTCCGAGCTTTCCTGGACCAAGCGCATCTCCCGCCCGAGCGACGTGCTGTCGCTTGACCAGGAGATCGAGGCCGTGGTGCTCAACATCTCCGTGGAGGAGCAGAAGATCTCCCTCGGCATCCGCCAGCTGGACGAGAACCCGTGGGACCTCATCCAGGAGCGCTTCCCCATTGGCACCGTCATTTCCGGCGCCGTGCGCAACCTCACCCCCTACGGTGCCTTCGTGGCCCTGGAGGAGGGTATCGACGGCATGATCCACGTGTCCGACATGAGCTGGACCCGCAAGATCAACCACCCCTCGGAAGTCCTCAAGAAGGGCGATGTGGTGGAGGCCCGCGTCATCAACATCGACAAGGCCAACCAGCGCGTCTCCCTCGGCATCAAGCAGCTTGAGACCGACCCCTGGGAGAGCATCGACCAGCAGTTCAAGGTGGGCGACCTCGTGGAGGGCACCGTCGCCAAGATCGCTTCCTTCGGCGCCTTCGTCAGCCTCAACGGCGATATCGACGGCCTCATCCACATCTCCCAGCTTTCCGAGGAGCACGTGGAGCGCGTCAAGGACGTCATCAAGGTGGGCGACCCCGTCAAGGCCCGCGTCATCAAGGTGGACAAGGTGGAGCGCCGCATCGGCCTTTCCATCAAGGCGGTCAACTACGATCCGGAGCAGCTGCGCCGCGAGACGGCCGCCTTCGAGACCGTTCGCGCCGGCGACATGGTGGGTCTGGAGCAGGCCTTCAACCTGGCCACCCTCAAGGCAGAGGAATGGAGCCCCTCCGAGGGCGACGAGAAGTAATTCCCCCGCCAGAAAAAATATCAGCCGCCTGCCGGATTCCGGCAGGCGGCTTTTTCGATAATCGCTGGAGCGGATGGGGTGAGATTCGAACTCACGGAAGGCAAAACCTTCGGCGGTTTTCAAGACCGCTGCATTAAACCACTCTGCCACCCATCCGGGGTGCAGGGTTATGTGTACCACAAACCCCCGCCGCATGCAAGCACAACCCGCACGGCGGCGAGTCATAATGTGTGCAGGGCGGCGGTTTGCACACCATCCGCCCACCGTTGGCGCGCGGATGAAATTGCTGTCATAAGCTTGACAAATCCGTTGGGCAGGTGTATGGTGCGGGGCAGTTCGTTATGAAAACTACAATCATTGCACTGGCCGCCATGGCCAGCCCGCTGATGGCCCAGGAGGCGGCACCCGCCGCGCCCGCGGCACCCGCCCCCGCCCCGGAAGCCCAGGCTCCCGCCGTGGATCAGGCTGAATACGCCAAGTACCAGGCTCCCGCCCGCGAGACCCTGAACTGCATGAAGCAGCTCATGGACACCCTCAAGGGTGTCAACAGCAAGGAAACCGCCGATGCCGCCGCTCCCAAGGTGAAGGAGCTGCTTGCCACGGTGGACAAGCTGCGCGCCGAGTCCGAGGGCCTGCCGGAGCCGTCCGAGGCGATCCAGCAGAAGCTCAAGAGCGAGTTCGAGGGTGAGCTGCAGGGAATCATCGGCAGCATGATGGGCACGTTCCTTCCGCTGATGGGCAACCAGTGCTACGGCTCCCAGGAGCTGATGCAGGCGCTGACCCCGCTGCTGGGCGGCCCGGAGGAGGAGGCCCCTGCCCCGGCACCCGCACCGGCTCCGGCCCCTGCCCCGGCCGCAGAGTAACGCACCGGAAACGGCAATCCCATTTTCAGGCACCGCACCCGCCAAGGGTTGCGGTGCCTTTTTCCACCCGTACTACGCACCACCCCCGCACGGCAAGCCATGCGGGGGTGGCCAAATTCCGCGCGTGCCAGCGCGCACTATTTACAAAATTGTAAATCGTCAATCGTAAATTGTAAATCCATCAGGCTCCCCCTGCATTGGCCATGTTCTGGAACTCCTTGGGCAGGAAGTTCTTGAACCGGCCCTTGTCGATGGCCTTCATGTAGGCCTCGCGCGGGGAGACGATGCCCTGCTGGAGTTTCTGCCAGATGGCATCATCCATGAACTGCATGCCGAGCTGCTTGCCGCCGATGATGACATCCGCCAGCTTCT
>JAKSOU010000061.1 GCA_024405435.1 Akkermansia sp. | reverse complement strand
CCGTCTTGGAATGCCGCGGCGGCACCGTCAGCTCCGCGCTCTCGGTGTCGATGCACCCGTACGTGAGCCGCGTCACCTCCTGCGGGCGCACGCCGGTGTAGAGCATGAGCGCCACGGCCGGGCGGCACGCGCGGTGCCGCCTCTGACGCGATGTTTGCAGCAGCCGCTCTATCTCCTCCGGCCGCAGCGGCACAATGGTCTTTTCGCGTATCCGCGGCGCAACGGTGCCCTTCACCGGGTTCTCCTTGCACCAGCCGTGCCGGATTCCCGTCTGGAACAGCACCGACAGGCACGCGCGCGCCTTGCGCCGCCGCGTCTCGCTCGGGAATCCCGTCTCCAGGATTTCCGTGCAGTGCTGCGTGCCGATTCGGTTCAACGGCCTTTCCCGCAGGCCCTCCACGCTCTCCATCAGGCGGTTCATGCACTGCCGGAAATCCTGCACCGTGCGCGGCGACTGCCCCGCCTTGCCCTCCAGCGTCCGCTGCACTGCCTCTGCAAAGCTGATGCTTTTGTCGCTCTCCCGGTACAGGCGGATGCCTTCCCGCAGGCATTTCCCCAATACCCGCAGGCGTTCCCCCGCCGGCGTGCCCCGGCAGTCCAGCTCGTCCAACCCGTTCAGGATGAGCCGCGCCGCCTCGCTGGGCTTCACGCCGCGCTCTTCCAAGAGATAAATTGCTACATCTGTGTCTCGCAAGTCCATACGGTTTACAAAAGCGTAGTCAACCCCCATTTTGAATTTTTTTTCATTTTTTTCCAGAAAGCGGTCCATCCGCACCTTTTTGCCACTTCTCCCTTTCCTTGAAAAATCGGCCTTCCCCGAAATTGAAGGTATACCGAAACGGTGCAAGCAGGCATGCGCGATACCGAAACGGGGCGTGGTGCCTCGCATGTCAATCGGGTGACGGATGGAATCTTTTCTGGCATTTCTTCAACGTTTGTAGTAAGCTACTTGTTTAGTATAGTAAATAATACCGCTTTTGTAAAGCGGTATTATTCGGGTGCAAGCGGAAATTCTTCCGGTGCATCCCCGGGCAGGTATGCCCAACAAGAAAACCCAAAAAAACACAGTTATGAAATTACATCTGCCAGTCAGGTTGCGCGCCAGCCTCATCGCTGCCGTAATCGCCGTCGCATCCGGTGTCTACAATGCCTATGCAAACGACATCACAGGAACGAACATCCCGTTCTCCGAGGTGTACAACCACACCTCCGGGAACACGTACACAGCCACCAACAACATCACCTTCCAGGCCACCCAGCAAACGCAGGGCGTGTTCGCCAGCTTCATCAGCGGCGACACCACGCTGACCGCCGGGAACGCCGTGGTGTTTGCCAACCACTTCGGGGCCAACACCACCGACCTGGTGCCCAGCCAGGAGAAGAAGTATGATGGCAAGCTGAATATCGTCACCGACAAGATCCAGGTGGCGGAGGGCGGCAACCGCGTGGTGCTCGAGGATGTGAAGGTGAGCAAGAAGACCGCCGCCACGGGCGAGGTGAGCGTGGGCGCCCTGAGCGAGCTCGTGGTGCTCAACGGCGACATCTCCACGCTGAGCGACGCGGAAAAGAAGACCCTTCATGCGGAGGGGCTCGTCAACACCCCCACCTGCGAGCAGCGCCCCTCCTCCCAACAGACGGTGGTGATGGGCGCCCTGACGGGCACCGGCAATTTCGCCGTGTATGGCGATGAGAACGACACCGACGCCGTGCGCGTGGCCGCCATCGGCACGTCCGGCACCACTTTCGGCAATGTTTCCGCCGCCAACGAATCTCTCAACATCACCGGCGCGGTCAACGCCAACACCCTGGTGGCCGTGCGCAGCGATGTGAACGCCGGACAGGCCGTCACCCTCATCGGCCTTGACCTGGACGTGGACTCCGCGCTGACCGCCGCGGGCGACATCGATGCCGGCGACACGACGGGCCATGTGGCCGTGTACGGCGCGGTGGAATCCACCGGCGGCAACGTGCACCTCATCCACGGCAACAAGAGCGACAAGGACGGCCTGCACGAGGGCTCCTCCGTGAAGGCTGCCCAGAAGGCCATCATCGAGGACCTCAACGCGGTGCTGGCCGAGGTGGAGGGCACCCACGGCGTGGAAATCCTGAACGGCAGCGTGGTGGAGAGTTCCACCATCACCTCCGGCTCCGAGACCGTTGACGCCGATATCGTGGTGAGCAAGAGCACGCTCAAGGCCCATGAAAGCACCGACACCGTGCTCAACTCCACCCAGGACATCACCATCACCAACGCCTCCAACGTCACTGGCACGGAGATGAACGCCGACCGCAGCGTCATCGTCTCCGGCGGGGCAGATGTCAGCGACAGTGACATCACCGCGGCAAGCGAGATTGTGGTGACCGGTACCGGCACCACGATGCACGGCGCGGTGGATCTGCATGACGCCGAGACCGTGCGCGTGCAGGACGGCGCCAATTTCGCCATCGACGGCGGCTCCGTGGATGCGGGCACCCTGGCCATCGAATCCGCCAAGGGCGGCTCCGCCTCCGTCACCGATTCCACCGTTGCGCTCGACACCTCCAAGATTACCGTGGGCCAGACGCTGGTTTACGATGGCTCCACCGGCAACATCGGCTCCGTGGTGGAGAACGGTGAGGGAAGCGCCACTCTCCATGTCACGGGCGAGGCCGACCTGACGGCCGGAACCGTCTCCTCCAATGACGCCCACGACAGCTACTTCGGCAAGGTCCAGGTGGACGGGGCCGCGGAACTGGATGTCACCGGCAACGCCAAAATCACAAACTATGTGGCGGCGGACGACGATACCAAGGTGACCTTTGAGGAGTCCGTCTCCATCAAGAACGCCCACATCTCCGACTCCGGTGAGGAAACCATCGCCAAGAAGGATGCCCATATCGGCAACCTCAACCTGGCGGACGGCGGCGTCTTGACCATCGACAACACGGATGCCAAGAACCAGTCCTATATCGCCAACATCACGTCTGGCGCCGACGGCACCCTCAACGTGGTGAACGGTACGGTGGACACCCCGGTGCTCAACCATGAGGACCTGGTGCTCGGCCTGAACGGCGGCACGGTGGTCCTGAAGACCGTCACGGCGGAGCAGGGCGCCACGGTGGCCTCCACCAGCCCCGTCAACCCCCACGTTTCCCTGGATTCCATCACGAATGCAGGCGTGGAGACCCCCATCGGTGATTCCACCATCCGCACCAGCCTCAACAGGTATTTCTACGACAGCGGCAGCGAGAACTCCGCCGACATCTACACCTACTACTACGTGGCGCGCGTGGACGGCAAGCTGGACGACGGAACGGTTGTTACCGCAGGCCAGCTCGTGACGCGCACGGACGAGGTGTTCACCAAGACGCTCCTCACGGGCGAGGTGGTGAACAGCGGTGTGGACCTGACCAGCGCCGCCACACTCAGCGAGCACGACGCCCTGATCCTGGACCGCCTCACCCAGCCCATGCTGGACGAGTACGGCGAGTTCATCTACGGCACCCCCGAGACCCTGCTCACCGGCCAGGTGCGCACCTTGGACTATACCGCCACCTACTACGACGGCGTGGACGACTGGCTCTCCGAGGAGACGGACGGAATCGCCTCCCTTACCCTCCAGGGCGACTTCGGCTCCGACCAGACCACCATCAACGCCTACCGCGTGGCCAACTGGAATGCGGTCAGCGAGGTCTGGGTGGAAGACACCACCTCCGGTTTCATCAATGTTGGCGGCGACCTCACCGGCAACAACAATGAACTGTATGCCGATACCTACATTGAAACCGGCGTTGTCAGCGGCGACAGCAACACACTGGGCGCCCACAACTCCTACCTGAAGGGCGATGGCGATATTTACATTGAAGCCGCCGGCGTGACCGGGGATGGCAACAGCCTGATTGCGGATGACTACGTCACCATCGGTTACATCGGCGGGGAAGACGCACCCGCCTCCCACAATACGGTTGCTGCCGATACCGTCACCGTCACCGGCGACATGGTGGGCTCCAACAACAGCCTCTCCGCCTATGACGGCAGCGTCACGGTCGGAAACGTGACCGGCGACGAAAACATCATGGAGGCCTCAACGAACATTGAAACCGGCGACATCACCGGCGACAGCAACAAACTCACAGCCTCGCAGGACATCAAGACGGGAGACATTACCGGCAACTCCAATGCGCTCACCGCAGGCGGCAGCATTAGCGCCGGCGTGGTCACGGGCGACGAGAACACGCTGGACGCACAGGACAGCGTGACCGCCGCAGGAGTGGATGGTAACCGTAATCTCCTGACCTCCGCGGCAGCCTCTGTGGAGGTGACCGGTGATGTCCAGGGCGATACCAACAAGCTGCTCGCCGAGCAGAACGTTAGCGTTGACGGCTCCCTGAAGGGCAATGGAAACCAGCTGTACTCGAACACGGGTTACATCTATGTCGGCCAGGACATCGAAGGCAACGGCAACTCCCTTGCCGCCGAGGACGTTGTCCACGTTGAAGGCAAGCTGGACGGCGATGCCAACAGCCTCACCTCCTTCAACGGTGATTATGTCTATGTGGGCGGAACCGTCTCCGGCGAGGGCAACGAGCTCTCCGCTCTGCGCGGTGATGTCAACATCGGCGGCATCGACGGCACCGACACCATTGCCACCGCTCAGAAGACGGCATGGGTCGGCTCCCTCTCCGGCACCGGCACGGAACTCACCGTCTACGCCAACGGCCTGAGCAAGGACGACACCGCCATCATCATTGACGAGTTCAACGCGCAGGACACCACCGTGACCATCGCCACCACCACAAGCGAGGTCTACGGTGAAACCTGCGGCAACGGCTCCATCTACATCGGCGCCTTGACCGCGACGGACGGCACGGTTGATCCCTCCATGGGCAACCTCGTCGTCTCCAACAACAGCTACGTGGAAATCGGTGCCATGGACGGCGCGGATGCCTACACGGACATTGTGGCCCGCGACTACATCGCGATTGGCGACGAGGAGGGCGAACAGGCGGACACCGCATCGCACCTGACCCTGGGCGCATCCGCCCTGTACGTGGATTCCGCGGAGGGCGTGAAGCTCACGGATTCCAAGATCACGGTTTCCGGCAACATTGAGGGCACCTCCCTCACGCTCACCACCACGGAGAACGGCAAGTCCATCAGCTCCGCCGCCAGCGTGAGCCTGGAGAACCTCACGCTCGGCGGCAACGCCATGCTCACCGCTGCAGAGGCCATCATCTCCGACACGTTGACCATCGACGGCAAGCTCGCCACGCTTGATGTCACCAAGGTGGACACCAGCACGCTGGTGCTGCGCCACAATGCGGACATCTCCGCCGCCCGCGTGGGTGCAGAGAACCTGGTGGTGGAGGAATCCACCTTCGCCTTCACGTCTATCGACGGTATCCAGAGCTTCAAGATCGATGCCTCCAAGGGCTCCGTCAAGCAGGCTCTCGACCAGCTGACCGGTGACGTGGAAGTGGTGAACGATTCCGAGCTCTACATGAACTCCGACCTCGCCACCACCGCCGCCGTTACCGTGGTGGATTCCGCCCTGGAGGCCGCCAGCATCACCGCCGGCACCTCCCTGACCGCCGAGAACGCCTCCGTGAAGTCCCGCAAGGCCATCACCGCCGCGGATATCACGGCCGACGGCTCCACGGTGGAGGCCAGCAGCATTGCCGCCACAAACGAGTTGAGCGTGAAGAACGCCTCCACCGTGCAGTCCGGAGGCGCCGTCACCGCAGCTGAAATCAGCGTGGCTGATTCCACCATGAGTGCCGACAGCATTGCCGCGGCGAACGGCTTGACCATCCAGAATGCCGAGGTGGAGGCCAACAAGGCCATCACCGCCAAGGACATCACGGCCGACGGCTCCATGGTGGATGCCGGCAGCATTGCCGCCACAAACGTGTTGAGCGTGAAGAACGCCTCCACCGTGCAGTCCGGAGGCGCCGTCACCGCAGCTGAAATCAGCGTGGTGGATTCCAGCGTGGATGCCGAGAGCATCGCCGCCGAGAACGGCTTGACCGCCGAGAACGCCGGGTTGAAGGCCGTCAAGACCATCACCGCCAAGGATATCACGGTCGGCAATTCCGTGGTGGAGACCGCCGGCATTGCCGCCACAAACGGTTTGACCGTGAAGAACGCCTCCGCCGTGCAGTCCGGCGGTGCCATCACCGCAGCTGAAATCAGCGTGGCTGATTCCGATGTGGATGCCGACAGCATCTCCGCAACGAACGGCCTGACCGTCCAGAACGCCCAGGTGGAGGCCAACAAGGCCGTCGCCGCCAGGGATATCACGGTGGGTCAGTCCACGGTGGGTGCCACCGACATCACCGCCGACAGCACGCTCACCATCGAGAATGCCTCACAGGTGACCGCCGACAATGCCATCACCGCAGCTGAAATCAGCGCGTCTGATTCCACGGTGGCGGCCTCAGGCATTGCCGCCGGGAAGAAACTGGCCGTGCACCACGCGGAAGTGCAGGTGCTCAACACCATCGCCGCCGCTGACGTGAGCGTGGACGAATCCGTGGTTGCAGCCACCGACATCACCGCCGGCGGCACGCTCTCCATCGGAAATGCATCCCAGGTGGTTGCCGGCGGCGCCGTTGCGGCCGGTGAAATCAGCGTTGCGGATTCCAGCCTGGGTGCCGGCAGCATCTCCGCCGAGAACGGCCTGGACGCCCGGAGCGCCAATGTGACCGCCAAGAAGTCCATCGCCATCCGGGGCGGTGAATCCAACATCGACAACGCCCTGGTGGCCGCGCAGACCCTGGCTCTCGACGGTACCGTGAACGCCGGTGAGAAGACCCTGCTCATGGGCCATATCACGGGTGACGGCAGCATCAACAAGACCGGCGGCGACGCCCTGGTGATTGCCGATGCCGACAGCAGCGTGGACATCAACGTGCAGGACGCCTCCTCCCTGAAGCTGGCCGACGGCACCAAGCTGGGCGCGGTTGACATGGGCACGGAGGCCGCCCTGCTGCAGCTCGGCGAGAACGGCCACGTGGACACCGTGCAGATGGACAGCCTGACGCTCTCCGACTCCACGGACCTGACGCTGGACATGGACCTGAACAACGGCACCATGGACCTGGCGGATGCCGCCACCGCCGCTCTGAACGGCGTGAGCATCAAGCTCAACGCCATGGGTGACGAATCCAGGATTGCGGACCAGACGCGCATCGCCTTCGTGAGCGGCGCCGTGACAACCGGGGCCCTGGAGGACGTGGAGCACGGCATGCAGACCCTCAACGCCTACGCGGACGGCAACAGCATTGTGCTGAGCAAGAACTACCGCTCCGTGGACGGCTTGAACCGCAACCAGCGCAACACCGCAGCCGCCCTGGCGGACCTGGAGGACCACACGGAGGTGCGCGGCGACATGGCCGAGGTGATGGATGCCCTCCACCACACCCGCAGCGCGGAGGAAACACGCGCCGCTCTCGATAGCCTGGGCGGCGTGGGCATTGCCGCCGTCTCCAAGATGGCCACCGACGACGCCCACGACCACCTGCAGGCCCTGCGCGCCAACTACACGGCGCTCGCCGCCGGGGTGGACGACTGCTACGACAACGAGGACCACCGCGTTCCCGGTGTGCATTCATACGCCATCTCCGCATCCGTGACGGGCGGCAGCACCAGCGTGAGCTCCTCCAACGAGGCGCCCAAGTACTCCCGCCACAGCGTCGGCGCCCTGTTGAGCGGCGTGCACGCCTTCACCCACGACTGGTTGGGCGGCCTGAGCCTGGGCTACTCCCGCTCCGACGGCGATTGCGGCACGGTGAACATGAAGGCCAATTCCTTCTATGTGGATGCAGCCTTGATCCGCCGCACCAAGTACACCACCCACACCGCCACCCTCGGCTTCGGCCACTACGGCGTGGATGTGAACCGCCAGGTCGCCGCCGGGTACGGCGCACACCGGTACGCCTCCAGGGCCAACGGCAGCACCTCCGCCTCCCTGGTGGAGCTCTCCTACGAGGCCGTCGTCAACATCGCCCGCAAGGAGAAACACAGCTTCTCCGGCGTGTTCCAGACGGATCTGGTGTTCGGCCAGTTCAGCGGCATGACCGAGAGCGGTGCCGGCTCCGCCGGGTTGCGCTCCGAGTTCGATGACGTCGCAAGCATCAACTTCGGCCTCGGCGGCCGCTACACCTACGGCTGGGGCGAAGCCACCAACCCGGGCTACTTCGCCGTGGAGGCCCTGTTCGTGGGTGATGCGGGCGACAAGAAGCCCGTGGTCAAGAACACGTTCATTGCCGGCGGTCAGTCGTTCGAGCTTCACGGCCCGGATGCCGGCGCCTGCGGCCTGCGCCTCAATGCAGGTGTGCTCGCGCCCATCGGCAAGCAGTGGGGTGCCTTCGGCAACCTCTCCACTGAGTTCCGCGCCAAGCAGTCCAGCGTGAGCGGCAGCATCGGCGTCAAGTACGCATTCTAACCCAATCACACCCGGGCCCGCCCCCATTGCAGGGGCGGGCCCGTGGAAAGTTTTTCCGCATACAAGAAGGTTTGTGTGTGTGATGTATCGAAGGCCGCCCCGGGCAACCGGGGCGGTGCTTTCGTGTTGGGACCCGATTTTCCCCTAATGGCGGGGCAGGGGAGACGTCAATGCTCGATAGGGTCGTTCTCCAGGGCCTTTCGCATGGCCTGCATGGCGTAGCGGTAGCGGGAGGTGATGGTGGGTAGCTTGGCGCCCGTGATGTTCGCTATCTCCTGGAAGGTGTGCTCGCCCCAGATTTTGAGTACGATCACCTCCGCGTATTCCGGCGGCAAGCCCTTGAGCAGCTTTTCCACGCGCGCACGCAGGTAGTCGTCGTCCTCCGGCGAGTGCAGCCACGGCTCGTCCGCCTCGCCCTCCTGCATGCCGTCCTGCTCATGCTCCACGTACTGCTTGCGCACTTCCTCGCGGCGCCCCTTGTCCATGGCCTGGTGGCGTATGGCGGTGTAGGTGTAGCTGAGCCACTGGGAGTTCTCTCCCTTGAAATTCCCGGAGTCCACCGCGTGCACCAGCTGCACCAGCGCCTCCTGCATCACATCCTCCGCATCCGCCTCGCTGCGCGTCTGCTGGCGTGCATACAGCAGCAGGCGGGGCCCGAACTCCTGGAGCCACGCCGCCCAATCAACCGCTCCGTTGCGGTCGAACCGTGCATACTTGGATACTGCGTTCCGCATGAACCTTCCCTACTTGTTAGGCGCACCGCGCGCCCGCGTTTATCTAGACCGATTCTACCGCATCACCGTTCAAGGGAAAATAAAAAAACGCGCGGTGCGCGCGTGGCGGGTTCCCCGCGCGGCGAACGCCGCGCCGAATTCTCCAAATTGTAAATCGTCAATTGTCAATTGTAAATCATTTGGCGCCGTCCACAAACTTCAGCATGCGTTCACGCATATCCTTGCCATCTTGCAGCAGGTAGTCGTCATCCCAGGGGTCTGTTGCCTCTTCCGCGGGCTGGGGCTTGGCCTCTTGCCGGAGCGCTGCCGGCGGCGGCTCTTCCGCGGGCTGCTCTATCAGCGTGTCTCCGGCCAGGCCGCGGCCCACCAACATGGCGATGATCCGGGCCACCACGGCGCATAGGGTGACGATAACGACAATGGCAATGGTGCGCCGGTTGCGTGCAGGCTGTGGCGTTTCATGCCGCTTGAGCGCGGCCAGCCAGGCCTCTGCGCTCTCGAAGCGCTTTTCCGGCAGCAGGGAGAGCGCGCGGTCGATGCCGCGCAGGAACGGCTCGGGAAACTCGCGGCGCAGGGTGGCGTTATCCGCCAGAGGGCGCAGGCGGTCGCTTTCCAGGCGCTGCAGGGCATCCTGGGGAGGCTCGTTGACCAGCACGCTGCGGAAGCTGGCCGCCAGCGAGTACAGATCGGACCACGCGCCGGCGGTTCCCTGCATGTTCTGCTCCGGCGGGGAATAGGGCGGGGTGAACACGGGCGTGTGGCGCGCACCCGCCGGAACCGCGGCGCCGAAATCCACCAGGCGCACGCGCCCCGCGGCATCCACAATCAGGTGCCCGGGCTTGATATCGCGGTGCAGCACGCCCTCCCGGTGCAGGCTCTGCAGGATGCGCAGCGCGCTTTCCAGCAGCAGCGGCAGCTGGTGCCGATGCTCCGCCTCCTCCGCCAGCCACTGCGGCAGCGGTGCGCCTTCCGCGTAGTCCGTGACCACGTAGGCGGTGCCGCCAGACTCGAAGATTTCATGCACGGCGGGGATCTGCGCGTGGTGCAAGGCCGCCAGCACCTCCGCCTCGCGTTGGAAATCCGCCAGGGATGCGGCAAACGCGCTCTCCATGCCCGGTTTGGGCGCTATCTCCCCGCTGGCGGGGTCGCGCTCGCAGATGTCCTCCGGCGCGTGTTCCTTGATGCACACCCGCCGCCCCAGCTGCTTGTCGCGCGCCAGGTAGACAAAGGCGAAACCGCCATGCCCCAGAGTGTCCAGCAGGGTATAGATGCCGAAGTCTGTCCCGGCGGGCAGAGGTAGCATGGCGTGTCAGGATGGGTTCAGTGTTTCGGCTGCTCCACGGGCAGCACAATCTTGCGGCTGCGTGCAACCGGCTTGCCCTGCGCGCCGCCGCGTGCGGCCAGCCCGGTGATGCTCTCGTTGATGAGCTCCGCCACGCTCTTGCCGCCCTCCTGCGCCGCCTGAACCAGCTGCGCGTACGTGTCCGCCGACATCTTGACCGAGAGGGTGACATCCGGCGACACCTCCACCGCGCCGGGCGGCTGGATGGATTCCGCCGGCATTTGGTGGATGAGTTTCATGATGAGCTGCTGCTTGCGGGGCGGGATGGGCGCCTTGGCCATCCAGTTGCGAACCGTGTTCTCCGATACGCCGCACTGCTCCGCCAGCCATAGGTAGTCTATGCCGTTCACTTTCAGCCACGCCTTCACCTGGGCCTTGAAGCGCGCTGTTTTGTCCATGTCTGCCATACTGATACCATACGCTTGTCACTTTGCCATGTCAACCTTTCCTTTTCTCCCCATTTTCCCGCCTGATACCGTTGCTATGGCGCAAACAGTATAAAAATGACGCATAAATGCACATTGAGCTTGACTGAAAATACCGACACGGTATAATAATGGAAACGGTGCGCTTGATTCAGTGGCACCGTTTCATGGCTTGATGCCGCCGGGCAGCAGGCTCCCGGCAACGGCAATGTCTGCCCCGCCGCCCGGGAGCGCCCGGCGGCATCAATGGGATTTACAATCTACAATTTACGATTTACAATTTGAGGATAGAGCGCGCCTGGCGGCGCGGAATGAAATGAGGCGCATCTGGTGTTTCACCAGATGCGCCTTGTGCATCATGCGCGCTTGCGCGCCTAAATTCCCAAATTGTAAATTGTAAATTGTAAATTGTAAATTGTAAATCGTAAATTGTAAATCGTAAATCGTCAATCATTTCCGTCCCGCCATGATATCCTCGATATCCTTCACCTCCAGCGGGGCGTTGGGGATGAGGTCCTCCACGTGGTCCTTGTAGACGAGCACGTCCGTCTCGATGCGGATGCCGATGCCCTCCTCCGCAATGTAGATGCCGGGCTCCACGGTCCACA
>JAKSOU010000060.1 GCA_024405435.1 Akkermansia sp. | reverse complement strand
CCTGTGGGGTGTCCCCGCATGCCTACCAATCCCCATAACCCCGCTTGCCGGGGTGATTCGAGGCTCCAACGCATGCACGTCTCCGAGCGTTTTTCCTCTGTGTTGACAAGGGGGGGCTTCTTTTTTCACGAAACCATTGGAACACACGTCGGCCTTGGTATGATACAGATTGTGCTTTTCAAGCGGGTGGGAATGGTGTATAAGGGAGCGCGTTCCGCGTGTTCCCGCATGGGCGGGCGCGGGCGGGCGCCAACCTTCAATCACTAGAGAAAGAAAACACCATGAGTACATCGTTCCTTCCTGCGCAGTACGCGCATCCGTACGAAATCAACCCGAAGTACAGCAAGGCGGTGGCCTACTTCTGCATGGAGTACGCCATCGACAACGTGTTCAAGATCTACTCCGGCGGCTTGGGCTACCTGGCGGGGTCGCACATGCGCTCCGCGGGCGCGCTGCACCAGAACCTGGTGGGCGTGGGCATCCTGTGGTCGTACGGCTACTACAACCAGATTCGCGCGGAGGACGGGTCCATGGCGGTTCAGTACCGCCGCAAGGACTACTCGTTCCTGGAGGACCACAACATCAAGTTCCTGATCCACGTGTGCAACGCGCCGGTGTGGGTGAAGGCGTACTTCCTGCGCCCGGAGACGTTCGGCACGGCGCCGATGTTCTTCCTGTCCACGGACCTGCCTGAGAACGACGACATGAGCCGCTCCATCACGCAGCGCCTGTATGATTCCAACCCGATGACGCGCATCTCGCAGTACATCGTTCTGGGCCAGGGCGGCGCGCGCCTGTTCCAGGAGCTGGGCGTGGAGCCGGAGGTGTACCACATGAACGAGGCGCACGCCATCGGCGCCGCGTTCAACATGCTTGCCAACAACGGCTGCAACGTGGAGGAAGTGCGCAAGCGCTTCGTGTTCACCACGCACACCCCGGAGGAGGCCGGCAACGAGAAGATGGACATCAACCTGATGGCCAACTTCTCGTTCTTCGACGGCCTTTCGCTGGACCAGGTGCGCAGCGTGCTGAAGCTGGACCCCAACGAGCAGACCTTCAACTACACGCTCGCCGCGCTGCGCCTGAGCCGCCGCGCCAACGGCGTGTCCGCCCTGCACGGCGAGGTCTCCCGCCAGATGTGGCAGGGATACTCCGACATCTGCCCGATCACGCACGTGACCAACGCGCAGAACCGCGAATACTGGCAGGACCCGGAGCTGGCGGAGGCCTTTGCGGAGAACGACACCAAGGCGTTCGTGAACCGCAAGCGCGCGCTCAAGAAGGAACTGTTCCGCGTGGTGGGCGAACAGACCGGCCACCTGTTCGACCCAGATGTGCTCACCATCGTGTGGAGCCGCCGGTTCGCCGCGTACAAGCGCCCTGCCCTCATCACGGAGAACCCGGTGATGTTCGAGCGCATGCTGCAGCGCACCAACCGCCCCGTGCAGATGATCTGGGCCGGCAAGCCCTACCCCACGGATTTCGCGGCGGTGGATATCTTCAACCAGCTCATCCGCCTGAGCGAGAAGCACCCGCGCTGCGCCGTGCTCACCGGCTACGAGCTCGGCCTGAGCCGCCTGCTCAAGAACGGTTCCGACATCTGGCTCAACAACCCCGTCGTCACGCGCGAGGCTTCCGGAACCTCCGGCATGTCCGCCACCATGAACGGCTCCATCACCATCTCCACCAACGACGGCTGGGTGCGCGAGTTCGAGAAGGACGGCGAGAACTGCTTCATCATCCCGGAGGCCAAGGAAGGCCTGCCGCCGGAGGCGCGCGACCGCTCCGACCGCGACAACTTCTACAACCTGCTGGAATCCAAGGTGCTGCCCCTGTACTACGATGACAAGGACGGCTGGATGAAGCTGGTGTTCAACGCCATGAAGGACATCTGCCCGGCGTTCGACTCCGACCGCATGGCGGACGAGTACTACGTGAAGATGTACAACGAGGAGGCGTAAGGAAAACGTTCCGCAAAAAATCCGGCCGCGCACCCTTCACGGTGCGCGGCCGTTTTTTTGCGAATTAGGATTCGGGATTAGGATTAGGATTAGGAAGGATGCGTGCGGGGATAGAACGCAATTTTGGCTTGCGGGGGCGGGTTCGCGCGGGTAGAATGTACGGGCGATTGAAATGAGGTTTGAAGAGGACAGCCCTATGCTCCTGCAGGAGAGGAAACCCGGCCCCACGCGCTTGTGCGGGGGGATTTTGGTTGCGGTTGCCCTGGCGGTGGGCGTGGCGCTGGCCACGTACAACCACGCGGAGATGGGCTGGGGGCTGCTCAACCCCGGGCATGCGGAGGAGGCCGCGGCGGTGCCGTGCACGAACGCGCTGGGCGTGCCGGGGCTGTACGTGGCGGGCATCCTGTACTGGCTGCTGGGCTGCTGCGCGTACTATGCGGCGTTCCTGACGGGGCTGCTGGGCGTGTGCATCCTGGTGCGCCCGCGGCACAGTGTGGCGGGCCAGCTGCTGGCCATGACGATTATGCTCATCCTGGCGTGCGCGGCGATGAACGTGCAAACGGATTTCCTGCAGGAGTGGGCGGCGAACCACCCCAGCGGCGAGGTGGGCGGCCTGGTGGGCTACCTGGACGGCACGCTGATCATGCGCCGCCTGCTGCCGGAGTACACGGCGGTGGCGGTGCTGGTGGCGCTGCACGGTATTGCGATGGTGTATGCGGCGCGCCTGGGGTTCCGGGATGTCTGCCGCCAGGTGTGGGCGGACTCGAAGGCCTTTTTCCGCTGGTTGGGCGCGCGCTGGCGCGCTCACCGCGAACACGCCGCCGCACGCCGCGCGGCGCGCGCGCAACGCGCGGAGGAGAGACGCCGCCGCAAGGAGGCGGAGGCCGCGCGCAAGGCTGTGCTCCAAGCCGAGAATGACGGGGACGCGCCGGACGAACCCGGCCTGCCGCCGCGCCAGGTCTCCGGCCTGCAGGATGCACGCCGCCGCGGCTTGCAGGATGACGACGAGCCCGACGAGGACGCGCCGCCCGCCGATTTCGAGGAGCAGCTGCGCCGGCACAGCTTGCGCCGCAACGGGGAGGAGACGCAGCAGGCGCCGTCCTCTCGCACGCCGATGCGCCCCGGCGGCCGCAGCGGCAACAAGCACCCGGAGCTTCCCAACCTGCTGGACCTGAACCTGCCGGACACGCCGCCCGCGCCCAAGCGCCCGGCGGCGCCGCGCACGCGCACCAAGCCGAGCCCCAAGCCCAAACCCGCGCCGAAGCCGGAGCTGCCGGACTACCCGCTGCCGCCGTACGACATGCTGAAGTTCGAGCCGGTGCCGCCGGAGGTGCTGGCGGCGGCGCAGCATGAGATGGCGGAGCTGCAGAAGCGCCTCATCGATACGTTCGCCACCTTCAAGATCGAGGTGCAGCCGGGGCCCATCACGCGCGGCCCCAGCATCACACGCTATGAGTTCTACCCGCCCAGCGGCATGCGCGTGGGGCAGTTCGACAGGCTGCAGCGCGACCTCATGCTGGCCACCAGCAGCGCCTCCGTGAACATCCTGGCGCCCGTGCCCGGCAAGGATACCGTGGGCATTGAGCTGGCGAACCGCACCAAGTCCCCCGTGTACCTGCGGGAGCTGCTGGAATCCCCCGCCTTCCACAACCCCAAGCTGCGCATCCCCGTGGCCCTGGGCAAGGATGTGTACGGCAACACCGTCATCGGTGACCTCGCCGCCATGCCCCACACCCTGGTGGCCGGCACCACCGGCTCCGGCAAGTCCGTGTGCATCAACAGCATGATTCTCTCCATGCTCTACAAGTTCCGCCCGGACGAGCTGCGCCTGGTGCTGGTGGACCCCAAGGTGGTGGAGATGCAGCCCTACAAGAAGCTGCCGCACCTCGCCTGCCCCGTGGTCACCAAACCCGCGCGCGTCATCGGCGCCCTCCGATGGGCCGTCAACGAGATGGAGCACCGCTACCGCATGTTCAGCCGCATCGGCGTGCGAAACTTCGAGGACTTCAACGCTCGCGACATCTCCAACGACCCCGTGGGGCCGCAGGAGGACGATTTCCGCCTGGAGGACCCGGAGGAGGAAAGCCGCCGCGGAGAGGAGCTGGCCGACGAGATAATGGCCTCCAACGAGAGCCGCGGCGGCGAAATCGAGGAGCAGGACGAGCTGGGGCTCTTCGACGAGGAGAGCGAGCCCCTGCCCGCCAGGCTGCCGTACATCGTCATCATCATCGATGAGCTGGCCGACCTCATGCAGGTGGTGAAGGAGGACCTGGAGGCGTACATTGCCCGGCTCACGCAGAAGGCGCGCGCCGCGGGCATCCACCTGGTGGCCGCCACGCAGACTCCCCGCGCCTCCGTGGTCACAGGCCTCATCAAGGCCAACATCCCCAGCCGCATCGCCTTCCGCGTGGCCAGCAACCTGGACAGCCGCGTGATCCTGGACACCAACGGCGCGGAGAACCTGCTGGGCCAGGGCGACTGCCTCTTCCTGCCGCCCGGCGGCGTCACCAAGATGACCCGCGCACAGGGCGCGTTCGTGACGGATGCGGAAATCAGCAAGATTATCGCCTTCTGCGCCGCACACGCCAAGCAGAACTTCGACCAGACCGTGAGCGCCGAGATGAACAACGCCGAAAGCAGCGTCGGCAAGGGCTCCGCCGGTGGCGGTGCCGCCGTCGGCGGGGGCGATGCCGGCGGCGGGGACGACGACCTGTACGCGCGCTGCGTGAGCTTTGTGGCCACGCAGCGGAAGGCGTCCACCTCCCTGCTGCAGCGCCACTTCAGCATCGGCTACGGCCGCGCCGCCAAGATCATGGACATGATGGAGGAGCGCGGGGTCATCTCACCGCCGCAGGGCGCCACCAGGGCGCGTGAGGTGCTGATTGAAAAACCCGAATGAATTTACAATTTACGATTTACGATTTACAATTTGAGAATTCGGCGCGCGCGGCGCGCGGTGGTTCTCAAGCCGCGGGAGCGGCCGAAATTCCCGCGCGCAGCGCGCTATGTTTCCCAATCGTCAATTGTAATTTGTCAATTGTAAATCTGAGGGTCATTCCCTCAGAATGACGCCTTGCGCCTCCAGCAGCTCTTGAACCAGCATGAGCCTGGGGTTCCAGCCCAGCAGCCAGATGCAATCCAGCAGCCAGTAGACCTCCGTGCAGTATGCCAGCTGCGTTTCGCGCGGCGCGTCAGACATGGCGCCAACCCGCTCCGCCAGCAGCTCGATGAGCTCGTGCAGGCGGCGCGTTTGCGGGTGTTGCGCCAGCAGCTGCTCCAGCTCGGATTTCATTTTCGCGGGCGGCGCATAGCGCGGGAAATCCTGCCAGCCCTCGATGCCCACGTCCAGCGTGCGCAGCATGTCGGCCAGCAGGTGCAGCTTCTCCACCACCCACGCGCGGAAATCCCAGCGCGGGAAACCGCCCTCGCGCGCCTCGCGCAGCAGCTCCGCAATGAAGCTGTGCGACAGCCCGCGGTGCGCTCCCTTGTAGAACGGCAGCTCGATTTCCTCCGCTGCGCCGTCGCGGATGAGCATGGCGATGGCTCGCGCGTCGCACTCGTTCACCGCCGCCTGCAGCAGCGCACGGCGGTGGTGCTTCAGCGCAGCAGCGCCCGCCTCGCCGCGTTCCGACAGGTATTGCAGCGTCTCCCACGCATAGGGCGCGTGCATGCGGTCAATCACGTAGTCCACCGTCACGACCAGGCGCTCCTCCTCCGTGGCGGGAACGCCGGCACCCGACTGCCGGTGCGCCACCAGGTACTCCACCAGGTACTCCACCAGCGGAATGGAACCGCCCAGCGCCGCCTGCCTGATTTCCTGCTCGCCCACCCACGCGCCGCGCTCCACCAGGCACTCCACGATGCGGCGGTCCTTCTGACGCGCCGCGATGACCAGGCTCTCCGGCCCGCCATCCGCACCGTGTTCCGCCAGCAGACGCACAATGTCCACGAACCCGCGCTTGGCCGCAAGCTCCATCGGCGTGCGCCACTTCTTCCGCAGGCTGTCGTCGGAACCGCGCTCCAGCAGCAGCGCCACCATCGCCGTCTGCCCGCGCCGAACCGCATAGTGCAGCGCAATGCCATGCGCCGCATCCTCCGCGTTCACATCGTCGCCGGCATCCAGCAGCATGCGCGCCGCCTCAACCTCCCCCAACGCCGCCGCCACATGCAGCGCCGTCACGCCATCCGCCTTCTCGCTGAACGCCGCCTTCAGCAACGCCCGAACCCGCTCCAAGTCGCCGCTCTCCACAGCCGCCCGGAGCCCATCTATCCTATTTTGCTTATCCATTTGATTCATAATGTAGTTGCAAAGTCCCGGCAAGAGGAATCCCCCTCACCAAAACCGCGCAAATTCTACACCACCCCACCCCAAATGTCAAGCTCTATCGCGCGCTGGCACCAATGAAAACCGCGACACCATCACGCGAATTCAGCCTTCCCGTAGGCGCGCCAGCCCATCACCCCAGATGTCCAATATACTGGACTACCAAACACCCCGAATGTTGACTATAATCAACATTCGATGAACGATGCAGATATCCTACCCCGCATAGGCGATGCCATACGCCAACGACGCCTCGAAGTCGGCCTGAGTCAAGACCAGCTGGCCACTAAAAGCGGCCTCGGCCGCTCGTCTATCATTAACGTCGAGCGCGGCGACTCTAACATCTCCTTGACAAACCTTGTCGCAATTTCAAATGCCCTTGGACTGGACATTGTCTCCTTCATGGAAGGCTTGCGCCACCCTTCCCGCAATCACGCCGAGACATCGGCTGATGACGGCACTGCTGGCGAGCTGATCAAGGATGGCATTGTGCGCGATTTGTTCGTTGACGAGGAGAAAGACGCGCCCCAATACGGTGAACTGCGCTCCATTGACCTTTTCGCGGGCATCGGCGGCATCCGCATGGGATTCGACCAAGCGTTTGGCAAAAGCATCAACACCGTGTTTGTGTCGGAATGGGATTCCTACGCGCAGAAGACCTACGCAACAAACTTCCCCAGCATTCACCCCATCAACGGCGACATCACCAAGATTGACGAGAAGGACGTTCCCGATTTCGACATCTGCCTGGCTGGCTTCCCCTGCCAGGCTTTCAGCCTTGCCGGCCAACGCAAGGGGTTTAACGACGACTACAAGGGCATGTCGCGCGGCACGCTGTTCTTCGATGTGGCGCGCATTTGCTCGCACCACAAGCCCAAGGTGATTTTCTGCGAGAACGTCAAGGGGCTGACTATCCACGACAAGGGCAAGACGTTCAAGATTATCACCGGCACGCTCGAACAGATGGGCTACAAGGTGTTCCACAAGGTTCTCAACTCGAAAGATTTTGGCGTGCCCCAAAACCGCGAGCGCATCTACATCGTGGCGTTCCGCAACGATATCGCACCCGACAATTTCAACTTCCCTCGTCCCACTGGCAAGAAGGTGTGCATCCGCGACATCATGGAAGAAAAGCCGGTCCCCGCGAAGTACTACCTCAGCACGCAGTACATGGACACCCTGCGCCGCCACAAGGAAAGGCACGCCGCCAAGGGCAACGGTTTCGGCTACGAAATCCGCGAGCTGGACAGCATTGCGGGCGCCATCGTGTGCGGCGGCATGGGCCGTGAGAGAAATCTCATCATCGACAAGCGACAGAAAGATCTCAAGCCCACCACGCATATCAAGGGAGAAGTGAACCGCGAGGGCATCCGCAAAATGACACCCCGCGAATGGGCACGTCTCCAGGGCTTCCCGGACTCTTTCAAACTCCCCCTTTCCGATGTCCACCTCTACAAGCAATTCGGCAACAGCGTGACGGTCCCCGTCATCCGCGCCATTGCAGAACAAATCAAAAAAGTCATTCTTTAACACCACTGCACCATGCCAGAACAACTACTCACAGGCAATGTAGGAGAATGGAGCGAGGTTTACGCCTTCTTCCATTTGTTGGGGACGAACGAGCTTGTTCCCTGCGACAGTAACCTTCAAGCACTACCCGACAACCATCTCCCCGTCATTGCCATCTATCGCGGAGAAGGACCAGACGGGAAGATTGCGTATGTCTACAAAGATGAAAACGGCGGGACATGGGAAATCCACCTCAATGACCTGGTGTGTTGCTCTGTGCCTGCAGCGGATGGTAAAGCGGAAGCCACTTTCCTTCTGGAAGCATTGCTTGCTTCTATCCGACAACAGAAGAAAAACAACCTGCAATTCCCCAAAGCGCAAAAGTTCCTCGAACGCCTTTGTGACTGCCGCTTGAAAGCCAAGGCCACAGATAAGGAGGACATAGCCTTGCGCATCCAAGACATCCGCGCTGGACAGGCCGTAACATGCGGCTTCAGCATCAAGTCGTATCTCGGTTCGGAACCCACGCTGCTCAACGCCAGCGGCGACGGCACTAACATTCTGTACCGCATAGACAACATTACATCTGACCAGGTCAAAGAAGTTGAGGCAGCCGTTGAAGCCGACCCGAGACACAAACTGCAGGTCCTCATGCGGGAGCTTCGTGCACAAGGGGCAATCTTTACCTGTTGCGGTCTGCTCAATCCGCAATTTGAAAGGAACCTGCTCTTCATAGACACAGCAATGCCCCTCCTCATTGGAGAATTGTTGCTGATGCACTACTGTTCCAACGAGAAGAGTGTGAGTTTTGTTACTGAACTGGTTGCAGAAAATGATCCTCTCCGGTTCGGAGACAAGGAGCTATACCGCTACAAGGTGAAGAAATTCTTGGAAGCGGTTGCCCTCGGCATGACACCCAGCGCAAAAAATTGGAACGGAGCTGAAGATGCCACAGGCGGCTTCCTCATCGTCAAGCCAGACGGCGAACTCGTCACCTACCATCTCTACAACAGGCAGGCTCTCGACGAGTATCTGCTCCTCTACACCAAGTTTGAGCGTCCCTCTACCACAAGGCACAAATACGGCTTCCTCTACACTGAAGAAGACGGCCACCTCTACCTGAAACTCGCCCTACAAGTACGCTTTTGCAGACCATAAGGCATATGATCCAAATTGCATTCAGAAAGGCACAAACATTATATAATTGGGGACGCAAGATTATTTTTAGCCATCTTCTCCACGCAAAAACAAGGTCCAATTTTGCGAAAATCTATGCCTTTTATGGCATAATTAGCACTTTTGCATGCTGTACGTTATTTAAGATAGAATCTTTTATTGATCTATTGATTGTTATCGCCTTTGTGGTAGCTTGTTATTGTATAGTTTTTATTTATACTCTTCTGCGCGAGAAATACACCAACAGGCATAAGCTATTTGATATATCCCCAGAAAATGCCGTGTACTACATCTACGGTGACATTTTGGACCCCAATATTATTGACGCAAAAACCAAAAGTATAGTTATACCTGTTAATCGTTGCTATGATACGGCTGTCGACAATGATATAATTAGCGAAAACTCATTGCACGGCCAATGTTTCAAAAAGCTATATGAAAGTCAAAAATATACGCCAGATACGCTATACGAAGCAATTACAAAATCGTTAAAGGAGAAACATGTTTGCAATATCACTTTGGAAAACAAACGAGGTCATTTGAACTTATATCCAGAAGGTTCTATCGCAGAAGTCCATTTTGATGAAAAGACTGTTTTGTTTTTGTTGGCACTGTCAGCTTTCAGAGGTGATTCAACTCAAACAACAAAAGAAGAATACTTCCTCTCTCTGTCAAGGTTGTTTGAGCGTATTAGTGAACGGTCTCAGGGCATGCCAGTTCTGATTCCCCTTATTGGCGCGGGGCTTTCAAAAACGAAGCTGGGTGATAAAATCTTGTTTCAATTTATCCAAGATTTCATCCTTGCCCATAAGGACGTAATCCACTGTGACATTTACATAGTCCTTCGTTCCAACCTTAAATATTTGATTCCATAGCAATATTATTATGAATCATTTGAATTACACATATTTTGCTGCAGACTGGGATTCCGACAAAGGAGTTGTCGAGAAGCTCCGAGAGTGGAACAAATCTGGTCAATATGGCATCCATTTCAATGATGCCCACACACTGACGCAAGCGCGTGATGAAAGTCTAAATTGCAGTATAAAAGAATCACTACGTTTACGTATCAGTCAGTCAAGCAGGTTTGTATTGGTTGTCGGCAAGGGCACAAAAAACTTACGAGCGGGGTCGTGCCATCTCTGCAAGCGATACAGCTCTTACACCCAACACTGCAGGCACGGCTACAATGTTGATACCCGTAGCTATATTGACTACGAGTGCGATTTGGCGATACATCACAATTTAAAACTCATAGCTATATTTAATAGTTCGTGGTGTGATTCAAGCTTGTTACCAAAAGCATTCCAAAATCGTCACGATGTGACATGCATACCTTTCTACGTGCATATCTACACTGGTCCCACGATAGGTAACAAATCATCGGCCTTATCGGCCTTATCCGGTATTTTAGGGAATAGACGTCCTTATAATACATCTACTCTGGCTAGATACCTGCACGACTAAGTTTTCCTGCTGGGAGCGGGGGAGGCTTGTGGAGTTTCTGCTTCGGCATGCGTATTTCAGGGATGCGGGTGCATGCCAGGGAAACAACTGGCAATCTGTTGGGGTCGGTGGCAGAATTTGCGGTGGGTCGGGGTTGGTGATGGAACTGCGGCCTGCGTGAGATGGACACGATGACACCAGAGCAGCGGCACCGGGTGATGGTGGCGAACAAGAGCAAGGACACGAAGCCTGAGGTTGCGGTGCGACGCTTGCTGCATGCGCTGGGATATCGGTTCAGGATTCACCGGAAGGATTTGCCTGGGAAGCCGGATATTGTGCTGCCGAAGCACAGGACGGTGATATTCGTGCACGGATGCTTTTGGCATCACCACGAGGGCTGCAAGGCGGCGAGCACGCCCGCAAGCAACATCGATTTCTGGCAGACGAAGTTCCGCCGCAACCGTGAGCGCGATGCCCAGGTGAAGGCGCAGTTGGAGTCGATGGGCTGGAAGGTGATCGTCATCTGGGAGTGCGAGGTGAAAACAATCGTGGCGGATCGGTTTATTCCCGGACTGAATGCGGAGGTGATTCCCGCGTACGGGTGTGGTGAAGATGACGAAGCCGGGATGCTGCAAGCGGCAGAGGACGAGCCGTAGCCGCGTTGCAGCAATTAGGATTCGGGATTAAGATTAGGATTAGGATAATGAAATTTCGCGCGCCATACGGCGCGGGGGGAATTTCGCGTGTGTACACACGCAGTTGTGAGGGGCGTTCAGCGGCAGGGGTGCCACATTTACACACCCGAACACGACACAATAGAAAAGCCCGGAGGTACCTTGGACGAACACCTCAACGAGATGTACAATCCCTCTCCGAGCTGCGCTATGCTACAAAAGAGGAACGAGGGAGTCAACACTTTTTTGGAAGTTGTTCACAAAGATGTTCAACTTTGGCGAGCGGTTGCCGAGCGTCAGCGCGCGGCAAGCAAAACGGCGTCGCGGTGATGCCCCGCATCTCCGCGACAAACGGCCCGCGCAGCGCTAACTTCACGCGCCACGCACGACACACCCACACACTATATTTGGGCAAAATATAAACTGCCCCTCTCTCTATTTCAGCGGTCCATAATCGAGCAAAAAGGCCAAATTTTCCCAAATTTGGCGGGGTGTGCGGGGGATGGTTGGAAGCAGCGAACGCATGAGAGCTGCAATCCTTGATTCGGGCGCGCCCCATCGCGCCCTCACCCCTTCGGGGGCAAACACGCTTCGCGGTTTGCTTCGTGCACGCCCCACGTGCACTCACCCTGCGGGCAGAAGCTGCGCTTCTGGCTAATCCGCCTTACAGCCGTCGGCGGCTTTGTCCAATCCGCCTTACCGCGCCTCGGCGGCGCGCCCCTTCGGGGCCGTCGGCGGCTTTGGTATGTAATGATTAGTGCCAACGAGCGCATGAGAGATGCAACCCTTGGTGCCACGAACCACTCCAGCCCTGACGGGCGGAGTTATGGGGATTGACGTGCGGAGGGGGACACCCCACAGGT
>JAKSOU010000006.1 GCA_024405435.1 Akkermansia sp. | reverse complement strand
CCCGGTAGGCCTTGCACTTGCAGGTGTTGGCGTAGGCGAAGAAGCAGGTGTCCGCGCCGCGCTTCTCGCCCAGGCGGTTCACCAGCTGGGTGTACTCGTAGTCCAGCATCTGGTGCAGGCGCTCCTCAGAGACGTACCGCTTGACGGGGCCGTAGAGGGTGTCGCTCACGGTCATGTCGTACGCGGAGATGGTCTTGGCGACGGTACCTGCGGCGCCGGATGCGCGGAAGAACCAGTTGGCGGTTTCCTGGCCGGCGCCGATTTCCGCGAAGGAGCCGTAGGGGACGGGGTCCATGTTGATTTGGAAAGCCTTGTCCTGGGTGGCGGCGGCCTGGGAGTATTTGGTGGGGACGGAGTTCATGGCGTGCGTGTTAGATTTCCAGGGGGATGAGCGGGAGGTTGCGGAGGGAGCGCGGTGCGGGCAGCTCGATGGTGCTGTCCACCTTGGGGGCGGAGGCGGCGGAGTCCGCATCGTCGGCCTCGTCCACCTCCTCAGCCGCGGCATCGGAATCCGGCAGGTCTGCCGCGGTGGCGTACTTGGGCTTGAGTGCCAGGTCGCAGTTGTAGGGGTCCTTTCCGGTGAGCACGGTTCCCTTGGGCAGCACGGGGAGCACGGGCAGCACGCGCGTGGAGTTCACCTGGCCCACGCTCATATCCAGGAAATCCGCGAGCGAGGGGCTGCCGTCGCCGTGCACGGGGCACACGCCCAGGGTCATGTCACCCTTGGGGAAGTACTCCAGATAGGTGGGGCGCACGTAGGCGGGCTTGCCGTCCTGCATCACGGACTCGAAGCAGAAATTGGTGGCGAGCTGGCCGGACATGCGGCAGATCTCCACCTCCTCGGTGTCCTGCGGCACGGGGATGGGTTTGTCCGCCAGGCCGGATTGCGCGGCGGCGGCCAGCACCCTGCCGAGGATGGGCGCGCAGGTGTCGGACGCGAAGGCCTCCGGGTAGATGGGCTGGTGGTCGTTCAGGTAGCCCACCCACACGCCGCAGGTGAAGGAGGAGGTGTAGCCGAAGATGGCGTTGTCGGAGAAATCGTAGTTGGTGCCGGTCTTGACGGCGCCGTTGAAGTTCTCCGGGAGGTAGGGGCGCACGCGCTGGGCGGAGCCCTTCTCCAGGGATTCGCGCATGATGGAGTGCAGGCGGTAGGCGTTGCAGGCGGAGGGGCCGGTGTGCATGCGGTGGGAGACGGCCAGCGGCTCCTCCCAGAGGATCTTGCCGTTGCTGTCCGTGATCTTGGTGACGATGTACGGTGCGATGGGGCGGCGGCCTGCGTTCGGGAAGACGGTGTAGGCCATGGTGACCTCCTTGAGGGAGGCGGGCTCCGCGCCCAGGAAGGCGCGCGGGTAGAACTGGGGCTTGGCCTCCGTGGAATCGGCGGTGCGCGGCGGCGCGGTCACGCCCACGCGCTCCAGCGTGTCGGTGAAGCATTTCGCGCCGCGGTCCGGGTCTGCCCCCAGCGCAATGCCCAGGCGGGCGGAGGCCGCAATCTTGGACCACTCCAGCGCCTGGCGCGCCGTCACGGAATCCAGGTAGCGGCCCTTGGAAACCTCCATGCCCCACTCGCCCAGCACGCCCTCCGAACCGCCCATGCCCGCCAGGCGGTTGTCCATGGCGTCGTCCACCAGGCGGGAGCAGGGCGTGTAGCCGTTCTCGAACGCGCACAGGTAGAGGAACGGCAGCATGGCCGTGCCGAGCGGGCGGCGCCCGGCGTCGATGATGTCGAAGTTGTCGCGGTCGAAACTGCGGCCGCCCACGTAGGCCAAGGTGCCGCCGGTGATGTTGTCCACGGCGTACACGGCGGCGTCCAGGTAGCGGTGCTGCTTGAAGCGGGGGTCCTCTGTCTGCTCAAAGGTGACGTGGTTGTATCCGGCGTGCTTCTCAATGGCGGGAAGCTGCTCCTTGACGGCCTGTTCCGCGGCCTCCTGCATGCGGCGGTCGATGGTGGTGTAGATCTTGATGCCGCGGCTCTTGAGGATTTCCTCGCCGCGCACGGGGTCGCGGAAGATGTCGATGGCCTTCTGCTGGATGAGGGCGTGGAGGTGGGAAACGTTGCGGCGGAGGGGCTTGGGGTTGAGGCCGAGGGGCTGGGCCTTCACGCGCTCGGCCTCCTCCTCCGTGATGTAGCCAGAGCGCACCATGCGGTCCAGCACGTCGTTGCGCCACTCTTGGTTGAGCTTGGGATTGCGGATGGGGTTGTAGTTCTCCGGGTTCTTGATGAGGGCGGCGATACTGGCGGCCTCGCGCACGGTGAGGTCCGCCGGCTCCTTGCCGAAATAGCCCAGCGACGCGGAGCGGATGCCGTAGTACCCGCGGCCGAAGTACACGCGGTTGAAGTAGAACTCGATGATCTGGCGCTTGTCGTACTTCTCCTCGATGCGGCGGGCCAGGAAGATTTCCACGATCTTGCGCTCGTAGCGGCTGCCGCCCATGGCCTGCACGCGCGCCTCCAGGTCGTACGCGTTGCGGGCGAGCTGCTGGGTGATGGTGGAGGCGCCCTGGTTGGCCTCTCCCTTGCGGGCGGCGGTCTCCTTGGCCGCGCGCAGGATGCCCATGGGGTCGTACCCGTGGTGATCCCAGAAGGTCTTGTCCTCCTGCGCCACCAGCGCGTTGATCATGGCGCTGGATACCTTGTCCAGCGTCACGTAGCTGCGGTTCTCGTCGTAGATGCGGCCTATCTCCTCCCCGTTGCGGTCGTAGATGATGCACGGGTGGTCCAGGTTGTTGATGTCCTCCAGGTTGAACTCGTCCGCGTACTTGCTGTACTTCGCCGTCACCACATCGAACGCCAGCCACCCCACACCCGCGCACAGCAGCCCAAGCACCGCGCAGATGATCAGGAAGCGCCACAGGCAGCACCCCTTCCGCCGACGCGCCGTCTTGCGCGCCAGCTTGTCCGTGCGCGACAGCCGCCTGCGTTCCGCGGCGGCCATCCGGCTTCTCTGGTATTCGTCCAAATGCTCCATCCCTGCGCGCGCATTGTACCAGAGACCGCCCCGCAAATCAAGGAAAACACATGGGGATTTACGATTGACGATTTACAATTTACAATTTGAAAAGTGAGGCGCGCAGGGCCGCGCGGGCACCACTGGCCGCGCCACGCCCGCAAAAGGCCCGTCTGGCAGCATGCCAGACGGGCCTTGGTAATCTTGTGCCGGAGGCACCTAACTTACAAATTGTAAATCGTAAATTGTCAATTGTAAATTAGTGGCGGCGGCGCCTTGCCGCCAGGGCGGCAAGCGCAAGCAAGCTGAGGGTGCCGGTGGTGGGTTCCGGCACGTTGCTGAACTTCTTCAGGCCGAAGGCGTCGAGCTCGTCGTCGAACACGATGTTGAAGTCGCCCTTCAGCTCGTAGTCGCTATCGGCGGCAACGCGGGAGAACACGCTGTCGTACCAGGCGTCCTCACCGGTCGGGCCCTCGTAGACAAGCTCACGGCCTTCCGCGGCATCAATCAGCCAGAATTCCCCGCCGACAGCCAAGTTGTCCAGGGCCTTGAGCGTGAGTGCATCCAGCGCGATGTTAGCGCCCATGGCGAGCGTGCTGCCCACGTGCAGGGCCTGCTCCACGCCGCCAACAAGCAGCGCGGAATCATCCGCCATCACCAGGTTGGCGAGCAGGGTGCCGCCGCCGGCAGCCAGCTCTTCCGTGACGGTGACCGTGATTTCCTCGCTCGTCTGGTTGTCGAGGATCTCCACGGTGGAGTCCGGGCCAACGGTGATGTTCGCCACCTCCACGGCATCTTCCTGGCCGTTGAGCGTGAGGGTGCCGCCCTCCACGTTGGTGATTTCTTCAACGGTCAGCCAGTTGGAGACGGTGACGTCCCCGTCGGTGGTCTTGGTGATGCTCTGGGCGGACACCACCATGTCGGTGTTGTCCAGGGAGTAGGCGTCATCATCTCCCTTGTTGTAGACGGCAACGCCGATGCTATCAGAGGAGAACTTGACGCCGTCGAGCTCCATCGTCTCGCCGAAGTTAGCTATGGATTCGGAAGCGATGCCGACTTCCGAGGCATCCAGGCCCTCGCCCGTCACAGTGGCCATGCCGGTCACGCTGATTTCAATGCCGGAGCCGGCCTGGTCCACATCCAGCGTGCCGGACGCCACCTCGACTGTGGTGGTGTCGTGGCCGGAGTTGGCGATGTCGGAGATCTTCACCGTACCGTCGTTCACGTAGAAGGTGGAGTAGTCGACATCTCCCTCGCGCACGATGATGCGGCCGTCGGTCTCAAGGTCGTACGACTGGTCCTGCCAAGTGACGGAGCCGGCGGAGGTGCCGCCGTTGACCACCTGCACAAAGGCTTCACTCTCGCCGATGTAGAAGTTGTCGCCCTGCGTAATCTCACCGTCCAGGCCGTAGTGTGCGATACCGCCGCCCTGCTGGGAGAAGGCATCGCCGAGCGTGGCATAGCTGATGGACACCTCGCCGTGGTTGACGACAGCCGCCAGCAGGTTCACGTTTTCAAACGTGGCGGCGGCGAGCTCGCTCACGGTGATGGAGGAAGCGGTGACCTCGCCGTGGAACACCGTGGAGAACTCATCCGTGCCGTTGCCGACAACCAGGTTGAGGGTGCCTGCGTTCAGCTCGATGTCGGCGCCCACTTCCGTGGCGTCGCCGTAGAACTTGAGCGTGGAGGTCTTGCCGTCTCCGCTGGCCTTGAAGTCGCCGGACCAATCGGAGACATCACCGGAGAAGACGTATGTCTGGTTGTTGGCGCCGTTGGCCATCGTGTAGACGAAGTCGCCCTCGCCCTTCACGCCGCCCGCGAACTCAATGGTCTTGTTGGAAGAGCCGTTGTTGACCGTCAGGCCATCGCCGGAGAGCTGCACGGCTGCGTTGATGACCAGGCCGTCGTTGCTCAGCCAGCCGGTCACGCTGTCCAGCTCAACGGTGGAGCCGGCGCGTCCCAGGGCCGCGATATTCAGGTTGGTGGCATTGCCGTTGTTGGAGACCTTCACCGTGCCGGTCCAGTCATCAGCGAGAGCAACGCTGCCCAGGTCGTACATGCTGCCCAGGTCGTACGTGCCCTCGCCGGAGAGCTCCACGTCTGCCAGGGGAGAGTAGCCCAGGGTCTTGCCATCCTTAATCTCCACGAAGCCCTTGTCATCCCCGGTGGAGTACACGCCGGAGGAGAGGTCATCGTCCACAACCAGCTTGGCACCGTCCGCCAGCATCACGGCTGCGGTGGCGGAAGCCTCATGGATGGTGCTCACGTTCGCCTCGCCCTCGTTGACGTAGAAGGCGCCGAGGCTGATGGTGCCGCCGGCCTTGCCGGTGGTGGCATCGTAGTCCACGCTGTAGCCGTCCAGCAGGATGACGCCCTCATCGCCCACGGACACGTTGGCGAAGTTGGAGCTGACGAGCTGGACCTCGCCGGTGTACTTGGCGAAGCCGTTGACGGTGGCGGGACCGTCGGGATTCTCGAAGTAGGCGATTTCACCCTCCTCGTGATCGATGGCGCTCACGTCGAACCCGCCTGCGAGCACAATCGTGCCGGCCTGCAGGTCGATGGCGTCGCTGATGTAGTTGCCGTCGCCCGCCAGGATGAGCGCGCCCTCACCGGTCTTGGTGAAGGTTCCGGTCAGGCTGGAGTTCACGGTGAGGTCGGTGGTGGTGTTGAACGTGATGCCGTGGTCGCCGGGGGTGAGGGCCGCGCTGAAGGTGGCGCCGCCCTCTGCGGTGGAGCCGATGGTGATGTCATCGGCCAGCTTGATGGTGCCGGTCACGTTGCCGCCCGCCAGCACGATGTCGCCGGACATGGAGGTGTCGTTGAAGAAGTGCACGGTACCCTGCTGCACCTCGATGGTGCCGGAGGTGACGGTGGTGTTGCGCAGGCCGAAGAGGTTCTCGCCCGTCTTCACCAGCGTGTGGCCGGCGAGGTCCAGGGAGGTGGCGCTGTAGCCCGGTCCCAGCAAGTAGAAGTTGCCGGTGCCGCCCACGGTGGAATCGTCTGTCAGCTTGATGCCGGTGGTCTGCATGCTGCCGTCGCCGATTGCAGCGCCGGTGTTCACCAGGCTGCCGCCGTTGAGGGTGAAGACGTAGGTGAGGTCAGCCGCGCCGTTGAGGTCAACGGTGCCGCCCTCGTTCACGGTGATGGTCTTGTCTGGGTTGGGCACGGTGTTGCCGCCGTTGAAGGCGCCCAGGGCCTTCTTCTTGTCGCCGCCGGTGAACTTCACGGTGCCCTTGTCCACCACCACGTTGCCCGTGTAGGAGTCGTCTCCCTGCAGGCTGATGGTGTGCCCGTCCGCGGAGAAGGTGAGGGTCTTGCCGGTGGCCGGGCCCGCGACACTGGTGAGGGTGATGTCCTCGGTGGCCAGCACGGTGGCGGATTCCGCCGCAGAGGCCATGGACAGGGCCACGGAGGCCTCGGCATCCATGGTGATGGTGGTTCCCGTGGCGTTCAGGACCACGTTGGAGACGCTCGCCTCGTGCTGTCCCGCAATGGTCTGGGCGGCGGCGAAGCTCACCTCGCCATCGTTGTTCACGTAGAGGGTGGAATAGTTCGTGCCGCCGCTGAGGGTGGCGTCGCCGGTGGCGGCGTCAACCTGCACCTGGCTGCCCCTGTAGTTGAAGGTGGCGCCGGTGAGCGTCAGGGTGCCGGAGGTGATGTCCACCACGTCGAGCGTGCCAGCCGTGTTGGCGAAGCCGCTGCCTTCCGCAATGCCGGGGCCGCCCTCGTACTTGGTGCCGCCGTCCACCTCAAGGTCGCTGAGGTCGTAGGTGCCAGCGAGGCTGAGGGAGCCGGCCTGCAGGTCGATGGTGTTGCCGATGGCGTTGGAGGTGCCGGTCACGGTGGTGGAGCCGCCGGTGATGCTCAGGGAGCCGTCGGTGCCGATGGTGAGGGCGTGCAGCTCTCCGGTGCCGGAGATGTCAACCGTGCCGGCCTGGATGTTCAGGCCCTCGGCCTTGGTCTCGCCCGTGAAGTGGAGGGCGCCTTCACCCTGCTTCACCACCACGGAGGAGGCGCTGTGGTCGGAGCCGTTGATGGTCAGCTTACCGATGGTGAGCTCGCCCTCTTCCTCCACGTCGATGGTCACGCCGTTGCGGCGGACGTCCAGCACGTCGATGTTGTTCTGCACGCCGGAGGCGGTGATGTTGCAGCCGAAGGTGTTGAAGCCCTTGGAGCCGCCCTCCTTGGTGGAGGTGATGGTGGAGTAGCCCAGCATGTTGATGTCCGTCACCATGGTGGCGCTGTTGCCGGTGGACTGGTTGAGCTCCAGGCGGGCCAGCTTGCCCTCCTCGCCTTTCATGGTGAGGCTCGCCACGCACTGGTTCTTGCTGCCCCAGCCGAAGGCGTCGTGCTCGCCGACGATGCGCATGATGCCGCCGGCGTTGATGGTGAGCGCGCCGGTGATGAAGCCGTTGACGCCGCTGTGGGTGGTCTCCAGCACGCCCTTGTCATTGATGACAATGTTCACGTTCATGTTGCCGGAGGTGACGCGGTAGGTGGCGTCCTGCACGGTGACCGTGGCGCCCGCGTGGTCCACCTGGAACACGCCTGTGCCGGTCACGCCCTCCAGCGTGACGGCGTCCGTCTTCACATAGAACTTGGTGGTGTCCGTCACGTCACCGGCGGTGAAGTAGTAGGTGCCGGCGGATTCCTCCGAGACGGTGGCGCCGGTGGTGGTGGTGGCCTGGAAGCCGGTGCCCACCGTGGCGCCCTTGATGATGTAGTAGGAGGAGCCGGAGGTCTTCTTGAAGCCCTGCTCGTTGGTCGGATCCGTCCAGGTGGCGGAGCCTTCCTGCTTCAGCGCGTAGTTGTTGGCGTTGGATGTATCGAACGAGTAGGTGCCGTTCAGGGTGACGGTGCCCGCATTGTTGACGATGGCGCCCGTCAGGCCGAAGGAGGACGTGCCGTCCTCGCCCAGCGTGAGCACGCCGTAGTTCTGCACGCCGGAGAGCGTGCCGGTCACGGCCTTCACCGTGGCGGTGGTGTTGGCGGGAGCCTTGCCGGCCGTGTACGGCTGCGTGCTCAGCAGCAGGCTGCCCGTGCCGTCGCCCGCCGTGATGTCGTCAATGGTCAGCGCGGCGAACGTACGGTCCTGGCCCCAGAAGTTGCCGCCGGAGATGCGCACCGTGGCGCCGTCCTTCACGGTCACCTCGGAAATCCCGGCAGTCACGGGGTTGCTGCCCTCGGCGGTGATGTTCACCTGGCCGTGCTCGTCATCCGTCAGGACAGAGCCGGTCTTGCCGCTGTCCGTATAGAACCAGTCGCCGCCGATGGCGCCGCCGTTCCAGGAGACGGTGCCGTACGTCTGCGGCAGGGTGAAGCCCACCGCGGTAATGGCGGCGATAAGCGCCGCCCTGAGTTTGGTGTTGATACGTAATTTCATATCTTGTTTTTTAGTGAGAATTTTGGTGAGAGATATTGCTAGGGTACACAGTACCCCCATACGGAGGTATTCTAGCAAATTCGGGGCGCGTGCGCAAGGAAAAAACATGCAATATCCCACCATCTATTCGCAATGCGCGAATTACAAAAAGGAAACGCGCGCCACCCCGCGGCGCACACCGAATCCACCCCGCGCCCGTCTCCGCGCGTTGCGCTACGCCGAGGCAAGCAAGGCGGGGCGGATTCGGGGTCGGTTTGCATACCCACCACGCCCGTTATCACCAATTATTTCACCACGCCCAATGTTGCGAGAATGTTTTGCATGCGTATAACCTTGCACGGCGGGGATGTTCTGCTACAATGCGTTCAGGGAAAATGTGGCAATATATACTCAGGCGCGTGATGCTGATACCGGTGACCCTGGTAGGGGTGACGTTCCTGGTGTTTTGCCTGACGCGGCTGGTGCCGGGGGGTCCGGTGGAGCGCATCCTGCAGGAGCAGGCGATCGGAGCGCTGGCGGGCGACAAGGCGGCGGGCGGCGGCGCCAAGGCCGTGGGGGACGAGGAGATGGAGCGCCTGGAGGAGATGTTCAACCTGCAGGAGCCCATGTTCACGGGCTACCTGCAGTGGCTGGGCGCGCTGCCGCGCCGGGTGCAGATTGCCAAGGCTGAGCTGGACGACACCGGCTGCGCGCAGCTGGCGGTGGTGCGCGCGAACGGGCGTTCCGCCACGGTGCCGGTGCAGCGGGAGGGCGGCGGCCTGCGCGCGGATGCGCCGGAGTGGTGGGCGCGGGAGGGCTGGCTGCTGGAGCTGCAATCCCCGCACGAGCGCGCGCTGCGCTGGGCGGAGCGCCACCGCGTGATGGACCCCGCCGCCATTGCGCGGCAGGAGGCCTCTCCCGCGCTGCGGCGCTGGCGCGCGGTGGCGTACCGTAAAATCTACGACGGCGTGCTGCAGGGCAACCTGGGACGCTCGTACAAGTACAACGAGCCGGTGGCGGCGATGATGCTGGAGCGCCTGCCCGTCTCCCTGTACCTGGGGCTGCTGGGGGCGCTTATCACGTACCTGGTGAGCATCCCGCTGGGGGTGGCGAAGGCGGTGCGGCACAAGAGCGCGTTCGACAGCGTGAGCAGCATCCTCATCTTCACGGGGTACGCGGTGCCGGGCTTTGCGCTGGGCGCGGTTCTGCTGGTGTACCTGGGTGCGCGGCTGGAGTGGTTCCCGCTGTACGGGCTCACCAGCCCCGGCTTTGAGGGCATGCCCTTTGGGGAGCAGGTGCGGGACCTGCTGAGCCACACGGCGCTGCCCCTGCTCTGCTACGTGGTGTCCACCTTCGCCATGACCACCATGATGATGAAGAACAACCTGATGGACAACCTGGGCGCGGACTACGTGCGCACGGCGGTGGCCAAGGGGCTGACGTTCCGGCAGGCGGTGTGGCGGCATGCGTTCCGCAACTCGTTCATCCCGATCGCCTCCACCCTGGGCGGGGTGATCTGCACGGTGGTGGGGGGCTCCCTGCTCATCGAGCGCGTGTTCGATATCCAGGGCTTCGGCATGCTGAGCTTCCAGGCGCTCATGGACAAGGACTACTCCCTCATCATGGGCACGCTGCTGCTCACCTCCGTGATCATCATCATCGGCAACCTGCTTTCCGACCTGCTGGTTGCCGGCATAGACCCCCGCGTGAAATTCGAATGAAGAGGACCCCGGCAGCGCTGGCGCTCATCCTGGCGGCGGTTGCCGGCGGGTGGGCGGAGCTGTGCGGCGGTCTGCTGCCCACGGTCTCCTGGCCGTTCACGGCCAGCCGCGAGGTGCCGCTGCTGCGGTGCGCGGCGGAGAGCTGCCCGTGGCTGGCGGCGGACGGCGCGTTCCACTGGTTCGGCTGGCTGTGCATGCTGGCGCTTGCGGCGTGCGGGGTGTACCTGCTGTGCCGCCGCGCGGGGGCCGTGCGGCCCAGCCCGCAGCGGGAGCGGCGCTGGCGGCGGTTCCGCGGCATGCGGCGCGGGTACGTCTCCCTGCTGCTCCTGCTGGGCATTGTGGTGCTGGCGGCGCTGGACCAGTGCCTGGTGGGGCACCGCGCGCTGGCCGTGAAGTACAACGGCGGGTGGTGTTTCCCCGCCTTCACGCGCGCGGTGGTGCCCGGTTCACGTTTCGGCGTGCAGGGCGCGGCCGGCCTGGCGGAGGCGGACTACCGCAAGCTGAAGCAGGCGGCGGAGCAGGGAGCCCCCGGCGCCCCGCAGTGCGTGGTGATGCCGCCCGTGCCGTTCTCGCCCACCATGGATGCCGCGCCCTTCCCGCAGGAGCCGCTCGTGTTCCGCGACGGCCTGCTGCACGAGCCGGACGGCTCCACCCTGTACAACGGCCTGGCCTGCCGCTTCCACCTCAACGGCGCCATGCACCTGCGCCAGCGCTTCCGCAACGGCAGGCCGGACGGATTCACCCAGGGATGGATGCCCGACGGCACCGACGTGTACGCCGCGCGCCACCGGGACGGCAGCCTGCTGGAGGAACACTACAGCGGCGCCGGGGAGGCGCGGGATTTCCTGCAGGCCACCGCGCCCGCGGATTTCCGCCGCGTGCACTACCACCCCGCGCCGCCGCTCACGGGCGGCCACCTACTGGGCACCAACAGCCAGGGCGCGGATATCCTGGCCTACCTCTACGGCGGGCTGCAGGTGAACATCAAGGCCGCGCTCCTCTACCTGCCGCTCATCTACGCCGTGGGGCTCACGCTGGGCATGCTCATGGGCTACCTGGGCGGGCGGTTCGACCTGTTCACGCAGCGCGTGATCGAGATTCTCTCCCAGCTGCCGTTCCTGTTCGTGGTGATGGTGCTGTCGGACCTGGTGCCGGCGGAGCTGCGTGGGCTGGTGCTCACGCTGGGGCTGCTGGCCGCCTTCGGGTGGATGCAGATGACCTACCTCATCCGCACCGCCACCATGCGCGAGAAGACGCGCGATTTCGTGGCCGCCGCCCGCACCATGGGCGCCGGTACCTTCTACATCATGCGCCGCCACATCCTGCCGAACCTCGTCAGCATCATCGTCACCCTCGTTCCCTTCAGCACGGCCGCGGTCATCCTCGCGCTGGCCTCGCTGGACTACATGGGGTTCGGCCTGCCGGAAACGTACGCCAGCTGGGGGCGCCTGCTCAACGACGGCCTGGGGAAGCTCTCCTGCCCGTGGGTGGTGACCTCCGCGTTCTGCGCGCTGGTGACGGTCCTGCTGCTGGTCACATTCATCGGCGAGGCCGTGCGGGAGGCCTGCGACCCGCGTCAACACACCCGCTATGAATAATGGATAGGCGCACCTGCATGACCGCCCTGCTGTGGGCGCTGGTACCGCTCCTGCCCTGCGGGTGCGGGAAGGCGGCGCGCAGCGGCGCGGAGTGGCAGGCGCCGCCGGAAAGCTCCATGCCGCTGCCCTTCGCGCGGTCGCGCGATGTGCCGGACTGCATGCGCGCCTGGCGCATGCCGGAGAGCTTCCCCGCCGATTTCGCGGAGCGCTGGAACGCGGAGGTGCGGCAGTACATCGACCGCCAGCTGGAAACGCAGGGCGCGGAGATGGCGGAGGCCCTGAACGCCTGCGCCACCCCCCTGCCCCTGGGCCCCGCATACGCCGCGGCGCAGGTGCGCGCGCTCACGGCGGCGCAGGGCGTGTGCGCCCTGCTGCAGCGCCGCGGCGAGGGAGACTACCTGACCTACCGCTCCATGAACGACATACCGTGGGACCTGACCTGGCAGAACGGCGCGGACGAGCCGGAGCTGGGCAGCCCGCGCGCCACCAAGGGCGGCACCCTGCGGCTCGCGCTGCAGAAATCCTTCCCGGACACGCTGCGCCCCCTCGGCCCCGGCAGCAACAACGCCGTGCGCCGCTACCTGTACGACGACATCTCCCTGCCGCTGGTGCGCATCCACCCCGGCACGGGCCGCATCATCCCCGGCACCGCGGACCGCTGGGCCGTGGCGGAGGACGGGCGCACGGTGTTCTTCCACATCGATGTGGCGGCGCGCTTCTCCAACGGCCGCAAGCTCACCGCGCGCGATATCCTCACCGCCCTCTTCGTGCGCACCTCCCCACACTGCGTGGACAGCGTCGCCAAGGGCGAGTACCTCAACAACTTCTCCCACATCACCATCTACGGCAACCAGCTGGTGTCCGTCACCCTGGCCGCGCCCCGCCCGTACGCGCCGCACTTCGCGGCCGTTGCGGCGGACTGCACGGCGTTCTACGCGGAGTTCGGGCCGGACTACCCCACGCGCTACCAGTGGCGCGCGGCGCCCACCACCGGGGCCTACACCCCGGCGCCCGCGGAGCTGGTGATGGGCCACAGCCTGGTGCTGCGCCGCGTGCAGGACTGGTGGGCCGCCGGGCGCCGGTACACGCGCCACTCCTGCAATGTGGACCGCATCTCCTACGCCTTCATCAACGAGCCCTCCAAAATCCAGGAGCTCTTCCGCGTGGGCGAGATCGATGCCTTCTCCGCGCGCGACGCCGACTTCTGGTACGAGGGGCTGGAGATAGACGCCGTGCGCCGCGGGTTCATCCAGCGCGTGCACTTCAGCAACATCTGGCCGCGCAACAGCTTCGGATTCCACCTCAACTGCACGCGCCCGCCCTTCGCGGACCGCGAGGTGCGCCTCGGGTTCCACCACGCGCTCAACATCCGCCACGTCATCGACACCATCCTGCGCGGGGATTTCGACCGCGCGGGGTCGTACTTCCGCGGGTTCGGCAAGTACACGGACTCCACCATCCAGGCGCTGCCGTACTCCCCGCGGCTGGCGCGGGAGCACTTCGCGCGCGCCGGGTTCACCCGGAAGGGCAAGGACGGCATCCTCTGCAAGCCGGACGGCACGCGCCTGCAGGTGGTGGTCAGCTCGCGCATCGACCCCCAGTACGCCAACTGCATGAACACCCTGCGCCAGGATGCCGCCGCCTGCGGGCTGGACCTGCGCCTGGAGCAGATGGACGACACCGTGTTCTACCAGAAGGTGAAGGAGCGGCAGTACAGCGCGGCCATCTGGTCCTGGTCCTTCCCGCCGCCGCTGCCGGACGCCTCATCCTACTTCCTCTCCACCCACGCCTGCCGCGCGGACGGCACGCCCGTCACCGGCACCAACAACATCACCGGCACCGCGGAACCCGCGCTGGACCGCGCCATCACCGCCGCACAAAACGCCGCCACCGAGGAGGAGGCCGTGGCCGCGCAGCACCGCGTGCAGCAGCTCATTGCCGATACCGCGGCCTGGGTGCCGGGATGGACCTCCTCGTACTGGCGCTACGCGCAGTGGCGCTGGCTGCGCTGGCCGGACGAGCCGCAGTGCCGCTTCTGCCCGCCGCGATACTACGACCCGCTGGACAGCCACCTGTACTGGGTGGACGAAGACGTGAAGCGCGAAACCCTGAGAGCCCGCCACCACGGCGGCTCCTTCCCGGAACAGGAAATCATCATCCCCCTGCCCGCGGAGACACAGCCATGAACCAGAAACCCGAAAACGTGCTTGAGGTGCACAACCTCACCGCCGCCTTTGAACAGGAGGACGGCCTGTTCACCGCCGTGGACGATGTATCGCTCACCGTACCGCGCGGCAAGTGCGTGGGCATAGTGGGTGAGAGCGGCTGCGGCAAGAGCGTGACCGCCATGAGCCTGGTGCGCCTGCTGCCGCAACCGGCGGGGCGCATCCTGTGCGGGCGCGTGCTCTTCAACGGGGAAGATGTTCTGCAAATGCCGCCGCGCCGCCTGCAGGAGCTCCGCGGCGGCGGCATCGGCGTGGTTTTCCAGGAGCCCATGACGGCCCTCAACCCCGTGCACACCATCGGCGCCCAGATTGCGGAAACCCTCATGCTGCACCGCGGCATGGATGAGGAGGAGGCGTGGCGGGAAAGCATCCGCCTGCTGGAGCGCGTGCGCATCCCCGCCGCAGAGCGGCGCGCCCTGGAATACCCCGGCTCCCTCTCCGGCGGCATGCGCCAGCGCGTGGTCATCGCCATCGCCATCGCCTGCCGCCCGGAACTCGTGATTGCAGACGAGCCCACCACCGCGCTGGATGTCACCGTGCAGGCCCAGGTGCTGGAGCTGCTGCGCGACCTGCAGCGGGAGGACGGCACGGCCACCCTGCTCATCACGCATGATTTGGGGGTGGTGGCGCAGAACTGCGACCGCGTGGCGGTGATGTACGCGGGGCGGCTGGTGGAGGTGGCGGATGCGGCGGAGCTTTTCGCGCACCCGGTGCATGCGTACACGCGCGCGCTGCTGGCATCCATGCCGCGGGCGGGGTACGCGCGCAAGAGCCGCCTGCCCGCCATCCCCGGAAACGTGGCCGCCCTGGGGGAGCACGTGCAGGGCTGCCGCTTCTGCCAGCGCCTGGGCGTGGACCCCGCGGAACTAACCTCCCGCCCCCCCATGCGGGAAATCTCCCCCGGCCACTGGGTGCAGATGTGCCCCAGGTGCGTGGAAGGCGTTGCAATTTAGCGGTTTGCAGCACAAATTGCCGGATGGGTCCACTTTTTGGCTTGCCAAGGGGTGGTGCCATGCGGTAGAATGCCCGCGGAAAAGTGTACTTGCCGCAGTTATGAACCACAGGCGGCGCACTTTCCCGACCAACAATGCGGCCCGGCGCCGTTTCGCCACCCGGGCGGGCTCCACGGCCGCATTCAACAAAATCATACGAAATGGCAGAACATTACACGCAGGGCAGAGACGGCCAAGGGGCGCGTCGACGCCACAAGAACCGCAGGAGTTATGGTTCCCGCCACCGTATGCCCCGCCCGGAAGAACCGAAGGAGAGCTCGGCCTCGTTTGTTGACAAGGTGCTCAATTTCTTCGGTTTCGGGAAGAAGAAGGGCAACGAGGGAAGCAAGAAGCAAAGGAAGAACAACAACCAGCAGGGCGAAAGCAAGCCGAAACCTCCCCAGAAGGTCCGCATCGCCAAGCCCCGCAGCAACAACAACAAGGGCGGAAACCCCGCCGCCGCTCCCAAGAAGGACAAGCCCCGCCGCGAGCGCAAGCTCAACAACAAGCCGGTCCAGAACGGGCGCGTCTACGTCGGCAACCTCTCCTTCGAGGCGACCGAATCGGAAATCGAGGACCTGTTCAAGGGCTTCGGCGATGTTCGCAAGGTGGAAATCGTCTACAATTCCCACACCTTCAAGAGCAAGGGATTCGGGTTTGTGGAGATGCGGCGCCAGGAGGACGCGCAACGCGCGGTGGACGTGCTGCACGGGCAGCCGTTCATGGGCCGCGAGCTGCTGGTTCGCGCCGCCAACGAGCGCCCCGCGGAGGGCGAGAAGCCTGCGGAGCAACCCGCCGAACAGAAGCAGGATGCACCCGCGGAGGCCCCGGCCGAGCAGCCCGCAGAGGCCCCCGCACCCGCGGAGCAGCCTGTTGAGGCCCCCGCCCCCGCCGCGGAGCCCGTGGTGGAGGTGAACTTCGCCCCGCAGAGCGGCGTTTCCGTGGAAGTGACGGAGCCGCCCGCAGAGCAGCAGCAGTAACCATTACCAACCACCCCCGGCGTTCGCAAGGGCGCCGGGGGATTTTTTCTCACTTTCCCCTTTCCCCACACCCATGTACATCCAGGACCAACTGGCGGAGATACGCGCCGCCATCGCCGCGGCGGAGCGGCGCGCGGGGCGCCCGGCCGGCAGCGTGCAGCTGCTGGCGGTGAGCAAGACCTTCCCCGTGGAGGACATCATGCAGGCGTACCGCGACGGCCAGCGGGCGTTCGGGGAGAACCGCCTGCAGGAGGCTCTGGCCAAGATGCCGGAGATGCCGGCGGACTGCACGTGGCACCTCATCGGCCCGCTGCAGCGCAACAAGGTGCGCAAGGCCCTGGAGCAGGGGTTCGCGCTCATCGAGGCCGTGGATTCCCTGCACCTGGCGGAATGCATCTCCCGCATCGCGGGTGAGCTGGGCACCACCGCGCGCATCCTGCTGGAGGTGAACGTGGACGCGGAGGAAAGCAAGCACGGCTTCACCCCGCAGGGGCTGCTGGATGACTGGTCCGCGCTCACCGCCCTGCCCCACCTGGACATCCGCGGGCTGATGTGCATCCCCGCGCCCACGGAGGACCCGGAGGGCGCGCGCCCCGCGTTCGCCGCCCTGCGCGGGCTGGCGGAAAGGCTGCGCTCGCTCGGCCCGCTGGCGCTGCCGGAGCTCTCCATGGGCATGAGCCATGATTTCCCCGTGGCGGTGGAGGAAGGCGCCACCATCGTGCGCGTGGGCTCCGCCATCTTCGGCAAGCGAACCTACCTCGCACACTGAATTCCACCCCTTTCCCCCTCTCCCATGCCGGAACCACCCGCCATCCTGACCGTGCGCGACCTCGTGCGCCACTTCGGCGCCGTGAAGGCCGTGGACGGCGTGAGCTTCTGCCTGGCGCCGGGGCAGTCAGCCGGGCTCATCGGCGCCAACGGCGCCGGAAAGACCACCATCATGCGCATGCTCACCACGCTGGACACCCCGGACAGCGGCAGCATCACCTACAAGGGCACGGATGTGGTGGCGGAACCCGTGAAGGTGCGCCGAGAGCTCGGCTGGATGCCGGATTCCTTCGCGCCGCCCGCCCACACCACGGTGCTGGAGTTCATGGATTTCTACGCCCGCGCCTACGGGCTGACCGGCGACACCCGCGTGGGCGAGGTGCGCCGCGTGCTGGAGTTCTGCGGCGTGGCGGACCTGGCCAAGCGCCAGGTGAACGCGCTCTCCAAGGGGCAGACCCAGAAAATCCTGCTGGCGCGCATGCTGGTGGGCAACCCGCAGCTGCTGGTGATGGACGAGCCGGCGGCCGGGCTGGACCCGCAGGCGCGCGTGGAGCTCAAACGGCTGGTGGCGGATTTGCGCCGCCAGGGCAAGACCCTGCTCATCAGCTCGCACATCCTCACCGAGCTGGCCGAGATGTGCGATTTCATGATCTTCATGGACCACGGCAAGGTCATCTCACAGGGCTCACAGGAGCAGCTGGCGCAGCGGGAGGGCGGCGCGCGCATGCAGATGCACGCCGCTGACGCCCCCGCCCTGGCCGCGGAGCTGCGCGCAAGCGCCGCCTGGCAGGACGTGGCGGAGCTGCCCGGCGGCATGCTGGCCGCGCGCTTCACCACGGAGGGCGACGAGGCGCTGGCCCTGGAGCTGCGCCGCCTGAGCGCCGCTCACCTCATCACCGATTTCCACCGCCGCACCCAAAAGCTGGAGGAGACTTTCGTCAATGTCCTGAAGCAGCACCATGAATAGGCACCCCTCAGACTTCATACCCGCCGTCATCGTGAAGGAATGGCGGCAGGCCGCGCGCACCCTGCCGCATGTCACGGTCATGCTGCTGGCGCTGGCGGGATCCTGGATGGTGCAGACGCTCAACATGGACACCGCCGCCACCAACACCGGCTACGTCTTCGCCATCCTGGGCTTCATCCTCATCGGCTGGATTCCCTACCGCGCGTACGCCGTGGTGCGGGCGGACACCATGGTGAAGAGCACCAACTTCCTGATGCTCACGCCGCTGAGCCCGCGCTGCATCGTGTACTCCGTGTGGGCTTCCTGCGTGCTGCAGGCCGTACTGTTCACGCTGCTGTGCGTGCCGCTGGTGTGGTGGCGCCTTGCGCACGGCACGGGGGAGGACGACTGGCGCATCCTCTGCACGCTGCTGGGCGCGGGCGCGGTGGGCACGGCGGTGTTCATGCTGGCGGGGCGCCTGCATGTCATCCTGCGCATCGCCTTCCTGGTGGGCGCGGTGTTTTTCCTGGTGAACTTCCTGATAGGCCTGCTGCCCAGCCTGCTGACGGGTGAGCTGGGCACCACCGTCATCAGCCCGGTGCAGTGGTTCGCCATTGCCGCGCTGGCCTGCACGGTGGTGGGGCTGTGCCTGGAAATCGGCAAGCGGTACTACGCGCCGGCATCCGTCAATTCATCCTGGGTGCCGCGCCTGCTGATGCTGGTGCCGGTGGCGCTGGCGGCCCTGCTCTGCCTGAACGGCCTCCCCGCCTGCAAGCTGTGGGGCGCGCAGCTGGACCTGGCGCACATCGCCCTGGGGCTCTCCGCGTACGCCGCCGTGCTGGAGGCCATCCTGCCCGCCGAGCGCATGCCCGTGCACGACAAATTGGCCGTGCCCGGCATCCCCCGCCTGCTCCAGGCACCGGGGCTGGCAGGCGCCGCCCTGTGGATTGTCGTGATCTTCCTGCTCAGCCTGCCCGTGGACACCTGGGCCGGGCAGCTCATGCAAGGCGATATCCAGTGGGCGACCGACACCGAGGATTCCGCGGCCTGCGGCGGGTTGCTGTCCACGTACGCCGCCCTGTTCTGCCTCACGGTGATGGGGCTGTGCTGCAAGGCGCAGTCGGACATGCGGCCCGTGGTGTTCATGGGCGTGCGGCTGGCGCTCATGCTGGTGATAGGCGTCAGCTGCATGCACAGCCTGCATTTCCTGCCGGAAGGCGCCCCATACCCGCTCTGGAGCAGCTTCCTGCCCTCCGGCTTCGACTCCGCCCGCGGCGCCTACCCCGCCTACATCGTCTGCCGGGCCGTTTGCTGCGCCGTCCTCCTGGCCGCGCTCCTCTACATCGGCCGCGGCAAACCCGCACGGTAGGAGCAGGGGGATTTACAATTTGCGATTTACGATTGACGATTTATGAGTTCCGCGCGGGCGGTTCAGCCGGCGTAGCTGTGGAGGGAGTTGAGGGCGGGCAGGAAATTGACCACCAGGAAAGTGACGAGGACGGCGGCGAAGCCGCAAAGCAGCAGGGGGCGGCGCCAACCTGCGAATCCGGCGTGCGCGTGCGTGTGGAAGTAGAGCAGGTAGAGCACCCAGGTGATGAGAGACCAGACCTCCTTGATGTCCCACGCCCAGTAGGCGCTCCAGGCGGCATCCGCCCAGAGGGCGCCGCTCCACAGGCCGAAGGTCATGAACGGGAAGGCCAGGCGCGCCACGGCATCGGCAGCAGCCAGACGCTCATCGGTCTTGCCGCGGAAGGAAGCCAGGGCCAGCATGGCGGAGACGGCCATCAGGCCGTAGGAGACAACGTAGGCGGTGACGTGCGGCACGAACCACGGGGATTGCAGGGCGGGCATCTGGCGCCAGTGCGCCTGCAGCGGCAGGCACAGCGCGCCGATGAGCGCAATGGCCGATGCCGCGGCGAGCCAGCCGCAGAGGTCTTGCCCGCGGCAGCGGCGCAGGTAGACGGCGGCGGGGGCCATCACCAGCGGGAAGAATGCCAGCACGTGGCGCATGTTGCCGAAGGGCGGAGCCGCGGCCAAAATCCAATCCGCCACGAACAGGGCGAGCGCCGCCCACCAGGCCGCGCAGAAGCACTTGCGCGCCGCGTGGATGCGCCCGCCCGCATGGAACGCCGCGGAGCACACGCAGAGCAGCATGCACAGCGCGGTGAGGCTGTACACGGCGGCGCTCATGCGGGGTCGTCCTCCTTTTTCCACCAGCACCAGCAGGCGGTGCAGATGATGATGCCGGCCATGCCGGTGAGCACGGTGATGCGGCCGGGCGCGCGGCGCAGCAGCAGGGTCACGGCAGGCTGCCCGCCCTGCATGCCGTGGCTCTCCAGGTAGACGAGCCAGCCCTTGCAGGAGAGAGGCTCGTTGACGCGGAGGGGGGCGGTGTACTTCTCCTCCCTGCCGCGGTGGGTGGTGGTGATTTCACAGTTGGCGGAGTACTCCCGCACGGTGGGCGGGTTCTGCAGCACCACGCGCGGCGGATTGCCGGGCAGCACCTTGAACGGGCGCGGCATGTCCGGCGCGCTGTGCAGCTCCGTCACGGGCACGCGCGCATCACCCGCCAGCAGCACGCCGTCCTCGCACGGCACGGGCACGGCCTCCCCCGCCCCGCCCTGCTCCATGGTGTACATGGAGTAGGTGGGCGCATCGTCATAGAAAGTTTCTTGGAAATCCAGCACGCGCAGGGAGAAGTCCAGCGGCCCGCCCTGCACCTCGGCAATGGTGGCGGAGCCGTTGGCGGGCACGGTGACGCGCTCCTTCACCTCCAGGGCGTAGTCGATAAACGCGCCGCAGACCACCGCGGCCACGCAGATGTGCAGCCCTGCCAGCCAGAGGCGGCGGTTCATGATGCGGGAGACCAGGTAGCCGAACACGGCGGTGAAAATCACGCCCACGAGCGCATAGCAGAACTGCCCCACCGCGCCGAAAATCATCGGCCCGCCCTGCATGCAATACTCAATGCCCTTCAGCCCGTACGTGCGCAGCACCACCAGGCCCACCACCGCCATGTACAGGAACAGCATGCCCAGCACCAGCCGCGCCAGCTTGCCGCGCCCCAGCGCGTACGCCCCCCAAAGCCCCAGCACGGCCACCAGCGCCCCCAGCACCAGCATGGCCCCGCCGCGGTACACTTCCGGCGCCCCCAGTACAGGGCAGCCGCCGCCCAGCAGCAAGACCAGTCCCGCGCCAAGCGCCATCAGGGTGATGCGGCCCGCCGTACCCATGCCTTACCAGTTCCAGGACAGCGTGAAGCAGCCCAGCACGGAGTTGTGCGGCTGCGTGCGGTAGGTGTGGCTGTAGAACAGCGCGCCCGCGAAGTAGTCGATTCCCTGGTAGGACGCCCCCAGGCCGAACTGGCCGTGGAACTGCCACGGCGTGCGGCTGCACGTCTTGTGGCGGAACTTGTGGAACACGCCGCCGTCTATCGTCAAGTCGCGCGCCACGTAGTCCAGCTCGCCCTGCAGCAGCAGGAAGTACGCAGCGGCCTCCGGGCGGTACGTTCCCGAGTCGATGAGCCCGCGGCACAGGTTGGCGGCCTCCTGGCCGTTCACGCGCAGGTTGTTCGGCAGGTTGCGGCCGAAGCGGAGGGAGAAACCCGCGCCGCCGGAGATGGCAAAGGTGCCCAGGGCCTCCCGCGTGTAGAGCAGGCCGTCCGTCTGCCAGCCGCTTGCGGTGGACGTTTCCACGAAGGCCATGCGGTAGTCCTGGCGCGAGGTGAGCTGGATGGTGAGCTCGGAGGGCACCTGGTCTCCCCAGCCATCCCACTGCTCCATCTTTCCGGCGGAGTGGATCATCTTCTGGGCGTCCTTGGCCAGGGAGGCGCGCCCGGAGGTGCCCAGCTGGAACTCCACGGAGCAGCCGATATCGCGCCCGCGCCAGAGGTACGCGCCGCCGAGCGCCAGGTATCCGGCGTAGGGGTGCTGGTTGGGCACGGCGTGGTGGGTGTGCACTTCCGGGGTGTAGATGTTCTGCATCAGGGTGAAGCCGTAGCTGCGGTTCGTGCCGTCGATATCGCGCACGTAGTCCAGGCGTGTGCCGTGTGTGTAGTTGCGGTCGCGGTTGAATGCGCAATCGTTCTCGAATCCCACACGGAAGTGGTGCACGGGGGCGTTCTTGAACTCCGGCGTGCCAGGCTTGGCAATCGGATTGGTGTAGTACGAAAGGGCGGATGCCGCCGCCATGACAACCCACGGAATAGCACTCATAACACAACCTGTATACTCCCATCTGCCCGGGCAGTCAAGCACATTGGCACGCGCGGTCACGCACCGCCGACTTGCAGCCAGGTTCGCGTGGCATCGGGGGAGAGTACATCGCGGATGAAGGCGTTCATGGAATCCACGGTGACCGCGCGGATGCGCGCGGGAAGGCGGTCGTTGTGGTCGGCGCCGAGGTTGAGCACCTCGTTCACGGCCATGGCGGAGCAAATCTTCCTGCCGGACTGGCGCGCGAAATCCTGCGCGGCTAGCAGGGTGGCGCGGGTGCGCTCCAGGGCGTCCGCGGGCATGCCCTCCACCGCCAGGCGGTCCACCAGCTCCTGCAGGGCTTGGCGCGCCTGGGCGGCCTGCCCCGGCGCGGTGCCCAGGTAGAGGAAGATGCAGCCGGCATCCACGCCCACGAGCGGCGCGGCGGCGGTGTAGTACGCCAGGCCGCGCCTCTCACGGATTTCCGCAAAGAGCGGGCCCGCCATGTCGCGGCACCACTCGCAGAAAAGCATTTCCTCCGCCTCGCGGGCGCCGGCGAGACCGCACCCCGGCACGGCGAGAACGAGGACGGCTTGCTCCTTGTCGCTGGGGAGGGTGTCATCCGCGGCGCGGCGTTCCGGGGTGGGGGTGCAGACGGCGGGCTGCCCGGCGGGCATGGCGGAGAAGAGCCTTTCCGCGGCGGCGCGGATGGCGGCGGGGTCGATATCCCCGACGATGGAGAGGACGGCGTTGCGTGCGCAGGCCAGGCGCGCGTGCTGGGCGGCCAGGTCGTTCCGCGTGAGGGATTGCACGCTCTCCACGGAGCCGTCCGGGTGGTTGCCGTAGGAGACATCGCCGAAGCAGAGTTTCCTTGTGCGGCGGAAGGCGAGCATGAGGGGGTCTTCCTCTGCATCGCGGATATCCGCCACCATGGCCTCCTTCTCCGTCTCCACGGCGGCTTGCGGGAACGCGGGGTGCAGGGCGGCGTCCGCCAGCAGGGAGAGCAGCGTTTCGGCATCCGCGGCCATGCCGTCCACGGAGACGGTGAGGGTGTTGTTTCCGGCAGCGCCGCGGATGGTTCCGCCCAGGTTCTCCACGGCATCCGCCAGCTCTGCGGCGGTGCGGGCGGCGCTGCCCTTGAGCAGGCATTCCGCCAGCAGGGAGTTGATGCCGGCGGTGCGCGCGGTTTCCGTGGGGCTGCCGGCGGCCAGCGCCAGCGTGGCGCTCACCAGCGGCACGCGGCGGTCCACCCGCGTGGCCAGGCGCAGGCCGTTGGGCAGCGTGCACACCTGCGGCTCCTGCAGCGCGGCGCACTCTTCCGCCGCGGCGGCGGGCGGGTTGCTGCCCTCGGGGTCCACGCTCACCTCGCACAGGCGCTCCGCGGTGAAATAGGCTGCGGCCACGCGCGACAGGTCTGCGGAGGTCACGCGGGAGAGCGCGGCGTCCCACTCCTCCATGCAGTTGCCGTTGCGGGTGAGATGCCAGGACATGCCGAGGGTGTCCGCCACGCCCTGCACCTTGGAGAGCACGCGCATGCGCGCGGCGAGCACCTGCTTGCGGCAGCGCGCCAGCGCGGCGTTGAACGCCTGCCGCGGGAGGTCGCGCACGTACTCCAGAAGGGCATCGCGCAGGGCATCGCGGCGGTCGCGCTCCACGTCCGCCTCAATCACGAAGGCTCCCTCCCCGTGGCGGTCCGGCATGGCGGTGGCGACGATATCGTGGGCCATGCCCAGCTCATCGTGGAAGCGCTTGTAGAGCCAGGCGGCGCGGCCATCCCCCAGGATGGAGGCCAGCATGGAGAGCGGCGCGGCATCCGGGTGGTTGGAATGGGGGATGCGCCAGGCGAGCATGAGGGTGCTGGCGGGCTGGGCGAACTCCCGCCGGTGCAGGCGCGGGCCCCACTGGCGCGGCTCCACGGGCGGAACCGCCTGCGGCAGCGGCGCGGACGGCACATCCGCAGTCTCCTCCTCCGCGGCACGGAACAGCTCGTCCGCATCCACATCCCCCGCCACGCAGACGAAGACGTTGCCCGGCACGTAGCGCTCCCGGTGGTACGCCACCATGTCGGCGTACGTCAAGGCATCGAAGCGCGCGCGCGCGCCCGTGACCCGCAGCCGCCGCGGGCTCACCTTGTACAGGGTCTCCGCCAGCGCGTGGTACGAGGCGTCCTGCGGGTCGTCCGCGTACATGTCCATCTCGCGGCGGATGACATCGCGCTCGCGCTCGAACTCATCCTGCGGGAAGGCGGGGTGGAACACCAGCTGCACCAGCAGGTGCAGGAACTCCCGCCAGTGCGCGGCGGGGCCGTCGATGTGGTACACGGTGCGGTCGGTGGTGGTGTAGGCGTTCCAGGAGCCGCCCAGCTCCGGCACGCGGCGGTTCAGCTCCCCGCCGCTATACTCCGCCGAGCCCTTGAACACCTGGTGCTCCAGCAGGTGGGATATGCCGCTGCCCAGGTGCGCGCCCTCCAGCATGGAACCCGTGCCCACCCACACCTGGACCGATACCAGCGGAAACGCTCGCCGCGGCGCGGCAAGCACCGTCAAACCGTTCGGACATACGTGTACCTCGTGTTGCATGCACACAATATGCCACAAGGCGCTAAAATTTACAATTGACGATTTACGATTTACAATTTGAAAGTTCGGAGCGGCGTCCGCCGCTCGGGATTTTGGCGCTTTTCACATAATACGGTGAATTTTTGCGTTCGGACCGCCGTGCATGCCTGCAAATGCCTGTAAACCTGTAATTTATTATTGACACCGGGTAGGCCTATGTTAGAATGGTTACTAGCTTTTTCACTATGAAACCTACATCACACACCATATTGACACTGCTTGCCGCGCTCTGCACGGCACCCGCGCTGGCCGAGGTTCCCGCCTGGACCGGCGGCGACAACCCGTGGAGCTCCTCCACCTGGGACGGCCAAACCATCCCCACCAGCGGGGAGGACGTGACATTCAACGCCGCCAACCCCATCGTCTCGGTGGAGGGCACGGTGACGCCGAACAGCATCACCTTTGAACAGGGCGCCACCCTGGCCAACGGCTCGGACGGCGCCGTTTCCACCGGAACCGTGGCCGTGAACGCCGGCACGGTGGCGGCTCAGGTTCCGCTGGCGGCGGAAAGCGCTGCCCTGGCGCCGGGCACCACACTGCAGTACACAAGCGCAACGGACTGCACGCTGGACACCGCGTTCACCGGGGATGCCTCCACCACCTTGGGCCTGTACAATTCCAACAACGAGGGTTCCGTCACCTACCGGCTGGACAGCGCCGACATGGCGGACTTCCACGGCACGGTGCGGGTGGGCGATTCCGAGGGGACCGACCGCACGGTGGTGGTCACGCAAAACATCTCGCAGGACTACGTGCTGGGCAAGACCAGCGACCTGGTGCTCACCGGCAGCGGCGCGGAAGGCTTCGAGCTCATCGGCGGCAAGGTGCGCTGCGCGGACGCCATGAGCGATACCGACACCGGAGCAAGACTGGACTGCACGCTGACGGTGGCGGAGGGTGCCAAATTCCGCCTTGACGACGGCACCGGGCTCATGGGAGTGCCGCGGTACATGAAGGTCAAGGTGCTGGGCGAGGTTATGTTCGGCTCCGCGGATACGCCCCTGACGGACTACCACCCCATGAACATGGATGTCTACGGCTCGGCAACCATGTACTTCGGCCGCACCACCAAATCCCTGCCGAGTTTCAGCGAGCTCGCGCTGCACGAAAATGCGGTGTTCGACTTCCGCCACGCCGCCGGGGCAGACAGCAACCGCAACTTCCACCCAATCATTACAACACTGACCGTGGACAAGGCGGCGCACCTGAACCTGTACGGAGATGTGCCCTCCATCAACGGCAGAAACATGTATGCGGAATTCATAGAGGTCACCAACCTGGCGGGAGCGGGCGACCTGAACATCGGCTACACCACCTCCAACCGCTTGCAGAAAACCATCATCAATTACCTGGGGAACAAGGATGTCAACTACTACAAGGGAGACATCTCTGTCACCACGCACGCCCCGGGACAAGCCGTCAAGGACAAGGCCACCGGTGCATACTTCGACATGGGCGGCTTTGTCACCATCTACCGGGGTGGTGAGCTGGACGGAGCGCTGCGCGTGATGTCCGACGGCTTTGTGCAGGACGGCGTGCAGTACGGCATAGCCGGCTTCACCATCGGGGATAGACGTGTCTCCTTCAAGCCGATACCCGAGTCCGAGTTCGTCCTGAGCATACACGGCATCGACGATACGGGCAGCACGGGAAAAACCTTCCTGGCCGCCAACGGCTACTATAATACAAGGGGGCTGTACACCATAGCGGATCCCAACGATAGGGATGCGTTTGAGAAGAACCTGTACACCGACGAGTTCATGCAATACGTCTACACCCTTAAGCTGACGGGCAACGACGATTACAGCTTCGGCGGCACCGTGTACAAGAAGATAGCCATCGTCAAGGACGGCGAGGGCACCCAGACGTTCAGCGGAGACACCTCGCGCATCGACCAGGACATCATCGTGAACAGCGGCGGCCTGCTGTTTGAGGACGCGCTGGCCACGAAGGCGGAAGCCCCGATCAACGTGACGTTCAAAAGCGGCACCCTGAAGCTGAGCGGCGGCAACATCGCCTCGCTCACCGGTCCCGCGGAGGATGTCGGGGCCACGCTCATCCTGGGCACCGGTTCACACGGGGAGGTCAACGACATCGACATCACCACCTACACCGGTATCTTCGATGTGGAGCTGGAGGACGGCCACGTGCTCCTGCGCGGCGGGGAGATTGGCTCCACCTTCGGCAAGTCGCTCTCATCCACCGGCAGCAGCGGCATTGAGGTGGCGGAGGGCATGACGCTTAAGCTGCTCGAACCCATCAACGTCAACAACGGAGACCTCACCATGAAGGGCAGCTTCGATGTCTCCGAGTTCGAGCTCAAGACCGAGCAAACCACCCACTTGGACACTGAGGGACGCGGCGGGCGCAACGGTTTCGTGGTCACCCACGTCACCATCGCCAACCTGGCGGAAAACGCCCGCACCATTGACGACGGCGCCATCCTGATACACACCGGCCTGGCAGCCGGCAAGACGCTCCGCCTGGGCACCGATGGCCAGGGCGTGACGGACGATGGCGACATCGATCACACGGAATACCTCATGGTGGATGACTTCACCACCGCCTCCGTGTCCGACATCCAGGCGCAGGGAAAGGAAGCCCTGCAGGTCATCACCATGGAGGACGGCACCCTGACCGTGGATGCAGACACGAACAAGCTGAAAGCCACCGGCGGCACCATCGTGCTGACCGACAGCGCCGAGCTGCAGGGTGCATGCACCGTGCAGGACGTGCATATCCAGGCCGTGGACGGCACCATTGCCACGGACATCACCGGCGCATCGGACGTGGCGGTGGAAGGCAGTTTGAACATTGCCGGCAAGCTCAACCTGACCGATGCCGAGGACAGGCAAATTGAAATCACCAGTCACGGTGAGCAGGCCGCCACGCTCTCCGGCAAGGTGGACGTGGACGCCGCCGCCATCACCGGCGGCGCAGGCTCGGAGAACACCGTGGAGAACGCGGAGATTCTCACCCACTCCGACTTCGTGATACGCGATGTGGCTCTCGAGGGCTCCTACGTGGACCTGGCGGAGAACACCACGGGCTACCTCTACAACGTGGAAATACGCGCCAATTCCCGCATCACGGACGATGCCGCCGCCCTCCACGTGGCGGGAACCAAGGCCTTCCTCGACGAGGGCAGCACGGAGGCATCCGAGGCCGCCGTCCTGCCGGAGGATGTGATGCTCTACCGCTGCGGCGACACAGACGCCTGGGCCGTTGCCGAACAAGGCCTCACCCTGGTGCACCTTGACAGCGAATTGATTTCCAAGGTGATGATCACGGGAAGCGACCTTACCCTGAATCTCGCCGGGCTGACCGCCGCCATCGGGGACGCGGACCTGGTCTCCGTCACCTTCGCGGATGGTGCCGCGTACGATGTGGAGGCGCTCCGCATGTACGCCACGCTGGACGGCACGCGCCTGATGGAGGGTTTTGTGGGAACACAGACCGGAACCGCGGACACGGTGTACTTCTTCACCAAGCAGATTCCGGAACCGGCCACAGGCACGTTGTCCTTGCTGGCGCTTGCCGCCCTGGCGGCAAGGAGACGCCGCAAGTAATTTACAATTGACGATTTACAATTTACAATTTGAAATTTAGGCGGCTGCGCCGCATCAGGATTGCCAAGCCCCGCACGGTTGACGCCGTGCGGGGCTTCTTGGATGCGCGGTTTGCATGCGGGTGGCCCTGGATGAAAAATTCCTTGAAAATTCGCCGAATTCAACCTTTTTTTTGATTTTTTTGCAAAAATTGGCTTGCGTCTCTGCCTGTTTTACGCTAAGCTGCTCGCGCCTGCGGGTGTACAGTGCACCCCAAAGCCTTTCGTCTTCCTACGAAAAACAAAACAACAAAAGAGAATACCATGAAACTGCATTTACCGAAAATGCTCGCAGCTGCGCTCTTCGCAGCGGTTGTCTCACTCACACAGGCCTCCGGCACCACGCTGGATGACGCCGTGTTGACGCTTGAATCCCCCGACATCACCTCCACCGTTACGGTGAGCGACTGGTCGTCCTCCCAGATGTCCGTGGCCATTGAGCTGGACATGGACGCATTCGCGAGTTACCTCAACTCCTCCTGGGTGGGCGGGAAGGCCCAAAAGAAGTCCATCCTCAATGTGGAGGGCACCTGGCCGACCTCCCAGACAACGTTCAACGAGGGTTGGCATATCAACGGCAGCTCCAACTCCAAGTACGGCACCCCGTATGCGAACGCAGCCGCTCCGGGCAAATCGATCGATCCCTGCAAGGTAGACGGTGTTTCCGAGAGTCTCAAGTTCACCGCCACCACCCTGCCCACCTACAGCGCCATCTCCGCGGTCCTGACCTTTGGCGGCGAGGAACTGAGCGCCACCTGGTACGTCCAGAAAACGGATGGCACCACGGAAACGTACTACGGCAAAAGGACAGGCATCAAATGGACCCCTTACAACTCATTCACGCCCGACGGCACCATCAAGGACATCTACACGGACGTGGTGGACTACATGGCGGTGTTCGACACCACGCTGAACCAGGCTGATTCCGCCACCATCGCGCAGGCGGTGCTGGAGCGTTCCGCGCCCGAGTACCACGGCTATGTGTGGGCGGGAACCGGCAGCTCCGCCGCTTGGGACACCACCAGTCCCAACTGGACCGTGGACGGTCAGCCCGCGACCTATGACCCCGCAAGCACCCTGACGGTTCGCTTTGATGACACGGCCGAGGCCAAGGAGGTGCTGGTGAACAGCAACATCCAGGCTGGGACTGTGGAGGTGAAAGACGACTACACCCTCAATATTGGCGAAGAAGGCAAGTTCTCCGTCACCAATCTCAGGGTGGGTTCCGATACCACCCTCACCCTCAAGGGCCAGGGTGTCTATGACATCGGTGCCGCCGCCTCCCTCGGCCGCGGTGTGGAGCTGGACACAGACTGGGAAGGTGTCGTGCGCGTCACCAACCTGTCGACGACCGACCAGAGCTCTCCTTGGATCAGCAATCTTGCCAACGACAAGTCCTGGGTTGAGTTCATCAACTTCACGGGCTATGACCACGCCTGGGCCCACACATTCGAGCCGGGAGGCGTCACCGCCAACATCATCCTGACGGACGATGCCGCCCACCATGCCGCCTGGAATATGACCGCATGCGCGGGCACCATGTACACGATGATCCTTGCCGGCGATGTGCAGGGCAACGGCACGTTCAAGACGAGCGGCGACAAGTCACAGGCAATCGAGTTCCGCGGCGACATCTCCGACTGGACCGGCGCCTTTGTGGCGGATGCCTCCGGCGATCGCCAGGTGGTATTCAGTAACGCCGCCGATGATGTGCAGGCCAGCATCACCAGGCTGGGTGCGGGTGCGCTTGAACTGGTTGTGAACAACGGCGCCACCTTCGCCAAGGCGGTGGGCGTTTCCACGACCACGCTCAACGGCGCCGCCACCTTTAATGCCAATTCCTCCCTGGGCGAGGTGACCATCGCTGACGGCGGCGGCCTTACCGTGGGCGAGGATGCCACCGTGAACACCACCTCCATCACCGCGAGCGGCGAGGCGACCTCCATGAGCGGCGCCGGCACGCTGGTGCTGACCCAGGCCGTCGAGCTGACGTCCGGCACGCTCACCATGAGCGGCGTCTACGACGTTGACGCCTTCGAATACGAGGGTGCGCGCACCATCGAGGGCGGCGAGCACGAAAACAACGGCTTCGCCACGGAGAAGGGCTCCCTCACCGTGGTGAACAAGGCGGACGACACCACGCTGGTGGCCGGAGAAGCCACCGTTGTGCGCGGCGGCAACACGTTCAGCCTGGCAGACGACGGCACCGCCGCACTCAACAGCACGAACTACGCCACCTTCTACATCACCAACCAGTCCGAGACCGTGACCAAGGCCAAGAGCAAGGAAGAGGACACCCACGTGACCCTGGCCTCCATCCACGTTTCCAATGGCGCTGCGCTGGATGTTGACCAGAACATCAACCTGAGCCTGGTTACCGCCGAGGCCGGCGGCAAGCTCAACATCCTGAGCGGCCAGACCGTCTCCGTGGGTGATGCCACCACCGTTGCCACGATTGCCGGTGAAGGCACCTACGCCCTCAAGGGCGGCAGCAACACCATGACCGGCACCCTGGCCACCGGCGAGGACTGGAAGGGCACGGTGGTGCTCTCCGGCGTGAGCGGTACAGCAGGAAACGACCTCAACCTGAACACCTACGGCCATGCGGGTTCCAAGGTGGAACTCGACGGGTTCACCGGCTACTTCCTGAAAGCCCAGGTGGCGTTCGCCCCGGAACTGGTGCTGGGAGAAGGCGGCCTCACGCTCAACAACGGCTACTCCACCTTGGACGGCGACGATCCCAAGCCTCCGACCAAGTTCACGTTCGCGGGCGGCGTTTCCGGCGAGGGTTCCATGACCTTCAACAAGTCGGGTAGAGCTGTTATCCAGCACCTGTACTTCACGGGTGATGTCTCCGGCTGGACCGGCTCCCTGAATGTGGTCGCCGGCTTTGATGTGTACGCCCAGTACTCCGGTGAGAACAAGACGGTGAACTCCCTCATCTCCCGCACGGGCGGCGATCTCCACGTGGAGGTCGGCACGGGCGACGACGCTTCTGTGGTGACCTTCACCCAGGGCATCGCGGCCAGTGACCTGTCCGTACTCGCCGGTGCCACCGCCGAGTTCCAGGGCAACGTGGACGCCGGATCCATCACGGTGGATGGCGGCGCCTCCGCCACGTTCAATGGCCTGCACATCACGCAAGCCATCACCAGCACGGGTACGGTGACGTTCAACAATGGCTCCCTGGAGGTGAACGGCTTCCAGGTGCAGGGCGGCACCGAGGGCTACTTCGATGTGAACGGCGAGTTCACCACGGGGGGCAACGGCTATAAAGGCCAGCAGGAGTCCTACCTCACCATCGTGGACGGTGGTACCGTCATCGGTGAAATGACTGTCACCCAGGAGGGGGATACCTACAGACTCTCCGGCAGCGGCAACGCCATGAAGGGTGACGGCTGGGTTCACTATGACACGTACTACCTGAACGACGGCGTGCTTTCCGCCAGCGCCCTGAAGGACGAGACCTCTTCTGTGGAGCTGACAGGCGACGCCGTGCTGACGGTGGACCGAGACCTTGCGTCCGTGGTTGCCACGGGCGGCACCATCAACATTGCGGGAGGCCATGCCATTGAAAGCATCACCGCGGACGACACGGAAATCCAAGGCGATGTTGCCCCCGCCGCAGTGCAGATTGTGGAGTCCGGCACCGCCAACTTCAAGGATGGTCTCGCCCAGGACAACGGCCTGCACTTTGCCGCAGAGGATGGAGTGGAGGTGTTCAACATGGGTGACGAAGCCGCGGCGTACACCAGCGGCAATGCCTTCATGGTGGTCACGGCCGATACGCTGACCTTCGATGGCGGCGAGGATGTGACTGTCGGCAATGCCGTCAATGTCACCTCCATCGTGAACCAGAGCGCCGAAAACGCGACCCTCTCGTGCGCCAGCGTCATTTCCATGCCTGATAGCGCCGTTGACATCCTGGCTCTCGAAGGCAACATCGAAATCGACTCTTCCTCCCTGCATGTGGACGACCTGCAAATCAACTCCCAGCGGGAAGTGGCTGTCAATGACCTTTCGGCTGGCGCAGAAGGCATGGTGACTGTCCACGGTGTGCTGACGGCTGGCGAGGACAGCGTGCTGCTTGCCAACCTGACGCTGGCTGACGGCTCCACGCTGAACCTGAACGGTGCGGGCGACAACGCGCTCACGCTGGGCAGCCAGTTCGGCATTGAGGAAGGCGCGCTGGTGACGCTGGACGATGTAACCATCCAAACCCTGGAGGGCTTGCGGATTGGTGATTCCCTGGATCTCATCAAGGCCCTGAGCCCGGATGACCAGCTGACCTACCTCGACGAGGCCTACAACGGCATGTGGTTCGACGCCTTGTTCGCGCGTGTGGCCGGGGTTGAAGGCGACTACCTCGTGTATGCCACGGGTGAGAGCTTCGGCCTGACCAAGGTGAGCAACGTCCCGGAACCGACCACCGGCACGCTCAGCTTGCTTGCGCTTGCGGCTCTCGCCGCACGCCGCCGCCGCCACTAATTTACAATTGACAATTTACGATTTACAATTTGTAAGTTAGGCGGCTTTGCCGCATCAGGATTGCCAAGCCCCGTACGGTTGACACCGTGCGGGGCTTCTTGAATGCGCGGGAGGCGCGCAGGGATGCGCGGGGGCGGGCGGGCTTGGCGCGGCGGGGGGCGAAAGTGGCATGCGGGAACTTTGCGTGATAGGGTGGCGGCACTATGGGATTCACCACCACCGCTATACTTTCCACCGCGGCCGCCGTGGCCGGCAAGACCGTGCAGGCCGTCGCGGAACACAACCAGGCCAAGGCCCTGGAGCAGGCCGCCGATTTGCAGCAGCAGCTCCAGGAGCGCCAGGCCGCAGCCATGACCTCCACCGCGCTGGAGAACCAGCGCCGCGGTCTGCGGAACGCCCGCATGGAGACCGCCCGCGCACGCGGGGACGCCGCACGCTCCAACCTGGCGGCAGACGGCTCCACGCTCACCCGCGAGACCGATTTGGCCACGCGCCTGGAGGACGACATCACCAACCGCACGAACGCCGCCCTGCAGGAGGTGAACACCCTGCGCACCCAATCCGCGCTGGACAACTGGGACACCCGCAACCAGGCGCGGCAGTCGCGCGTGCGCAGCCTCGGCACCGCCATCAGCGCCGCCGGGAGCCTTTTCAGCGGCATCAACTCCGTGCGCAACAGGAAGGTGGAGTAGCCGCGCCACGTGCGCGTGCGCGGGCAAAATGCGCGCGCTGCCACGATGAAGGCTTGCAATTGTGCGGGAAATTTGCCATGGTAGGCGGCAATTCCGTACACTTTCCATGTTAGAGACACTCCACAGCCTGGTCAACACGCCCGCATTCTACTTTTGCACCGGTATCCTGCTCATCGTCCTGTTCTTCTGGTACCTAGCGGCCGAGAACGACAAGGTGAAGCGAAACGCGGGCACCTTCTTCATCGTGGGCCTGTCGGCGTTCTCCATCATCTCGCTGATGCTCAACGGCATGCACTACGGCATCGATATCAGCGGCGGCGTGGAGCTCACCCTTGAGGTGCAGCCCAAGATGGGCGACTTCGGCGAAATGGTGCCGCCCTCCGAGGACGATATGCAGCAGGCCTGCAACATCCTGGGTGAGCGTCTCAACTCCACCGGCACCAGCGAAGTGGAAATCCTCCACTCCGGCAACAAGATCCTCATCCAGATCCCCCAGCAGGACAACGACCCCGACAAGAACAAGGAGAAGCTGGACTCCATGGTGAAGATGCTCACCAAGATGGCCAAGCTGGAGCTGCTGGCCGTCTACCCGGAGCAGGACCGCGTGCTGGCCGACCCCGAGGTGCAGGAGAGCATCTCCCAGTACGAGGAGCGCATGGACCACTACAACAGCCTGAGCGAGGACGAGCAGAAGCGCACCCGCAAGCCCGCCCTGCCCCGCATCCCCTCCAAGCTGGGCCTCAACGACTACCTGATACTGCCCGGCCCGGTGACCAACGACGAGACGGGCGAGCCGGAGCTGGACAAGCACGGCAAGCAGAAGGTCTACTACTATGTGCTGCAGAAGCCGTACGTGGCCATGCAGAAGGATGTGTACATCACGGGCGCGGAGGTGTCCAAGGCGCAGCCGGACTACGTGCGCAAGGGCTACGTGGACGTGGTGCTGAACCGCACGGGCGCGGACCGCATGGGCAGGCTGACCGGCTCCATGCAGATTGGGCGTGACCGCATGGCGGTGGTGCTCAACAGCCAGGTGAAGTGCGCCCCCGTGGTGCAGGCCGTGCTCCACAAGGATTTCAACATCAGCGGCCTTAACGGCAAGGGCGAGCCGGAGGACATCTCCAAGGCTCTCGCCAACCCGCTCTCCAGCGATTTGAAGGTGGAGGGCCGCAAGGACGTGTCCGCCCAGCTGGGCCAGAGCGCCCTGGAGCAGGCGGGCGTGGGCGGCCTGGTGGGCCTCGTCGGCGTGTTCGCGTTCTGCTTCTGGTACTACCGCGCCAGCGGCATGGTGGCCATGGTTGGCCTGGCGTTCAACGCGCTGGTGCTGCTGGGGCTGATGAGCCTGTTCGGCTTTGTGCTCACGCTGCCGGGCATAGCGGGTATCGTGCTGACGATGGGCGTGGCGGTAGACGCGAACGTGCTGATTTACGAACGCATGCGCGAGGAGCGGGACCAGGGGCGCTCGTTCCTGCTGAGCCTGCGCAACGCGTATGAGAAGGCGTTCTCCGCCATTTGGGACTCCAACATCACCTCGCTCATCACGGCGGTGATTCTGTTCTGGCTGGCCAGCGGCTCCATCAAGGGATTCGCGGTGACCACCAGCGTGGGTATCATCACCTCGCTCATCGGCGCCATCGTGGTGACCCGCGTGCTCTTCTTCTGGGTGGAGCACCTGGGCCTGCTGCCCAAGGACTTCAAGTTCGCGCGCGCGCCGTTCGCCGGCAAGGTGTTCGACTTCATGGGCATCCGCAAGATCTGCATGTGGACCTCGCTGGCCGTCATCGGCCTGGGCATGGTGTACACGGTGTTCATCCGCGGCGAGAAGGGCCTGGGTGTTGACTTCACGGGCGGCGCCAGCGCCACCTACGTCATCCCCGGCGACTCCGAGCTGGACTACAACGCCGTGGAGGACTACGTGGCCAACATGCAGCTCTCCAAGGAGGCTTCCTCGCAGAAATTCACCAGCGGCACCGACTGGAACATCAAGGTCCGCTGCGCCAACAAGGACGAGGCCATGCAGATCGACAAGGAGCTGCGCGAGAAGATTCCGCACATGGCCGAGCTGGAGGCGCCGTCCATCGACGACGTGAGCTCATCACTGGGTTCGGCGTTCTTCAAGACGGCGTGCTTCGCCCTGCTGGCGGGTATGCTTGGCATTGCGCTGTACCTGGCGCTGCGCTTCGAATGGAGTTTCGCCATGGGCGCGCTGGTGTCCACGGCGCACGACGTGTTCGGCATCATCGCGCTGGTGGTGGTCATGGGCACGGAGCTGAACATCATCCACATCGGCGCGTTCCTGACGGTGGCCGGCTACTCCATCAACGACACCATCGTGATTTTCGACCGTATCCGCGAGCGCCTGCGCACGGCGGAGCCGAGCGAGAAGCTGGTGGACATCATGAACGAGGCCATCAACTCCACGCTGTCGCGAACGCTGCTCACCTCGCTGTCCACCATCGCGGTGCTGATTGCGCTGATCGCGCTGGGCGGCCCGTCCATGCGTGACTTCTCCATCACCATGCTGCTGGGTATCTTCATCGGCACGTACTCCTCCATCTACGTCGCCTCTCCCGTGGTGCTGTACTTCAGCGAGAAGCACAACCTGCGCGAGGAAATCCAGAAGGCGGCGGACGCCGAGGCCTCCGTGTAACCCACGCAACCGCCGCACCCCGTGAAGCGCGGCCGCAACCAAGCGCTGATCATCCTGGGCTGCCTAGCCTTCCTGGCGGCGGTGTGGGGGTCGGTGGACTGCGGTGTGCGGCTCTCCCAGCCGGGGCTTGACGCCGCGGAGGAAACGCACCTGCGGCACCTGATCTACTTCCACTTTGCGGTGGCGCAGCTGCTGCTGGTGGTGGCGGGCGTTCTGTTCTGGCGGCGGCACCACAAGTGGAAGCGCTACTACCTGGTGGTGAGCTACAATGAAAAGGGCGTGGCGCTGGACCCGCCGGGCATCCGCATACCGGCCAGCCGCCTGTTCCGCTGCCACCTGCACGAGCCGCTGGAGACCGCCGCCCTGCCGCCGCCGGACGCGCCCATCCTGGTGTACCCCATGTTCATGCTCAGCGGCACCAGCAGCGGCGCCAGGCTCCAGCAATGGCTGCACGAGGCCTACGCCCGCCGCTTCAAGGGCGCGCAGCCGCAACTGTTCTTCCAGCCCGTGCTGGGGGCTTCCCCCTGGCTGGCGGAGGCCGCCGCGCGCCGCCTGAGGGAGCGCAACCGCCTGCAGCCGGACACGGGCATCCTGGTGGTGGCGCACGGCTCCAGGCTGCCGGAGCCGCCGCCGGAGCCCGCGCTGTTCTGCCGCCGCCTGCGGGAGCTTCTGCCCGGCACCGAGGTGGCGCTGGGCTACTTCCACCAAACGCCGGACGCCGCCGCGGTGATGGCGGGCATGCAGTCCCGCCGCATCCTGCTGCTGCCCTTCCTGCTGACGGAGGGCATCCACACGCGGCGCGACCTGCCGACCGCCGAACAGGCGGCGGCCTGCGGCAAGGAGCTCACGCGCCTGCAGGTGGCAGCCTCCATGCTTGATTACTCCTCCCCCTCCCGCCCATGAAACTCGCCGTCAAAGTGACCCCCGGCGCCTCCCGCAGCGAAATCGTCGGCTGGGAGGAGGACCCGCACGCCGGGCGGGTGCTCAAGCTGCGCATCGCCGCCCCGCCCGTGGAGGGCAAGGCCAACAAGGAGGTGGCGGCGTTTCTGGCAAAGAGGCTCGGCGTGCCGAAATCCGCGGTCACCCTGCTGCACGGGGATTCCTCGCGCGTGAAGCTGCTGCAAATCCCGGATGCGGCGGCGGAAACGCTGCGCGGTTGGTGAGGGCGTTCGCGGCGCGTGCCGCGGGTCACGCGGCGAGCGACATGAGGGCGGACGCCAGGTCGCGGAAGAGGTCCCACACGCTTTGGGCGCAGGCGAGCAAATCCCGCGCGTAGCCGGAGAAGGTGATGACGTTGAAGAGGCGCAGGATGACCAGCAGGATGCCGATGTTCATGAGCAGGATGACCAGCGCGGAAAGGAGGGCGCCCTTCTCCAGCATGTCCGGCTGCTCGCGCGGCATGATCCAGAGGGTCCAGTACACGTGGAAGGACCACCAGAAGCCGAATCCCGCGTAGAACCAGGCCTCGTACCCCTCAAAGGGCGCAATGAAGTTCACCAGCCAGAGGACGCCCATCCACACGAGCATCCAGAACGGCACAAAGTACGGGGAGAGGGCGATGAACATGTTGTCGCTCTCGGTTTCCACGTAGCCGCCCTCGGCATCGATCTTGAAATCCTTGACGGTGCCGAAGCTCATGAAGATGGCGATGGCGTGCGTAAGCTCGTGGCCGAGGACGTAGGTGTACATCATGAGCGGCTCCAGCAGCTTCATGATGGTGATGGCGACGAACGCCAGCGCGCCCATGGAGGAGAACCACACGGGATCGCTCATCCAAAAGCCCCACTCGCCCAGGGCGGGGGCCGCGCGGTAGAGCTGCATCACCAGCGCGTACACCATCACCACGGAGAGCGGCAGCAGCACGCACACCGCCAGCGCCACGCGCCACGCGCGCTCCCACCCGCCCGGCAGGTTCAGCTGCATCTCTTCCGCGTACTGTTCCTGTGTGACAGTGCGGTGCTGGATGCTGCGCGGGGCTGCCATGAGGTTGGCGATACGGCCCTTGAGGCGTCTGCGCAGGCGCATGGAGGGGTTGAAGATGTGCTCCGCCTCCGCGGGCTTGTCCACGGGCACGCGCCAGGAGCCGAATTCCGGTTCCTGCGGTTGCTTCCTGTGGCGGCGTGTTGCCATGGCGGTGCGGTTCTATTGTGCGGGGCGGATATCCTGGATGGAGATGGAGAGGGAGGCGCGGCCGTTCCAGATGTTGCGGTCGATGGTGAAGGCGATGTCCCATGGCGGGTCCGGGAGCTTGACCTCGCCGCCGCCGAAGTACATGGCGTAGCGCTCGCAAATGCCCTGGCGCAGGTTGAGGCGCAGGTGGTTGCCGCGCAGGTGCTGCGGCGGGCTGCTGGGCATGACCCCGCGGCTCATGAACACGGGCTGCGGGTTGGCGTTGCCGAAGGGCTCCAGCAGTTCGTAGCTGTCCAGCAGGTCCAGCGTGAGCTCCTCGAACCGCACCTCCGCATCCACGTGCAGGGTGGGCAGGCTGGGCTCCGCGGGCGTGCAGCTGCGGGCGAAGGCGTCGAACCGCTCGCGGAAGGCGTCTATCTGGTCCTCCATGATGACGAGCCCGGCGGCCATCTCGTGCCCGCCGCCGGAGACGATGGTATCGGCGCATTGGTGGAGTGCCTGCACCAGGGAGATTCCGGGCACGGAGCGCCCGGATCCCTTGCCCACGCCGTTCTCATCCAGGGAGATGACGAAGGCGGGCTTGTTGAAGCGGCGCATGAGCATGGAGGCCACGATGCCCACCACGCCGGGGTGCCACGCGCGCGAGCCGAGCACAATCACGCGGCAGTCCGGGCTGTGCGTGAGCGGCAGCATCTCCAGCGCCTCGTTGCGTATCTGCTCCTCCGTGTCCTGGCGCAGGTGGTTGAGGTTGTCCAGCTGGCGCGCGCGCCGGGCGGCCTCATCGGCGTCCTGCTCCAGCAGGAGGTCCAGCGCCACCATGGGGCTGTCCATGCGGCCGGCGGCGTTGATGCGCGGGCCCACGCGGAAGGACACCTGGGTGGCGGAGAGGCGGTCGTGGAGCCCGGCGATGTGGAGGAGGGCCTGCAAGCCTGTGTTGCCGCCGCGCTCCATCACCTGCAGGCCGTAGCGCGTGAGGAGGCGGTTCTCCTGCACCAGCGGCACGATGTCCGCCACGGTGGCCACCGCCACCAGGTCCAGGTAGCGCCGCAGGTCGAAATCCGGCAGGCGGCGCCGCTTGAGCAGCGCATGCGCCAACTTGAACACCACGCCCGCGCTGCACAGGTAGGTGAGCGGGCTGTCCGCCTCCAGCTTGGCGTTCACCACGGCCACGGCGGGCGGGCGCCCCTGCGTGCCGCCCTCGTGGTGGTCCAGGATAACGACATCGATGCCGCGCGCGTTCAGGGCTGCCACCTCGTCCACGGAGGAGGTGCCGCAGTCCACGGTGATAAGCAGGCCGGGCTTGCAGCCGCACTCCGCCAGCGCGTGCTCGATTCCGTCCGCGCTCAGGCCGTAGCCCTCCCTGGTGCGCACGGGGATGAAGTAGTGCACGGGGATGCCGTAGGCGCGCAGGATGGTGTACAGCAGGGTGACAGAGGTCACGCCGTCCACGTCGTAATCGCCGTAGATGCACACGTGCTCACCGCTGTCCGCGGCGCGGAAGATGCGCTCCACGGCGGCATCCATCTCCTGCATGTCGAAAGGATCGCCCAGGTGCGCCAGCTTGGGATTCAGGAAACGCCGGGCCTGCTCCCGTCCGGAAATGCCCCTCTGGGACAGAAGGCGCCGCACCAGTGGCGGCAATGCGCTGTCAAGCTCTTCTCCATAGTTTGCATCTCCGTCCGTTGGGGCGAGTTCCCAACTGAACTTCGTACTCATGGCGGCAGTCTACCACCCGCGCCCCGCCGCGTCAAGGCAATATGGAGCGCGCGCGGGGTGCCCTCAGCCCATGAGGGCGTCTATCTTGACCTCCGACTTGGGCCAGATGCCGATATCGACCATAAAGGCCTCCCAGGCGAGGAGGACCTGTTCGAAGACGGTGGGATTGACCTCGAAATGGGTGAGCGTGTGGTCGCCGTTGGGGCAGAGCATGCACTCCGCAATGTTGCCGCGGGATTCCCACTGCTCGCAGAACCAGCTGCGCATCTCGAAATCCAGCAGGGGGTCCATCATGCCGTGGGCGCAGAAGAGCGCGGGCAGGCTGCGGCGCAGCAGGGAGCACGGGTTCACGCTCTGCGGGTCCGGCACCTCCGCGGGCACGTTGAGCACGCGCGCCTCCGGCGCCGTCACGTCCACAATGCCGCGGAAGATGGCCACGCAGGCGGGCTGCAGCGGCGGCACATCACGCTTGCCGAATTCCCACCAGTGCTTCTTGTAGACGAGAGGCTGCATGGCGGCGTTGAGGGCCATGAGGGCGCCGGCATCCGTACCCGCCAGGGTGATGCGGCCGCGGTCGATTCCCAGGTTGCCGGAGTTGTGGTGCACCCACTTCCAGATGTCCAGGCCGTCGGTGATGATGTCTCCGGCCTTCACATCGTAGCGCGCGCGGGTGCGGTATTCCGGGATGAGGCAGACAATGCCGCGGTCCGAAAGGTGGACGGCCCAGGAGATGAACTCCGTGGAGTACTCCAGCGCCCACATGCCGCCGTAGTAGAACACCACGGCCGGCGCCGCCGCATCCGGCGTGTGGTCGTCCGGCGCAATCATGAGGCAGCGCAGCTCCGTGCCGTCCAGGAAACGCTTCCAGACGAAGGAGGGTGCCTCCTCCAGCACCTGCTGGAAGAAGTCCGGCTCATCGTCGCGCGCTGTGGGTTGCTCCGGCATGGGATGGCACAAGTATGCAATTTTCTTGCCATAAAGGCAAGCCTGATGTATCTTGTGGGGAGCCATGAAAGCGATTTTCCCGATTCTAGGAGCGATGGCGGCCGCCACCTGCGCGTGGGCGCAGCAGGGCGCGCCCGCAAGGCCGCAGGCCGCGCCCATACCGGCGCCGCGCGGCATCACCCTGCCCCCGCAGGCCGCCCAAGCCCCCGCGTACGTGGTGCCGAACCAGCAGAAGGCCAGGGAAATCGCGGAAACCGTGTACAACACCTGGCGGCTCGCCATGATGCGCCAGGACGACCAGGCGTGGGCCGGCTGCACCTCCGCCGCGCGCCAGAACAAGGTGCGCAACATGGTGGTCTCCGAGCGCAAGCAGTTTCCCAAGGACTTTTTCAGCAAGCAGCCGCAGCCGCCGCAGCTGGAGCACTTCTCGTACGTGGGCTCCATAGCCGGCTGCGGCAACCGCACCATGGCCTGCACCTTCGTGGGCAAGCTGCAGCTCGGCGCGAAGGGCCAGCTGGCGGAGAACGCCATGGTGGTGGAGCTCATTTTCGAGGGCGGCAGGTGGAAGCTGGACCAGACCCGCTTCTTCAACCTCTCCCACCTGCCGAACGTGAAGAAGCGCCTGCACTCGCGCGACCTCTCCGTGCTGCAGGAGCAGGACGGCTTCCACCCGTACGACAAGCTGCCCGTCATCCCGCCGCGCTGCGGCGCGCCGCAGCTCATCGGCAAGGTGTTCGTGGACGCGCCGGGGCGCGAGATAGAGATGCGCATCAACGGGGTTTCCCTGCACGAGTTCTACGACGAGCGGCGGGCGGACACCATAGCGGGCGGCCTGCGGCGCGGGCAGAACACCATCTCCTACACCATCAAGGACAACGCGGGCATGCAGCACCCCACGCTGGGAATAGGGCTGTTTGTGATGCCGGAAACGCCGGGCAACCACCCCGTGTGCGTGTTCGACCACATCCTGGATGCCAAGGACGCCGCGCGGGGCGGCACGTTCACCTTCACGGTGAGCAACGAGCAGATAGCCTCCATGAACCCGAAGTTCCAGCGCGCCAAGCCGGAACCCTTCCACGTGGTGCCGCTCAAGCCCCAGCCCAAGCAGGAGCAGCCCAAGAAGAAGTAGGGAGCGGCTGCCCGCCGCCGCACATCAGAAGCGGTAGGTGAGGGAGATATCGCTCACCAGCGCGAACGGGCGGAAGGGTACGGTGGACACGTTGTCCGCGTAGACCCTGAATTCGGATTTGGTGTTGGCCTTCATGGCGCCGCGTCCGGCCCAGTTTATCGTGAGCGAGGGGGTGAGAATCCAGTTGCGGGTGATGAAGTAGGGGGTGGAGAGCTTGATCCAGTATCCCTGGGAGCCGTTCTCGCACGCAAAGTAGTGCGAGCGGAAGTAGTCCGCCGTGGCGGACATGCCGAACTGGACCACCGCCAGCATCTTGATGTTTTCGATGTCATCCGCGGAGCCGATGAGCGGCGCGCGGAAGTTCACGTACGGCTCGAACCACCAGCCGCGGATGCCCACAAAGCTGAAGCGCGTGGTGCAGCCGATGCTCATCCACTTGTAGGGAGTGAACTCCGGCGTGATGAAAACCTCATGCACCACGGAGGCCCCCTGGTCCCGGTAGTGCTTGGCCATCACGCCCAGGATGCCGCCGTGGATGAAATCATGCCCAAACGTCACGTTGAAGAGCTCGTGCGTGTACTTGAACGTGGAGACCACCGCGAACTCGTTCTCCATGTTGCACTGCTTGATGGACTTGCCCTCCAGGGAGGAGATGTACATCTCCTGAACTTCCTTGGGCAGCTGGTCGAACCCCGGGATGCGCTCCCGCAGGACCACGATGGCGCCCCTGCGCGACATGGGAGGGTTGCCGTACAGGCAGTGCCCCGCGGAGAAGATGGAGTACGCCACCGTCTCGTTGAACGTCCATCCACCCTTGTCGCCGAAATCATACGTGCCCTTGAACGCGATGGTCTCCACGCCCTCTCCCTGCTCCGCCTCCTGCGAGGCCACCAGGCCGCGCCCCCAGTAGAACGAGCGGTACATACCCGTCAGGCTGCAATCGAACCGCTTCTTGGACAACGTCGGCAATTCCTGGAAATCCAGCTTGCCGCTGTCAATGACGGGGGCCGCCACCGATAGCGCGCTCAGCGGAGCGGCGGCCAGGGCCAGGGTCAGGGTCAGGATGATGTGTATCGCTTTCATGGATGCTCTCGTTCGTGGCGGACACCATCGGCGTCCGCCCACGTTTTACACGCAGGGCGAACCGGAGTCAAGAAAAATCTAGAGTATACTCTAGATTTTTTTTCGGGGAGGGCAAAAAAGAGCGCGCCCGGCGAGCCGGGCGCGCGTAATTGGGAAGTAAACTTCCTGTATCCCTTACTTCTTCAGGGGCACCACGGGAGCCGGGGTGGGTTCCACGGGCTGGGTGTGCTGCTGGCAGGAAACCAGAGCGGCAGCCGTAAGGGCGAGAATAGCGATGGTCTTCATAATTATCTTACTAGTTTTGATTTGAAGCGCCCCAGCAACCAAGGATAGGAGGAGGGGTTGAGAGAAGTGTACCAAATCCGAACGGCTTTGCAAGGCTAAAATCAAAATTTCTGAAAGAAAATTTAAACAATCACCCCGCGCAAGGCCCCGCAATGCCCATGAACACTGGGATTGCGGGCATTAGCGCAGTTCAGCAAAAAAGGCGTCATGAAAGCCGTCGGCATTGAAAATCGTGTTGTGGGTGGCGTGGAAGGTCTTTTCGGTGACGGGGCGCTTGAAGCTCTCGCGCAGGGCGTCGGTTCGCGGCGGCAGCACGATTTCATCCGCATCCGCGCGCAGGATGGCCACATCGCACGTGATTTTCGGCGCGTAGTCGGTGGAGATGAATTTATCGATGACGACGGCGTTGGGGATGGCGGGGATGAAATCGCAGGCCACGTTGACGAGGCTGTCGAACGGGCAGATGAGCACCACCTTGTCTGGGTTCTTGGCGGCGGCCACCTGCATGGCCACGCCGGTGCCGATGCTGAAGCCGACGAGCGTGGTGGCGGCGGGGTTACCGAGCTTCTCCCTGGCCTGGTCCAGCAGGGCGCAGGAATCCGCCACGATGTCCTTTTCGGAGGGCTCGCCCTCACTGCCGCCGAAACCGCGGTAGTTCACGAGTAGGTAGGAGCGGGTGGTGTCCTCGTCCGCGTAGTCGGAGAAATCGCCGGCGTTGATGGAGTTGCCGCCGTACATGACGACGAGCGGCGCCTGGGGGCCGCGGTTGAAGAGCCAGCCGCGCAGCACGGTGCCGTCCTGCATGGTGAAAGAAACGTACTGCTCCGTGTGGCCGTACTTGGAATCCGGGGAGCAGACGCCGGGCTGTGCGCCGGGGAACACCATGGAGCGCACCGCGCATGTGGAAAGCAGCAGCGCCAGCGGCAACAGCAGCAGGAGAATCCATCTCTTGTTCATTCCGCCATTCTACCAGCGCGCACGTGTATGCGCAAGCAGATATGGTTGGTGGTTGACCGCCCGCCGCATTTGTGAGAGGATGAAGCCATGCCGGAAAGCGACACCATTGCAGCCATTGCCACAGCGCCCGGGGCGGCGGCGCTCGCCATCGTCCGCGTGAGCGGGCCGCAGGCGGCGCAGGTGGTAAAGGCGGCGTGCGCAAGAGAGAAAGATTTCGCGCCGCGGCGCGCCACGCTGGCCAGGGTGCGGGATGCGCGCGGGCGCGTGCTGGACGAGTGCGTGGCCACGGTGTACGCGGCGCCGCACAGCTTCACGGGGGAGGCTGCCGCGGAGCTGAGCTGCCACGGCGGCACGCTGGTGGTGCAGCGCGTGCTGGAGCGCCTGCTGGAGTGCGGCGCCCGCCCCGCGGAACCCGGCGAGTTCACGCGCCGCGCCTTTGAGAACGGTCGGCTGGACCTCACCCAGGCGGAGGCCGTGATGGATGTGATCTCCGCCGGGAGCGACCTGGCATTGCGCGCCGCGCAGAACCAGCTGCAGGGCGTCATCGGCGCGCGCGTGCAACAGGCGGCGGACAAGCTCGTCGATATTGCCGCGCACGTGGAGGCCTACATCGATTTCCCGGAGGAGGACATTGCGCCGGACACCACCGCCGAGCTGGTGCAGAGGCTGGACGATATCTCCGAACAGCTGCGGCAGCTGCTCTCCACGGCGGACGAGGGGCGCATCCTGCGCGAGGGCGTGCGCACCGCCATCATCGGCGCGCCGAACGTGGGCAAGAGCAGCCTCCTGAACTTGCTGCTGGGGTACGACCGCGCCATCGTGAGCCCCACCGCCGGCACCACGCGCGACACCATCGAGGAAAGCACCACCGTGGGCGGGCTGCGCCTGCGGCTCATCGACACCGCCGGGCTACACGAGAGCGCGGACGCGCTGGAGCGCGCGGGCATGGAGCGCAGCCGCCGCGCCCTGGCGGAGGCGGACCTCATCCTGGAGGTGCACGATGCCTCCCTGCCCCGCGCGCAGGCGGAAGAGCCCGCGGGCGCCGGCGCCAAGAGAATCACCCTGCTCAACAAATGCGACCTGCCGGAACACGCGGACTGGCGCGGCGCGGCGGGCCTGCGCATCTCCTGCACCACCGGGAAAGGCCGCGCGGAGCTGGAGCGCGCCATTGCGGACTTGTTCCTTCAGGATGCCGGTGAACGCGATTCCCTGGCCGCCATCAACACACGCCACCGCTACGCCCTGCAGCAGGCCCTGGATGCCCTCGCGCGCGCACGCGCCTCCCTGGAGGCCGCGGAATCGCCGGAGCTCACGGACGTGGACCTGCGCGAGGCCCTGGACGCCCTGGGCACCATCACCGGGCGCATCGACACGGAGGACATCCTCTCCCGCGTGTTCTCCACCTTCTGCCTGGGCAAGTGAGGTTCCGGGGCTAGCCGACGGATTCCTCCTCTGCGAGGCGGCGGAGCTCCTCGTTGACGGGAGCCATGGCATCGATGATGCGGTCGTTCACGCTATGGCGGCACATGCCCTCCGCCATTCGGGTGGCGTTGAGGATGGCGCGTGCGTTGGCGGAGCCGTGGGCGATGATGGAGACGCCGCGCACGCCCATGAGGGGGCAGCCGCCCATGGCGTCTGCGTTCAGGCGGTCGCCGATATCGCGGAAGACGCTGCGCATGCCCAGCGCGCCAACCATGGCCATGGGGCGTTTCTTGATGCCGGCCTTGATCCAGTGGGAGAGGGTCTTGGCGGTGGCCTCCACGGTCTTGAGGAGGATGTTGCCGGTGAAGCCGTCGGTGAGCGCCACGTCCATGTCGCTGTTGAAGAGGTCGTGCCCCTCGCGGTTTCCGATGAATTGGAAGGGGAGCAGGCCGGCATCCGCCAGGTGGCGGAGCAGGCGGTGCGCCTCCTTGGAGAATTCGCAGCCCTTGCAGTCCTCCGTGCCGTTGCTCATGACGGCCACCTTTGGCTCCGGGATGTTGTAGATGTAGCGTGCCATCATGGCGCTCATCACGGCGTAGCCCACCAGGTGGCTGGGCTTGGCGTCCGGGTTCGCGCCCGTGTCGCTCACCAGCACGTAGCTGCGCTCGTTCGGGATGGGGGAGACGATGCCCGCGCGCTCCACGCCCTCCAGCAGGCGAAGCTTGATGGTGCAAGCGGCCACCTCTGCGCCGGTGTTGCCGGCGGAGAGTACGGCATCGCACGTGCCGGCCTTCACCAAATCCACGGCAATGCTCATGGAGGAGTTCTTCTTCTGGCGCACGGCCGCCAGGCCGCTCTCGTCCATCCCCACCACTTCCGGGGCGTGCACAATCTCCAGGCGCGGGTTGCCGCCGATTCCGGCGGCGTCGCACAGGCGTTTCAGCGTGGTTTCCTCCCCCACCATGTAGAGCTTGTCCAGCTCATCCACATGCTGCAAGACCTCCCTTGCCCCGTCAATGTTGATTTGCGGGGCATTGTCACCACCCATGGCATCCAGTGCAAGCTTCATATCAGTTGCCGGTTGTTGCAGAAAAACGACTGCCACCACTCTACCACCCGCAGCGGCGATGTCAATAAAAAACCGCCCCGTGCATGACGGGGCGGCGGTGAAATGTTGCTTGGGACGGGCCTATCAGTCCACGAGCTTGACGACGACTTCCGCGCCGCTCTGAGTCTTGTAGGTACCGCACTGGGGGCAGGCGGTGTGGCCGGGGACGGCGGCGCCGCACTTGGGGCACTTGCCGAGTTTGGGTGCCTTCCAGGCCTTGGCTGCAAGGCTGGAGCGCTGCTTCATCTTGGATGTTCTGCGTTTGGGAGCTGCCATGATCGTATATTGGTTAAGATTGCTTTGGAGGGCGGCCATCCGTGTTTTGGGGGAGCTTGTCGAGAGCGTCCCACACGCTGCTGCCGCGCGGTGCGGCGGAGTTTACACCCGAATCGGTGGTTTTGTCCAGCCTAAATTCACGGGTAATGTCATTTTTTTCACAATCCAGCCCGGCGTGCTCGCATTTGGGGTAGCTGGGAAGGATGAGCAGAATCTCTTCCCGCAGGGCATCCGTGGCATCGAACGCCCCCTGCCCCTTCACATCGAACGAGAGTGTCATATCCGTGATTTCCGCCGTGTAGTCGAACCGTGCCAGGCAGCGGTTGCAGCGCATGTCGAACCGTGCCTCCACGCTGCCGCGCAGCACCAGCTCGTGCTCGTACAGGTGCGCCTCGAACGCGTAGCGCAGCGGCCCGGCCGGCCGGATTTCATCCCCCGCCAGGTCGAACACGGCACCGTCCACCTCTCCCTCCAGGTGGCGCCCCTCCTCCGGGAAATCCTCCAGTGCAATGACGAGCCTGCTGTCCATGCCCCCACCATAGCGCGACCCGCGCGGCGGTGCAAGCAAAATCCCCCACCTTTTCGGGAACCGGGGTAGCGTGCGCGCACGCGGAGACCTGGGGAACCGGTGCGGGAAAAACGCCCGAAGCAGCGGAAGCTATCCCTTGACGCCTCCCCGTTCCGTGCTGTATACTGTGCTGCGGCGCGGGATGCAACGCCCGGTGAACGGGGCGGCGCCCCATACGGACAACATCATGGAAACACAGTTGACAGTGCACGTGGGCGTGACCGGGAAGCTTGATGTCCCCCCCGAAATGCGAGAGGGGGTAGACGCCGCCCTGCGCCGGGTGTTTGCCACTATCCGCGATACCACCACGCGTATCCGGGAAGACTACATGCGCGAAGCCACCAAACGTATCCGGGAAGACTACAGGGATACCTACAGCCTGTTCGACAACAGGGAGCAGCCGGTGATGCGCGTGATCAGCTCCCTGGCAAAAGGCGTGGACACCATGGCGGCGCAGGCGGCCATGGAGCAGGGATACCATTTGCAGGTGCCGCTCCCGTTCGAGCGCGGCGTGTATGCGGGCGATTTTGCAGAGGGAAACGAGCGGGAACAGTTTTTTTCCCTATTGGCGGAGGCGGAAAGCGTGTTTGAAATATCTTCCGGAGAGAAGGGCGAGCATTCCGCCAGGGCGTATGCCGATGCAGCAGACGTGCTGCTGTTCCATTCCGATATCCTTGTGGCGGTGTGGGATGGCGCCGCAACGGACTACTCTGCGGGAACCTATGCCACCATGCGCCAGGCGTATACCGCCAACATCCCCGTCATCCTGATTCCCATGGCTTCCCCGGATTCCCCGCGCTACAGGCGGGGCACCAGGCGCAGCGAGGATTGGAAAGGGGAACTGGACAAGCTCCTGCGCTTCATTCTCCTCCCCGCCACATCCTGGCCGGACGTGTTCGCCTGCGCCCAGGAATCCCGGGTCGGCACATGCTGGCGCTGGCTGCGCGAGAAAGTGCTGAGGCGCCGCCTGCCGCGGAGCGCCCCGCTGGTGCTGCCCATTTGCGATTGCAGTGACACTGGCGTCTGCGGGAACGGAGTCAAATCCCGGTGCATGCGCGCCTGGCGTTGGCTCAAGGGCGTGTTTACCGAGCGGGCGTTCACGGGATTCCTGGATTGGTGCCACCACGTTTCCAAATGCGGGAGGGCGAAAGGCTGGGGACATTTCGGCAAGCGGCTCGGGGTCTGCTGCCTGTCCGTCTTCAGGAAAAGGAGAAGACCTGCCCGCAGGGCGGCGGCTCCCTTTGATTCCACGGCGAAGAAGTGGAGGGCCTACCGGGGCGACAAGCTGCAGGCCGCGGCCAATGCATACGGGGAAAAGTCCCGCAACAACCTCTTCCGAAGGTATTCCCTGGCGGTGGTTTGCATGATTGCCCTCATCATTTCCATCAACTTCCCGAGTTTATCATACCGGGCGGCCTGGACGGCCCTGGGAGCCTTTTTCCGCGGCGACTTCTTTCATCTCCACCATTGGCTGGCCATCTTCTGTTCCCTGGTGCAGCTCGGAAGTCTTCTCTCCATTTTGTTCTACCTCTTCCGCGACGACAAGGAGGTGGAGCAGTGCCGGCATGTCACCTACAGAATCCTCTCGGAGCGCTGTAGGCAGGCGGAGGCCCTGGCCCCGGCGGGGTTCTGCCGGGTGTACACGGCAGACAGCGAAGACCCGGATGTACGCTGGGCAGCGTGGTATTACCGGATGATGGCGCGCCGAATCGGCCTGCCGGACAAGCAGGGGGATCAGTCCGTCACCCGCGAGTACCTGGTTAAATGGGCCGGCGCAGTGGGCAAGGGGTTCCTGGATGCCCAGGCGCGCTACCACAGGGAGAGGCGGTGGCGGAGCAGGTTGTGGAACGAGGCCCTGCACAACCTTGCGAAGATATCCTTTGTGTTTCTCGCAGTCGTTTCCACGCTGCGCTTTCTGGTGGTGACGGGATGCAAGTATTGTGTGATACCCGCAGCGTGGGATGGGGACACCCTGCCCCTGATGGGCAGCCTGATGCTGGCTTTCCCCTGCATAGGCATGTTCTTTGCCGCCTATTCCAACTACGCGAACTATCAGACCCAGATAGCCTCGTCGTCTGCCATGGCGGAGGCATGCCGCGTGCTGTCCGCCCAGGCGCGCGAGCTGGCGGCCCGCCCGGACATATCCTTCTCCGATGTTGTGGCGCTTTGCAGAAAGATTGATGCCAACTGCAGCGGCGAGGTGAGAGACTGGGAAAGCATCCGCAACAACAACAAGTCCTGGAACCTCTGACAGCCCCGCGGGTGCTAGCTGCCGGCCCTGGTGTAGTAGCGCACGTAGTCCACCTGGAAGGTGCAGGGGTACTGTGCGGGGTCCGGGGCCTCGGTCATGGTACCGGGGCCGCCCACGGCGGTGTTGATGATGAGGTAGGCGCCCTTGCGGAAGGGGTTTCGGCCGTCCGGATAGGTGATTTTCTCCGTCTCCATGATGATGATTTCCTGCTTGTCCACGCCCAGGCGAATCTGTTGGGCATCCCACTCCATCCAGTAGAGGTGGAAATCATCCGTAAGCGTGGGCACCACGGGGTGCTTGTTGACCATGGCGTCCTGGTTGCCGCCGTTCCTGCCCCAGTGGATGGTGGCGTGGCAGTGGTTGTGCTGCTGGGAGGCGTGCTCCATGATATCGATTTCGCCGCACTGGGGCCAGCCCCAGGGGTTGTCGCCGATGAGCCAGATGGCGGGCCAGGCGCCCTTGTTGCCGGGGATTTTGGCGCGCACCTCCAGGCGGCCGTGAAAGAAGTTCTTGAAGCCCTTGGTGGTGATGGAGCCGCTCTTGTAGGGCATGGTCTTGCGCTGCTCCGTCCACCTCTTGGAGCCGGGCCTGTAGTTGGAGACGGGAGTTTCCCTGGCCTCCGTGGTGATGGTGAGCAGGCCGTCCTTCACGGAGATGGAATCGCGCGTGTAGGTTTGGGCGGCGCCGTAGTTGCGGACCACGCCCAGCTCCGGGCGCCACTTCTGGGGGTTCAGGCGGGTGCCGTTGAATTCCTCGTGCCAATCCAGCACCCAGCCGCCCGGCAGGGTCTTGGGCGCATCCTCCGCCGCAACCAGCGGCAGCAACAGAAACGGCAACAGTGGAAGGACATGTTTCATCATCCCTCCCTTCTACCACGCCGCCCCCGCGCGGTCAATCCATTTCTTCCCTGTTTCCTATTCCTCCAGAAGCCATTGCAGCACGTTGACGTGCTGCACGCCATCGTATTGCGCGGTGCTGTAGTCGCGGGTGAGCAGGTATTTGGAATTGGCGTCCCGTATGGCGAGCAGCGGGCGCAGCTCGCGTTCGCGCGTGGCCGTGTCCAGAACGCTCTCGCACACCTGGAAATACTCGGTTGTGTCGCCGCGCTCCGCCACGAAGTCAACCTCCACCGTCAGGCGGTCACCCCCCGTGCGGGTCCACACATCCACCTTACCCACGCTCACGCGGTATCCGCGCCGCAACAACTCCAGGTACACGATGTTTTCCAGCAGGTGCCCGGAATCGCGCGTGGATGAACCCGCCAGCATCTTCCGCAGCCCGGGATCCACAATGTAGTACTTGTTCAGCGTTTTCAGCAGACGCTTTCCCTTCACATCGTAGCGGTCCACCTTGTAGAACAGGTAACTATCGCGGAACGCTTGAACGTACGCCTCCACCGTGGGCGCGCTTACCTTCACGCCGTCGGAAGTCATGGTATCGCTGATTTTCTTGACGGAGAGCTCGCTGCCAATGGCATCGCTCATGAAGCGCGCCAGACGGTCCAGGCGGGCCACCTCGCGGATGTTCCGTGCGTCCATGATGTCTTTCAGCACGATGCTGCCGTACAAATCCTGCAGATACCGTTTCGCCATATCCGGCTGAAACTGTTCCGGGAAACAGGACACCTGGGGGAAAGAGGACAAACTCGTGTACGCATCGTACGCCTCGTCTCGGTTGCCGATGGTCGGCTGGGCGGAAACAAACTCGCGGAAGGAGAGCGGCAGCACATGGATTTCCACGTAGCGCCCGGCTATGGAAGTGGCCCACTCGCCCGATTGCAGCTTGGAATTGGAACCCGTCAGGTACAAATCCACGTTTCCCTTGTCCGCAAGGCTGCGAACCGCCTTCTGAAAATCCGGCACATTCTGGATCTCGTCCAGAAACACGTAATTCTGCTTCCCCGCCACCAAACGCTCCTTGATGTGGCGGTGCAACTCTCGGTAATCCAGCAGCGGCGCGTTGTCCACATCTTCCAGATTGAGGCTCTGGATTTGCTCCTCCCCCACGCCGTTCTCACGCAGTTCATCCATGAACAGCATGAACAGCGTCGACTTCCCGGAACGCCTCACTCCCGTCAAGATTTTGATGAGTGGTTGGTCCCGGTATTGCCGCAGCAACTCTGTGTAGCGCGGTCGCTCTATGGTGCCCTTCACACCACCATTCTGCCCTTGTACACCCCCTTTGTCAACAAGTTTTTAAAACATATTTTAAAAACTTGCGGTTTTCTCAAGTTTTTAAAATACGCATTATAAGATTGCGGCGGCCGGGCTATTTGAAAAATCCCTTGGCGCGGTTGAGTTCGATGGTTTTGGTGTTTTTGTCCGCGGTGGCGAAATCGCGAAGGACGACGTTCACGGCGTGGAGGTTGGGGGAGTTGGCGAGGGCGGAGACGAAGGCGTCCATGGCGGCGGCGTGGGTGTTTTCGCGCGAGCGGGGCCCGCGGATGCCCCAGCCATCGGTAAGCTGGCCCTGGAGCACGCAGATGCCGCTGTCATGCGAGGCGAAACGCGCCAGGTACTGCGGCAGGGTGGTGTCGACCAGGGCCTTGGATTCGCCCGTGTGCGCGCTTTCCTTGTAGAACGAGTGCAGGCAGGCGTTCGGGCGGGTTCCGGCATCGTTTCCGCGGGGGAAGAGGCGGGCATCGGATAATTGCGGGTCTTGGGCGCTGCCCCAGAAGACCACCGCCCTGCCCCGCACGGCGGAGAGGGCGAGGGAGTTGATGCAGCCCACCTTGTCCTGCGGATTGGGTGCGGCGAAAACGCGCTGGCCAAGAGTTGCGGTGAGGGCGGCGAGGGTGGCCTGCTCGGCGCCGCCGCGGAAGTGCTGGAAATCCAGCAGCACGCATTCGGCGGGGTGGGCATCCAGGAAGGCGGCCACCGCCTGCAGCACGCCATCCAGTCCCACGCCCGCGGAGGGGCCGTGGAAAATGCGCAGACTGCCCTCCTGCAGCTCCACGCGCAGGTCCAGGTAGCGCACGCCGTCCGCCAGCAGGGTGGCGGTGTCGGCATCCTGGGTGCGGGAGTACCACGGCATGCCGGCGGTACCGGCATCATGCGCGCCGGGGATGGCGATGCGGCGCAGGGGCGCATCGTCCTGCACGCCGCGCATCCAGTCCGCGGTGTCCACGGCAAAGGCGCATGCCGCGGTGAGAACCAGCATGCATGCGCCTTGGAGGATGGAGCGGCAAGCGCCCATGGGGTGGTGGGGAGGGTTTACTGCTTCTGCGGTTCCTCCTCGCCCACGTAGCGCAGGCGGGGGATGGCCTGCATGCGGATGACCTCGTTGCTGCTCTGCACGGCGTCGCTGCTCAGGTAGATATCGTACGGGGCCTTGTTGAGGGAGATGCGCACCAGGCCGTCGGGGGTCTTCTCGTCAATCATCTTGGCGAACTCCGCGAAGCTGTGCACGTCCTTGCCGTTCACCTTGGTGACGAGGGTGAAGCGGGCGTTGTCGTAGCCGAGGGTGGCGGGGGTGGGCACCACGAGGGAGAGGACCACCAGCTCCGTGCGGCCCTCCTTGCGGTACTCGTCCTCGCTGTCCTCGATGCAGGCGAGGGAGAGCGGCAGGGAGTCCTGGGCGCGCTCGCGGATGGCGCGCAGGAAGTCGTTCGTCACCGGCTGGAAGAGCAGGCCGCCCCACATGATGTAGCGGGGGCGCTCGCCGGGCTGCATCTCGCGCACCAGGCTCTTCTCCGCGGCGTCGCGGTTGAGCGGCAGGGTGATTTCCACGGGCTGGCCGTCGCGCAGCAGAGAGAGCTTGAGGGTCTCGCCCACGGGCTTGTAGCTGCTGAGCAGGCAGGTGGCGGAAAGCGGGCCGTAGATGGGGTGCTCGCAGCGCCCGGTGTTGTCGATGGCGATGCCGTCGATGGCGGTGAGGACGTCACCCTCCTTCATACCGGCCCCCGCGGCGGCGCCGCTGGGCTCCACCTCGTTCACGTAGAGGCCGCCGGCCTTGGGGTCGTCAATCTTGAGGTATTTGCGGAAGACGGGGTCCTTCAGCTCGATGAGGGAGAATCCCACCATGGGGACGCCCGCGTTCTCCTTCTGGTTGAGGAAGCGCGAGATGAGCTCTGCGTTGATGCAGCTGAGCATCTGGTTCTGGGCGCGGTAGCCCAGGCTCATGGCCACCAGCTTGCCGTCCTTAATGACGGGGCAGCCCGTGCCCGCGCCGTCGGGCAGGGAGCGCTCGGCATGCAGGTTGAGGCGCGGCATGCCGGGGGCGTCCGCGCTTTCCACGGTGAGTCCGGCATGCACGGGCTTGATGCCCTGGATGAGGCCCGCGAACTCGGCCTTGTCGCCGATGCGCAGGGGCTCGCCCACCTCCAGCGGCGTGCGGTCCGCGAAGAAGTCGGCATCCTCCTCATGCTCCAGCGTGAGCAGCGCCAGGTGCAGGTCCGGGTCGAAGCGCACCACCTTGGCTGTGACGGTGCGGGAGCCGTCCGGCAGGGCCAGCTCCACATAGGTGGCGGCGTCCGCGGCCTTGCCGTTGCAGAGCACCAGGTTGTTGCCGAGGTAGATGCCGCGGGTGGAGTTGCTGCCGGGGCTCTCCTTCTCCCAGGGCTGCAGGATGTTGTAGTCCTGGTTGGTGGAGTTGACGTCCACCAGGGAGTTGGAGGGGTCGGCAGCGGCGGGGGCTTCAGCCTGCGTTTGGGCGGCGGGTTGTTCCGCGGCGGGCTCTGCGGCCTGCTGCTCCTGCTGTTGGGGCTGGTTCTGCGGCACTGCGGTGCGGACGGTGGGCTTGCAGCTGAAGGCGAGGCCGCCGGCGAGCGCGAGTAGGGTCAATGTGCGAATCATGATGTAAAAACGGGTTGGGGGGTTACTTGAGGCGGGCGGGTTCCGGCACGTTGTACTTGGAGCCGATGCGCTTGTTGGCGGCGTCGATGGCCGCGTTGTCGAACACGAGCGGGCGTTCCGCGCCCGCAAGCTCAATCACGGTGTAGGCCGGGCGGTTGGCGGTGTCCTGCGGGTACAGCAGCTCGTACAGGTGGCTGAGCCCCTTCACCTCCACGCCGTTCACCTTCTTCACCACGCGGCGCCCGAAGTCGTCCATGCGCGCGTTCACCTCGTCCGGCAGCACGTTGGTGAGGAACACCACGTCCTCCTTGGTCTTGAACTCGCCGCCGCGCACGTAGGCGTCCATCTCCACAAGGTAGTTCTTGGGGGAGATGTTGCGCGCGCTGATGACATCCGCCTGCATGGGCTGGAACACCAGGCCGCCGAACTCCACGTAGCGCGGCAGCTGGTCGTACGCGCGGGCGAGCACCTTGCTGGCCTTGAGCGGCGCCAGCGTGCCCTCCGTCTCCATCTGCTTGCCGTCGCGCATGATGGTGTACTTCACCTTGTCCCCGGAGAAGGAGCGTTCCGCGAGCTCCTCCAGCGGCACGCGCACGCCGTCCAGCATGATCATGGCGGAGCTGTCCACCTTGATGCCGTTGACCGCCAGGATGACGTCACCGGGCTTGAGCGCGCCGTCGGAGCTGCCGCCCACGGCCACTTCCGCCACCAGGCAGCCGCTGGCGTCCTGCGGCAGGTTCAGGTACTGGCGCAGCGCCGGGTTCTCCGCCGGCATGAACTCCGCCGCCACGTTCACGTAGCCGTCGTAGTGGCCGTCCTCCACGTCCTTCAGGAAATGGCGGATGACCGACATGGGGATGACGTACCCCGTGGAGTTGGCCTCCTGCAGGCCCTGGAAGGCCACGCCCACCACCTTGTCGCCCTTGAGCACGGGGCCGCCGGAGTTGCCGGGGTTGATGGCGGCGTCAATCTGGAGCGCCAGGTGCGCGGAGTTGCGCGGGTGGGAATAGGGGATGGTGTCGATGCGGGAGATGATGCCGCTGGTGACGGAGAGGCGGTTGCCGCCGATGGGGTATCCGATGGCGCGCACGCGGTCCTCCAGCTGGGGGATGTCCTCGCTGAACTCCAGGCACGGCACGTCCTTGAAGGCGTCCTTGTCCTCCACCTCCACCAGCGCCAGGTCCGCATCGTGCGCCACGTACTTCACATGCGCGCGCAGCTTGCGGGAATCCGCGTAGGGGGATACGTAGATGCGGTCCGTGTCCGCCACCACGTGGGCGTTGGTCATGAACAGGCCGGGCGCCACCATGAACCCGGTGCCGTTGCCGCGGCCGAAACCGCCCGTCTGCCAGGGCGTGCGGTAGTTGGGCTTGGTGACGGCCACCTCCAGCTTCACGATACCGCGGTAGGCGTCCTCCACGGTGTTCTTGGCCGGTGCGGCCTGGGGCTGGGCGGGCTGCTGGGGCTCCGCCACGGGAATGGGCTCTTGTGCAAACGCGGCCAGCGCCGCCACAACTGTCATCGGGACAAATCTGGTAATCACGCGCGAATTCTGCCCCCACGCGCGCGGAGTGTCAAGCCCAAAGCACGGAATGTGCGCGAAACGGGCGCGTGCCTTGTCTCCCGGCGCGGTCAATTTAGGCTTGAACAGGGCGGGGCGCTTGTGCTATAAGGAAGTCAACCGTTATGAACATTCAAGCGAAATACACGCCGGTACTGGACCCGGACTTCATAGCCCCGGTACTCTGGACAAAAGCATACGAAGAGAAAGTGGCGGCGGAGCCGCGCTCGCACGCGGTGGAGCTGGCGCTCACGCGGCTGGACGGCACGTGCTTCCGCTGGAGCGGCAAGGTGCTGCCCAACGAGGGGGAGAACGTGAAGCTCAACCATTTCTACATTGAGCGCATCGTGAAGTTCCTGCTCTGGATGAAGGGCGGCTGCACCATCCTGGTGGCCGGGGACGATTCCATCGCGGAGATGCTGGCCGCCACCTACTGCAAGGGCGGCGCGAGAGAGTTCGACTGGGATTTCATCGGCACGCAGATTTACGACCAGCCCATCGCCGTGAAGGCCGTGCCCGCCGCGGAGCTCCCGGCGGAGAACTCCACCTCCGTGGCACTCGGCCGCAACCTGGACGGCTACCGCATCGGCTTCGACCTGGGCGGCTCCGACCGCAAGGCCGCCGCCGTCGTCAACGGCGAGGTGGTCTTCTCCGAGGAGGTTGTGTGGGACCCCTACCACCAGACCGACCCCAACTACCAGCTGGAGGGCGTGGACGACTCGCTCGTCCGCGCGGCCAAGCACCTGCCGCAGGTGGATGCCATCGGCGGTTCCGCCGCGGGCGTGTACGTGAACAGCGAGCCCCGCGTGGGCTCCCTTTTCCGCGGCATCTCCAAGGAGGATTTCCAGCGCGTCATCCGCCGCATGTTCTACACCTTGAAGGACCGCTGGTGCGAGCGCATGGGCAAGGACGTGCCCTTTGAGGTGGTGAACGATGGCGAGGTCACCGCCCTGGCAGGCGCCATGGGCATGAACGACGACGCGGTGCTCGGCATCGCCATGGGCACCTCCCTGGCCGCCGGATACGTGGACCCGGAGGGCCACATCATGCCCTGGCTCAATGAGCTCGCCTTCGTACCCGTGGACTACCAGGAGGACGGCGGCGTGGACGAGTGGTCCAAGGACAAGGGCGTGGGCGCCATGTACTTCTCCCAGCAGGCCGTGGCCCGCCTGGCCCCCCGCGCCGGATACGACTTCGGCGACATGCCCTACCCGGAGCAGCTCAAGAAGGTGCAGGCCGCCATGGCGGAGGGCGACGAGCGCGCCCGCAAGATTTACGAGACCATCGGCGTGGAGTTCGGCTACACCATCGCGTACTTCGCCACGTTCTACGGCCTGCGCAACCTCCTGTTCCTGGGCCGCGTGGCCACGGGCGAGGGCGGCCAGCTCATCATCGACAAGGCCAACGAGGTGCTGGCGGGCGAGTTCCCGGAGCTGAGCATCAACCTGTGCGTGCCGGACGAGAAGACCAAGCGCCACGGCCAGGCCGTCGCCGCCGCCTCCCTCCCCAAGCTCGGCTGACGCGCACCGGGCCAAACGCTAAACGGTAAACATGGCAGCGGATTTCACAATCGGCAAGGATGAGCTGGCGGACGCCATCGTGGAGCTCAACTCCATGAGCCCGTGCGAGGGCGTCGTCATGACCCGCGAAGGCGCGGTGAAGGCCGGCAACTCCTCCGATGCCGATTTCCTCTGCATGCTGATACCCGCGCCCGTGCTGGCCCGCCAGCTCACCGCGGACGGCCTGTCATCCTACACCGGCAAGGAGCTGCGCAAGTGGGCGGAAGCATACGATGCCGCGCCCCTGCTGGCCAGGGTGGCCGCCGCCCGCTGACCGCGTCGCATCCCTTCAACCGCCATGAACGCATACCTCATCCCCGCACTGGCACTGGCCGCCCTGGTGGGCGCCGCACCCTTGGCGCACGCCGACGGCAGCGCCAAGGACGACCGCCTCACCGCCAAGGCCCTCAAGGCCGACAGCAAGGCCTTCATGAAGCGCCAGAAGAAGGCCCTCTCCATCGTCAAGGGCATCCACGACAACAAGGGTGCCGAGCGCGCCTACCAGCAGCTCCAGAAGCTCTACGGCCTCGGCGGCAAGAAGGACACCGCCATGGGCAGCAAGAGGGATCCCAACGCCGCCCCCGGCAAGCTGGAGCTGGACGAGAAGTCACAGGAGCAGTACGACAAGCTCATGGACTCCCTCTCCACGGAGGAGGGGCGCATCCGCGACGAGGGCGTGGACGCCAAGGAGCTGGACGACCTGCTGCTCCTCATCCGCAACGCCCGCCCCTGAGCGGCGTTTCCCCATGCAACACCGGCCGGGTATGGCTACTTTCCGCAAGGCAATGCTGGCGGCGGCGTGCGCGGCCCTGTGCGGCGTGTGCACCCTGTGGGGGCAGGTGGAGCGCCTGGGCGGCATCGGCGTGGAGAACGCCGCACCCGCGCCAGCCGTGGATTCCCCCGAATGGCAGGCCCTGGCGGCGCAGAGCACCGTCCTGATGCGCGCCCAGTGCCGCGTGTTCTACCGCCACGTCCATGTGGTGCAGACGGAGCGCGGCCGCGTGGCCCACTGCCGAACGGTTTGGTTCGTCTGGGTGCGGCAGGTCTTCAAGGGAGAGGTGGAACCCGGCGATTTCGTCTGCTTCGAGGAGGAGTCGGAATTCCCCACCACCCTGCCCGTGCACACGGACGACAACCACACCCCCCAGCCCTTCTGCGAGTGCATCCTGTCCGCGCGGCAGGCCGAACTCCTCTCCCCGCACAACTACATGCTCCGCGGCGTCCAACTTCTGGACCTCCCCGCCCCCGCCGCAAGGTAGGTTTTCATTTGTCAACCCTGTTGCGCTCCATTTTAGGTCTTGACACAGGGGGTGCGTTTGTGTATAGAATACTTGCGTCAAGAGGCGGTGCGCTAAACGCATCCTGGACCAAGCTTTCTTCCTTGAGTGGAAGCCTTTCTCATGTCTCTTGACACGTTGCCGCCTCGGACACCGGGGAGAGAAAGGACAGAAAGTGGTATGGCATGATGCCGTATTCCTTCATAGCCGCCTGTCTGCTGAAGATTTTGCAGACGGGCAAATAGAAAATCAAAATGAAGGAAAAATTAATAATTATCGATGCCTGCAGCCTTTTGAACAGGAAGCCAATATCCCTGGCCCGGAAGGCTGCGGCAAAATCGGGAGCTGTCCTCATTGTTCCCCAAAAGGTGCGTGAGGAGCTGTACGGTTTGCTCAAGGGTAAACGGAATCGCTACGCGGTTATGCATGCGCAGCAGCTTATTTCCCGCAACAAGTGGGGAGTTCTGCCGCACCATGGCATGTTCCGCGATGGCGATGAGGAAATCTTGAGCTACTGCAGCATGCACGCCGATGCACCCTTGCGGGTGTATACGCGGGACAAGGGGCTGGCGAAAAGAATCGCCGAGCGCTGCCCGCGCGTGCAGGTGGTACGGTAACTCGCCTCCCGTCGATAAACAGCCCGCCAGGCTTCATGCCTGGCGGGCTTGTGGAATTTCCACGCGAAGCGCGGCTCACTTTACAAATTGTCAATCGTCAATCGTAAATTCCTTTAGGCCTTCTCCTCTTCCAGCGCGGCCTGGGCGGCGGCGATGCGGGCGGTGGGCACGCGGTAGGGGGAGCAGGAAACGTAGGTGAGGCCGAGCTTGTGGCAGAACTTCACGGAGGCGGGGTCGCCGCCGTGCTCGCCGCAGATGCCGATCTTCATGCCGGGGCGGGTGCTGCGTCCCTTCTCCACGCCGATGCGCATGAGTTCGCCGACGCCGCCCTGGTCGATGCTGGCGAAGACGTTCCGGGAGATGATTTCCAGGTTCTGGTAGGTGCCGAGGAAGGCGCCGGCGTCGTCTCGGCTCATGCCGAGGCCAGTCTGGGTGAGGTCGTTGGTGCCGAAAGAGAAGAACTCCGCGGTCTGGGCGATTTCATCCGCCGTGACGCAAGCGCGGGGGATCTCGATCATGGTTCCGACCTTGTAGGAGATGCTGCGGCCCTTGGCGGCGAAGACCTCCTGTGCCACGC
>JAKSOU010000059.1 GCA_024405435.1 Akkermansia sp. | reverse complement strand
TACATATAAGATTGCGCCGCCCCCTTCGGGTGGGGCGCCTGTATTCAGCCGCGCCTTTCGGCGCGGTCGCGGATGAGTTTCATCTGGCAGAATGCCAGATGAAACATTTCGCCACGCGCGGCGGACGCCGCGCCTAGCTTTCCAAATTGATTCGGTGCCGCCTCACGGCACCTCACCCCCTGCGGGGGCCAACACGCTGCGCGGTTGGTCCACCCGCCCTTACAGCCGTCGGGCGTGTTGTAAATCGTCAATTGTCAATTGTAAATCCCCTTACAATCCCAGCAGGCGCGTGATGATTTCCGTGACCATGCGGGGATTGGGCTTGGGATTGCTGGCCTTCATGACCTTACCGGTGAGGGCGTTGATGATTTTTGCGTTTCCGGCCTTGAGGGCCTCCACGTCTGCGGCGTTTTCCTCCAGCACCTTCTGCACGGTGGCCTCCAGCTCGTTGGAGTCCGCCTTCTTGTATCCGAGTGCGGCGGCGGCGGCGGCGGCATCCGTTTCGGGGTGCTCCCAGAGGTGGTCCAGCACCTCGCGCGCCTGGTTGTTGGAGACGGTTCCGTCCTCCACGATGGCGACCAGGCCTGCGAGTGCGGCGGGGGGCACGGGGCAGTCCGCGATGGAGAGCTCGCGCTTGGCGAGTGCGGCGGTGAGGTTGTTGATGACCCAGTTGGCCACCTTTCGCGGCGCGGCGGAAGCGGCGGCGGCCTGCTCGAAGTAGCGGCAGAGCGGCAAATCGCCCACCAGGGTGGAGGCATCCGCCTGGGGCAGTCCGTACTGCTGCTGCAGGCGCGTGTGGAGGGCGTCCGGCAACTCCGGCAGCTCGCCCTTCACCTTCTCCACAATGGGCGCGGTGTGCACGGGGATGAGGTCCGGGCAGGTGTGGTAGCGGTAGTCGTGCGCGTTCTCCTTGGTGCGCATCACGATGCTCTCGCCCAGGGCGTCGTCCCAGCGGCGGGTGGACTGCACCTGGGGGATTCCCATGTCCAGCTCCTCCGCCTGGCGCGCGATTTCATAGATGAGCGCGCGGCGAGCGGCGGACATGGAGTTGATGTTCTTCATCTCGATCTTGGCGCCGAGCTCCTTCTGGCCCTTGGGGCGCAGGGAGACGTTCACGTCGCAGCGCATCTGGCCCTTCTCCATGTCGGCATCGGAAATGCCGCCGCAGATGAGGATCTGCTGCAGGCTCTTGAGGTAGGCGTAGGTCTCGTCCGGGCTGGTCAAATCGGGAGCGGAGACAATCTCCATGAGCGGGGTGCCGCCGCGGTTGTAGTCCACCAGGGAGTATCCGTTGTAGTGGGTGAGCTTGGCGGCGTCCTCCTCCAGGTGGATGTGGTCCAGCTTCACGCGGCGCACCACGGCGCCGTCGGCGGCCGGCACCTTGGCATCCGCGGGGAACGCCCAGGCGTAGAGCGGCACCTCGCCGCCGATGCAGAGCGGCAGGTCCAGCTGGCTGGTCTGGTAGTTCTTGGGCATGTCCGCGTAGAAATAGTTCTTGCGGTCCCACTTGGAGACGGGCGGGGTGGAGCAGCCGAGCATCATGCCGGTGAGCACGGTGCGCTCGATGGCGTGCTCGTTGAGCACGGGCAGCGCGCCCGGCATGCCCAGGCAGGTGGGGCACACGTTCGTGTTGGGCTCGTAGCCGAAACCGGCCTTGCAGGAGCAGAACATCTTGGTCTGCGTCTTGATTTGGCAGTGGACTTCCAGTCCTATGGTGACGAGGTAATCGGAGGCGGGCATGGCGGTATCAGGATTTGGATGTTTTCAGGTTTTCGTGGAAGGCGTCTTCTAGGTCGGAGCGGAACGAGGCGTCGAACACGTCCTCGAACCACACGCTGTGCGCGCCCTCCAGGGCGCTGAAGACGTCGTCGAGCTGCTCGGAAAAGGAATCGAAGGGCTTGCCTGCGTACCCCGGCAGGGCGGCCAGGCGCACAATCTCGTTGCGGATGCCCCAGAGGGCGCGGCGCAGGGGCTCCACCACCGCCTGCACCTCTGCCGCGCGCTCATCGGGGAACACGCCCTGGCGCTCGCGCGGGGTGAGCTCTCGCAGGGCCACGCAGAGCTCGCCCAGCCGCGTCACGGCGGCCTGGGCGGAGGCGCTGTCCACCACGGTGGCCAGGAGCTTTGCGATGTTGCGGTCCTGCTCCTGGAGCCTGCCCAGGCGAGTGAGTTCGGCGGCGGCCTGCTGCGGCGTGAAGGGATCCGGGAGTGAGCTGAGGGTGTCCACATCCTCCTCTGCGAAAAGCCCGGCGCGGCCTGCCAGGCGGAACGCGCGGATCAGGCGCTCCGAGCCGTAGCAGTGCAGGCGCCGCAGGGAGAGGAACTCCTCGTTCACGCTCTCCAGGGAATCCATGATGAGCACCTGCAGGCTGTCCAGCATGCCGTTGCAGCTGGCATCCGTGGCCACCACCGGGCTGTCGCCCATCTTCTCGTCCAGCGCGTAGATGCGCGCCACCAGCGCGGTCATGCGGTCCGCCGCGGCGTCGGCGTCCGCCTTGGAGCGCACGCCGGAAAGCAGGTTCCACATCTCGTAGGAAGCCTGCAGGAAATCGCGGCCCACGCGCTCCAGCTCCTTGCGCTCCTCATCGGAGATGGGCGGGGCGCCGGGCTGCACCTCCTCCGTGGAGACGCCCCCGGCGTCCTCCACCTCCAGCACGTCCTCCTCCGCGGGCTCGGGTGCCACCGCGGTATCCGCCTCCGGTTCCTGTGCCGATGCGGGCACGCAAACGGCCGCCAGGAGGGTGAAAACGGTGCTGTGTAGGAAGGAGGTCATTCGCGTGCGGCATCATTATAGTACCCCCGCCCCGATTTGCAAGACGCGATTGCAACATGGGATTTACAATTTACGATTTACAATTTACGATTTGGGGAATTCGCGCGCCTTGCGGCGCGGATGAAACATGATGCCACGCGCGGCGGACGCCGCGCCTAGCTTTTCAAATTGTCAATCGTCAATTGTCAATTGTAAATCCATCGGGTGTTGCCAAACACCCGCCCTTGTGGTACCCTGTGCGCGTTCTTATGAAGAAACTACCCAAGAAAGAAGACAGCGCACCGCTGAAGGAGGCGCTAGGTGCCTATCTGCAGCGGCGTGACTACACACCGCAGAGCAGCGGGGAGATAGCGCGCGGCATGGGGATTGATTCCCGCCAGCGCGCCCTGCTGCGCGAGACGCTCAAGCTCTGGCTGGGCCAGGGGCGCCTGCTGAAGCTCAAGAAGGGCGCGTACGCCCTGCGCAAGGACCCGCAGGCGCAGCCGCTGCTGGGCCGCATTGTGAAAACGCAGGGCGGCAAGCTGCTGTACCTTCCGGACGACGCCGCGCAGGAGGGCATAGCCGCCATGCTGCACGCGGAATGCCCGCACAGCCTGGTGGTGGAGCCGCGCCGCAGCTGCGGCGCCATGGATGGCGACCGCGTGCGGGTTTCCGTGCGCGTGCAGGGGGGCACCACACGCTACCGCCGCGGCGGCAAGGGCGCCAGGCGGCCGGATGCAAGCACGCTGACCGCCGTGGTCTACGTGGAGGAGATTTTGGAGCGCGGGCGCACGCGGTGGGTGGGCACCTACCGCCGCGGCGGGCGCCACGGCACCGTTCGGGGCGACGGCGTGAGCGCGCCGGAGCTCATCGAGCTGACCGAGCGCGCGCCGGAGGGTGTGCAGCCGGGCTACGCCGTGGTGGTGGAGCCCGTGGCCTACCCCGTGGCGCGCAACGCCGCCAAGGGCCGCATCACCGAGGTGCTGGGCGACCCCGCCCGCACCAACGTGTGCATTGATGCCGTCATCCACCGCTACGGCCTGCAGGAGGATTTCCCCGTGGAGGTGCTGGCGGAGGCCGCCGCCATCCCCGCCGCCGTGCGCGAGAAGGACCGCAAGGGCCGCCTGGACTGCCGCCGCGGGTGCATCATCACCATCGACCCCGAAAGCGCGCGCGACTTCGACGACGCAATCGCCGTGAAGCGCAGCGGCGCCGGCTGGCAGCTGGATGTGCACATTGCGGATGTGGCGCACTACGTGCGGCCCGGCAGCGCGCTGGACGCGGAGGCGCAGCGGCGCGGCAACTCCACCTACCTGCCGGACCGCGTGCTGCCCATGCTGCCGCCGCGCCTGTGCGACGGCATCTGCTCCCTGCGCCAGGGGGAGGACCGCCTCACCGCGCTGTGCCGCATGCGCATCGACTCCAAGGGTGCGGTGACGCACGCGGAGTTCGCCAAGGCGGTCATCCGCTCCCGCCGGCGCATGACGTACGCGGAGGCGCTGCAGGTGCTGCAGGGCGGCAGCTGCGGAGAGGCGGAGGTGGACGCCGTGCTGCGCGAGGCCGGCAGCCTGGCGCGCGTGCTGCGGGAGCGCCGCATGAAGCAGGCCGCGCTCAACCTGGACATGCCGGAGCTGCACGTGCTGGCGGATGCGGAGGGCAACCCCGTGGACGTGGAGCTCACGGAATCCGACCCCGCGCACCAGCTGATCGAGGAATGCATGCTGGCCGCCAACGAGGCCGTGGCGCACGCCCTCAACGCACGCGCCCTGCCCGCCGTCTACCGCGTGCACGAGGAGCCGGACCCCGCCAAAATCCACGAGTTCGGCGTGCAGCTGCGCAGCTACGGGTACAGCGTCGGCACGCTCGCCACACGAGAGCAGCTCGCGCACGCCCTGGAGCAGACCAAGGGACGCCCGGAGGAGGACGCGCTGAAGGTGGCGCTGCTGCGCTGCATGATGCGCGCGCGCTACTCCCCGGACCCGCTGGGGCACTACGGCCTGGCCAAGGGGGACTACTGCCACTTCACCAGCCCCATCCGCCGCTATGCGGACCTGGTGGTGCACCGCGCGTTCCGCCGCCTGGCGGGAGAAGGGGATGCCCCCCTGCCCTCCCCCGCGCGCCTGGCCGGCATCGCCGCCCACATCTCGGAGACAGAGCGCACCTCCGCCGCCGCGGAGACGGAGGCGGACCGCCTCATGCTCGCGCGCTACCTGGAGCGCCAGTGCAGCGCGGAGCACCCGCGCGTGTGGGATGCCGTGGTCGCCGCCTGCTGGCCGCAGGGCATGACCGTGGATATCCCGCAGCTGCGCGGCGTGAAGGGATTCGTCTCCCGCGGGGAGCTTCCGGCGGACACGCACTGGTTCTATGAGAGCCACACCGCCAGCTGGCGCGCGGCGGACGGCCGCTCCATGCAGAACGGGCAGGGCCTGCGCCTCATTCCCGTGGCGGTGGACGAGGAGAGCGGGTTCGTGGATTTCCGCCCCGTGGAGTAGCGCGCCCGCGCGCCGCCGCATCCACGGGAAGCTGTCACACCGCGCGGGCATGCTGCCACGCGCGCGCCTTGACCCGCCCGCGCCGCGGGCATAGAATGGCGGCATCCCATGAAGAAGAAGACACATCAGTTTCAGACGGAGGTGCGGCAGCTGCTGGATATCGTGATCCACGCGTTCTACAGCGACCGCGAGGTGTTTGTGCGCGAGCTGGTCTCCAACGCGTCAGACGCGCTGGAGAAGCTGCGCCTCAAGCAGCTCACGGAATCCGCCGTGCACCAGCCGGAGCGCGAGCCCGCCATCACCATCACCACGGACGAGGAGGCCCACACCCTCACCATCGCGGATTCCGGCATCGGCATGACCAGGGACGAGGTGGTGGAGTACCTGGGCACCATCGCCCACTCCGGCACCAAGAAATTCCTGGAGGCAATCAAGGAGAGCAAGGGCGGCGCGCAGGACCTCATCGGCCAGTTCGGCGTGGGCTTCTACAGCGTGTTCATGGCCGCGGACAAGGTGGAGGTGACCACGCGCTCCTGGGAGCCGGAGGCCGCGCCCGTGAAGTGGACCAGCGACGGCCAGGAGGGCTACGAGCTGGAGGACGCCGCGGAGGACACCCCGCGCGGCACCAGCATCCTCATCCACCTGAAGGAGGACGCGCTGGACTTCGCCAAGCCGGAGCGCCTGCGCTACGTCATCGGCCGCTACAGCAACTTCGTGGGCTTCCCCATCCAGCTCAACGGCGAGCGCCTCAACACCGTGCAGGCCATCTGGATGAAGAGCAAGAAGGACGTGAAGCCGGAGGACTACGAGGGCTTCTACCAGTACATCTCCCACACGGAGGAGAAGCCGCTCACGCACATGCATTTCAGCGCGGACGCGCCCATCGTGCTCAACGCGCTGCTGTACGTGCCCGCGGAGAACCCGGAGGCCATGGGATTCGGGCGCTGCGAGCCGGAGGTTTCGCTCTACTGCCGCAAGGTGCTCATCGACAGCAAGCCGGAGAAGCTGCTGCCGGAGTGGCTGCGCTTCCTGGTGGGCGTGGTGGACAGCGAGGACCTGCCGCTCAACATCTCCCGCGAGATGCTGCAGGACAACTCCCTGCTCCGCAAGATTTCCGGCATCATCACCAACCGCTTCATCAAGCACCTGGAGGGTATCGCCAAGAAGGACGAGGACGAGTACCAGAAATTCTGGCGCACCTTCTCACGCTACATCAAGGAGGGCGTGGTCACCAGCTGGGAGCACAAGGACGCACTCGGCAAGCTCCTGCGCTTCGAGTCCACCTTCACGGAGGACGGCAAGCTCACCTCCCTTGCGGACTACGTAGGCCGCATGAAGGAGAACCAGAAGGACATCTACGTGCTCCACGGCGCATCCCGCGCCCAGCTGGAGCACTCCCCGTACCTGGACGCCCTCAAGGCGCGCGGGTTCGAGGTGGTGTTCCTGACCGACGGCGGGGACCAGTTCGTGGTGGATGCGCTGATGAAGTACGACGACAAGGCCATCAAGTCCATCGACCGCGCGGACCTGGAGCTGCCGGAGAACCCCAACGCCCAGCCGGACGCCCCCTGCCTGGAGGATGACGAGGCGCAGGGTCTCGCCGCGTGGGTGGGCGACACCTTCAAGGACCGCTTCAGCAAGGTGTCCACCAGCGACCGCGTGACCAGCGCGCCCGCCATCGCCCTGCAGGGCAGCGGGGATGTCTCCCCGGAGGTGCGCGCCTACCTCAAGGCCATGGGCCAGGCCGTGCCGGAATCCCACCCGGAGATTGCCTTCAACCCGCGCAACCCCGTGGTGATGAAGCTCGCGGAGCTCCGCAAGAGCGACGAGGCGCTGGCCACCCTGCTGGCGGACCAGCTCATCAACACCGCCCTGCTGCGCGCCGGCATGCTGGACGACCCCGCCAAGCTGGCGGACAACTCCCAGCAGCTGCTGGAGAAGCTGCTCAACCGCTGACCCGCGCCCGCATGAGCGCACCGCCCGCCATGCCCCCGCAGCCGCCGCCCCTGCCCGCCGAGGGCGGGGCGGAGACCCCGCACCGCAGCGTGCTGCGCCTGCCCGCCGGAAAGAGGCCGCAGGGCACCCGTCTGGTGCCGCCGCGCAAGCCCCTGCCGCCGGAAACGCAGCTGGGCGACTACACCATCCTGCGCACCCTCGGCGAGGGCGGTTTCGGCATCACCTACCTGGCCTACCTCACCGCCACCGGGGACAAGGTGGTGGTGAAGGAGCACATCCCCTGCGGCCTCGCCGTGCGCGCGGAGGACGGCCTCACCGTGCGCGCCGTGTCGCCCGAGGCGGCGGAGCGCCTGGAGGCGGGCAAGCTGGAGTTCCTGCGGGAGATGACCGTGCTCACCGGGCTGCGCCACCCCGGCATCGTTCCCATGCTGGGCAGCGTGCAGGCCAACGGCACCATCTACTACATCATGGGGTACGTGCGCGGCACCTCCCCGCGCCCGCCCCGCCAAATCACGCTGGACGAAACCGAGCGCCGGCGCGAGGCGCGCGCCATCCGCCGCCATCTGCTCTCCCTGCTGGACACGCTGGAGTACCTGGGCCAGAACGATGTGGTGCACCGCGACATCAAGCCGGAGAACATCATCATCTCGGAAAAGGGCGAGCCCGTGCTGCTGGATTTCGGCTCCGCACGCCAAACCGGCGGCGGCAAGGCCTTCCCCAACATCTACACCCCCGCCTTCGCCGCGCCGGAGCAGGTCACCGCCGCCACAGACGAGGAACTCGCCGCCACCATCGGCCCGTGGACGGACATCTACTCCCTCGGCGTGGTATGCTACTACTTCGTCATGCGCATGCTCCCGCCGCGCGCGGAGCAGCGCCTGCGCGCAGAGACCGACCCCTACCTGCCGCTCACCGGGCACGCGGATTTGGTGGACCACTACACGCCCGCGTTCCTGAACGCCATCGACAAGGCGCTGGAGCTCAACCCGCTCGACCGCTGGCAGAGCGCGCAGGAGTGGAAGCTGGCCGTCTGCCTGGGGCAGATGCCGCTCTCCCGCCGCTACAAGGAGCGCGTGCGCCGCTGGGGCATTGCCGGCGGCATTGTCCTGCTCGCCCTCGGCGCGGTCACGGCCTGGGCCGTCAAGGAGAGGCGGGACGCCGTGGAGCTGTACCAAAACAGCCTGGTGTTCGCTGACGGTTTGCAGCGGGAGTACAACCGCCTGTCCATCGACATGCCGAACTCCACCCAGCTGCAGCAGAGCCTCGGCGAGCGCATCCAGGACTACCTGCAGACCATGCAGCAGGCGGGCGCGGACGACGAGAAGCTGGAGAGCGCCATCGGCCTGGCCTGGCGCAGCCTGGGGCTCATCTACCTGGAACGCCTGGAGAACACCGGCGCGCAGGATGCCTACGCGCACGCCGAGTACATCTTCCGCAAGCTGCTGCGGGAACACCCGCGGGAACACCGCTACGTGCCGGATTTGGCACGCTCCGTGCGCGGCCTGCTGCAGGTGGCGCAGCGCCGCGGCGACGTGGCGCGCGTGAAGGAGCTCAACGACGAGCTGCGCGGGCTGGTGGGCGGATTTTCCGATTCGGACGAGCTGCGCGACATCCTGCTGCGCGGCGAGGTGATGCTCAACGATGCGTGGCTGGCGCAGATGGACGGGCTGCTGGATGTTGCCGCGGACCGCGTGCGCGCCGCCGTGGAGTTCCACCGCAACCAGGCCCGGCTGCACCCGCGCGAGATGGCGGCGCAGCAGGGCCTCGGCAACGCCCTCTGCGCCCTCGGCGAGCTGGAGCTCTGCCACGGGCGCGATTCCGACACCTGGCAGGAGGCGTACGACATCTTCAAGGAGCAGGCGCGCCTCAACCCCTACCGCCTGTCCCCGCTGGAGGGCATCGTGCGCGTCTACCGCGGGTGGGCGGAGGTGGCGGAACGCCGCGCGGAGGCCGTCTTCGACACGCCGGAGGCCCGCGAGCACGAAAAGACCGCCCTCGCGCACTACGCCAACCTCACCTCCCTCTGCGCGGAGATGGAGAAGCTCAACAGCCACCACATCGGATACGTCTGCACGGAGTGCAACGCCCTGCTGGAGCGCGCCCACCTCTGCGTGTTCCAGGGCAACCCGCAGGAGGCCGTCTCCCTCTGCCGCGGCATCATCGCGCGCCTGGAGCCGCTGCAGGCCGGGCGCGCGGACGACATCTCCCTGCAGGAGGTGCTGGCCTCCGCCTGGTGGGGGCTGGGGCGCGCCTACATGCAGGATACCGCCTCCCACCCGCAGGCGCGGGAGGCCCTGCAGCGCGGCTGCGCGCTGTATGCCGCCCTGACCGCCCGCATGCCGCAGCACCGCGAGGCGCGCTGCCGCCACGCCGCCGCCCTGGCGGAATCCGCCGCCCTCGCACGCATGATGAACAACCCGGGCCGCGCCGCGGAATACACGGAAAGCGCCGCCAAAATCCTGGACGCCCTGGAGCGTGAAACCCCGTATCCCGCCCTCACCCGCCGCATCCGGGTGATCCGCGGAACCCTGGCCGCGCCCGCACGCGGCGCATAGTCGCGCCCCGCACGGCCCCGCACGCGCGGGCGTATGCGCTTGACTTGGGCGCGCCTCTGGATTATCATTTTCGCACAAACTGTTATGGCAAAGACAAAAAGGGGAGATTCTTGGAGCAGCGGACTGACCGTGGTGCTGGCGGTGGCCGGCAGCGCGGTGGGATTCGGCAATTTCCTGCGCTTTCCGGGCTTGGCGGCCCAGTACGGCGGCGGCGCGTTCATGATTGCGTACTTCTGCGCGTTCGTCTTCATGGGGCTGGCGCTCAGCTGGATGGAGTGGTCGCTGGGGCGCTGCGGCGGCAGGCTGGGCGGGCACTCCTGCGCGTCCATCTTCACCCTGCTTTCCGACTACGCGCACAAGTGGAAATACCTGGGCGTGTTCGGCGTGGTGGCCCCGCTGGGCATCGGCATGTACTACATGGACCTGGAGGGCTGGACGCTCGGCTACGCGTGGCACACGGCGATGGGCGACCTGAACCTGGAGACGCCGGAGCAGTTCGGCGAATTCTTCACGCACTTCACGGGCGCATCCGCGGACGGCGACATCTTCCTGAAGGAAAGCAGCCTCATCATCTTCTTCCTGCTGGCGCTGTTCGCCAACTTCTACCTGCTGTACCGCGGCGTGGTGAAGGGCATCGAGTGGTTCTGCAAGTGGAGCATGCCCATCCTGCTGCTCATCGCCATCGCCATCCTGGTGCGCGTGCTCACCCTGGGCACGCCGGATCCCGCATACCCGGAGCGCAGCGTGGAGCAGGGCCTGGGCTACATGTGGAACCCGGACAAGGTGGTGCTGGTGACCGACGACGGCAAGGGCGGCACCAAGACGCTGGACATGGTGCCCGCCAACTCCACCCCGGAGCAGACCAAGGCGTACATCGAGAAGGTGCAGAAGGCCAACCCCGGCGTGTCCGTGCGCGCGGAGTCCATCGACATCTGGCACGGCCTGCTCAACCCCAACCTGTGGGTGGCCGCCGCCGGGCAGATTTTCTGGACGCTGTCCATCGGCTTCGGCGTCATCCTCTGTTACAGCAGCTACGTGGAGCCCAAGCGTGACATAGCGCTGAGCTCGCTGACCGCGAACGCCGCCAACGAAGCGGTGGAGGTGGGCCTGGCGGGCCTGATGATCATCCCCGCGGCGGTGTCGTTCCTGGGCGTGGCGGCGGCGGCGGGGGCGAGCACGTTCGGGCTTGGGTTCAACGTGCTGCCGCAGGTGTTCGCGGCCATGCCGCTGGGGCAGCTCTTCGGCACGGTGTTCTTCCTGCTGCTGTTCGTGGCCGCCATCACCAGCTCCATCTCGCTGGTGCAGCCCTCCATCGCCTTCATTGAGGAGTACTGGGGCATCCCCCGCGTCCAGAGCGTCGCCATCGTCAACTTCCTCATCTTCGTCGGCGCCCTCATGGTGGCCTGGTTCTCCGGCGACGACATGGTGGCCCTCTCCACCCTGGATTTCTGGATGGGCACCATGAGCCTCTACATCATCACCGCCCTGTACTTCATCATGTTCCGCTGGGTCATCGGCACGGACCGCGGCATCGAGGAGCTGCGGCGCGGCGCGCTCATCCACATCCCCACCGGACTGCTGAAGTTCGTCATCAACTGGTCCGCCCCCTGCATCCTGGGCGTGATCTTCGTCTCCTGGCTGTACGACAACATCTTCAACGAGGTGTGCCAGCCTGTGCGCGACCTTCTGGAACTCAAGGCGGGTGCGGTGCTGCCGATGCTGTGGGTGGTGATCACCACGGTGTTCTGCTGCATGGTGGTGCACACCTCCAAGAGATTCCGCAACAAGACCCTGCCGGGTGAACCAACTGAAAGGACCCCCCAATCATGACCATTACCGGTATCATCACCATGGCCGTTTCCGTGGCCGCCGTGTGGACGCTGTTCATCTGGTGCAGCACCCTGCTGGTGCGCGCGGACAAGGAGCAGAAACGACAGGAAGACCGCTGACGCCATGAAACGCGCGCTCCTGCCCCTCCTGCTGGCGGCGCTGCCCCTGCTGGCGGCGGAGAAGCCCCGGGCCATCGTCATCTTCCTGACGGACGACCTGGGCTACCACGACACCTCGGCGTACGGCTGCGAGAAGGCGCCCTGCCCCAACCTGGAGCGCCTGGCGGACCAGGGGCTCACCTTCACGGATGCGCACAGCACGCACTCCGTGTGCACGCCCTCGCGCTGCTCTCTGCTCACCGGCCAGTACGCCTGGCGCAACAACACCACCATCCTAGACGGCGACGCCAAGCTGGCCCTGCCCACCAAGGACGAGCGCCCGGGCCTGCCCGCCCTCATGCAGAGGGCCGGCTACCGCACCGCCGCCATCGGCAAGTGGCACCTCGGCCTCGGCCGCGGCAACCAGCCCAC
>JAKSOU010000058.1 GCA_024405435.1 Akkermansia sp. | reverse complement strand
TGCCAGGAGGGCATGACCAGCTGCACCAGGATGTAGATGCAGAAGAGGAAGGTGACGAACCACCCGGCGCAGGAGAGCAGGCAGAGCATCTCGTTCGGCCCGTCCACCGACTTGATGGTGCCTTCAAACAGGCAACCCGTGTAGATGCTCAGCGCGGAGGCGACGGCGGGAGCCAGGAGCCACCAGCCGTTGTGTTGGGTGTCGTGCAGGCGGCGCACCGCCGCGGCCAGCAGGGCCAGCAGCACCCACGCGCCCAACACTTGCAGGATACGCCCCGCCACGGTGGGCACCATCTGCACATCCAATCCCGCGGTTTGGCAGACGGACCACACCAGCTCCATGCCGTACGCCAGGCATGCGGCGAAAAGCACATAGCCCCAGAACTCGCGCCGCGCGGCGCATCCGCTGAAACGCCAGGGGCGCGTGAAAGCGCGCCAGGCGTCCTCCCAGAGGTTGCCCTCGGCGTTCTGTTCGCTGGATTGTTCCTGTTCCATATCGCTCAAAGCCGGCGGAGGCGGTCATTCCGGCTGTGCGGCGCGGATGACGGGCGGGTTGGTGTCCTCCACGGGGGGCGGGGCGGTGTTTGTGAAGCGTTTCAGGTAGTCCGCGGCCTTGGGGTGTCCATTGGCGGCGGCTTTCTGCCACCATTTATGCGCGGCGGGGCGGTCCGCCTCCACGCCCATGCCGGAATAGAGGATGAGGCCGAGCTTGAACTGGGCGTCCGCATCGCCGTCCTCCGCCTGCTGGCGCAGCTGGGCGATGGCATCCAGCGCGCGGGCGCGGATTTCCTCCGGCGGGAGGTCGCTCTGCGGCGGCTCCCAGCGCGGTTCGTCGCTGCCGCCCATCACCTGGCATGATTTGCTCACGGCGGGGATGAACAGCGCGGCGGCCGCGGCGTAGAATGCCAGCAGGTGCCACATGCTCACCTTGCGGTTGCGCCCCAGGAAGAAGAGGCGTGGCCGCGGCGGCCTGTAGGCATGCTTCCCATGCTCGCGTTCGCGTCCACGCTCCCGGCGGTTGGCGCGGTTCTCGCGGCGCTCGCGCCCGTGGCGCGCGGAGACGCGGATATGGCGGCGCATGGCGGCCAGCTCCGGCGCGCCCGCGTACTTGCGGTCGCGCTCGCAGTCGGCATCGTAGAGCTCGCGCTCGGCGGGGTCGCCCAGGATGCGGTAGGCTTCCACGATGTCTTTGAAACGCTCCTCCGCGGCGGGGTTGCCGCTGTTGCGGTCGGGGTGGAATTTCTTGGCCTGGCGGCGGTACGCGGCCTTCAGCTCCTCCTGCGTGGCGGAGGGGTCTACATCCAGAAGCTGGTAGAGGTCGTCACGCATGGCAATGCCGGGTCACAAATTCTGCAAAGGTGTGCCGCGGGCTCCAGCCGAGGGCGCGGATGGCGGAGCTGTCGGCAGCCTCGCCGCCGCAGCCGCGGTGGGAGGGCGCGGCATCCGCATCCGCGGCCGGCACGCCCGTCAGGCGTTCCAGCAGGGCGTACGCCTCTGCCTTGGAAAAGCTTTCCCCGCATATGGTGTGGCGCCCGGATTCTCCAACCGATGCCAGCACCAGCAGCGCAGCCACGGCATCCTGCACGTGGAGGTAGTTCAGCATGCGCCCCGGCGCGCCCGCCAGCTTGGGCTCGCCGGCCAGGTGGCGGCGCAGCAGTTCGCAGCGGTCGGGTCCGTACAGCGCGGAAAGGCGCGCCACCACGCCGCCGCGCGCCAGCACGGCTTCCTCCGCAGCCCGCAAAATCCGCTGGAGTTCGCCGTCCGCATGCTCCACGGAGGTGGACGAGCAGAACACCACGCGCACATGCGGCGGCAGCGCGGACACCACATCCGCGTATGCATGGCGGTAGGCGGCGGCATCCCCGCCGTGCGTGGCGGTGCAGCAGAACACCCATTCCGGCGCCAGCAGGCCCGCCGCCCGCGCCAGCACCGCCGTGTCCGCGGCATCGCCCTGCACATCGGCGGGCGCGGCGCAGTCGATGCCCACGGCATGCGGCAGCGCGCGCAGCAGCTCCGCGCCCAGGAAGCCTGTGCCGATGACCCACGCGGGGCGGGGCTCCGTGTGGGGAGGGCAGGGCATCACGCGCGGTGTTTCCAAATCAGTTCGGCCAACTCCAAATCACCGGGCAGGGTGATTTTCATGTTGGCGCCCACCTGCACCAGGCGCGTCTGCACGCCCGCGGCCTCCACGGCGGAAACCTCGTCCGTGACCGCCAGCCCGCGCGCCTTCACCAGCTTGTAGGCCTCCCGCAGCAGGGGGAGCCTGAAAATCTGCGGTGTCTCCATGCCCCACAGGTGCTCGCGGCTCACCGCCTCCGGCAGGGTGCAGTCGTGCTCGTCCGCGCGCTTGAGCGTGTCCACCACGGGATGCGCGCATGCGGCGGCCCCCGTCTCCCGCGCGGCCTCCGCGCAGCGGCGGATGCCCTCCGCGGTGATGAGCGGGCGCGCACCGTCGTGCACGGCCACCAAATCCGTTCCGCTGGGCAGGGCATCCAAGCCCGCCGCCACGGAATCCCGGCGCTCCGCCCCGCCGTCCACGCGCGTCACGGGAACCGGGAACTGCGCCGCCGCCAGCCCGGTGGCCTCCCACCGCTCTGCCGGACACACCACTACCACGGCATCGCAGCCCGCGGACACGAAGGCGTCCACGCTGCGGCGCAGCACGGGCACGCCGTCCAGCGGGGCGGACAGCTTGTCGAACCCGGCGCGGCGGCCGCTTCCGGCGGCTACGATGACGGCGCAGAACATGGCGGCGTTCAGGAAAGCTTGGAACCCACCAGCTGGGAGAGCAGCTTGCCGGGGGCGCGCCCCTCCGTGCGGGCCTGCATCTCCTTCATCACGCGGCCCATGTCCTTCTTGGTGGTCGCGCCCAGCTCCGCTATCACCGCCTCCAGCACGGGCAGGATTTCCGCCTCCGTCATCTCCTTGGGCAGGAATGCGGAGAGCACGCCGATTTCCGCGCGCTCCTTGTCCGCGGCATCCGCGCGGCCCGCCTGCTCGAACATGGCGATGGAGTCCTCACGCTGCTTGATCTGCTTGCGGATGACGTTCATCACCTCGGTGGGCGGCAGCTCGTCGTGTACGTTGCCCTTGGCGATTTGCGCGTTCTGGAGCGCGGTCTTGAGCCCGCGCAGCGCACCCAGCGCCACAGTGTCCTTCCCGCGCATCGCGGCCTTCATCTGTTCCGTGATTTCCTCGTAGATAGTTGCCATAACCCACCCATTCAACCACGTTCCCCATCATCTTTCAAGCCGCAAGTGTGTCTGAAAAGGTGCTTGTATCCCTGCGCGAGATGTGCTACCATAACCGCTACCATGGAATCTGAAACACCTCACCTAAGGGGATGCCTCGTTGTCTTCGAGGGCATCGACGGCACCGGGAAGTCCACCCAAATCGAGCTTCTTGCGCGCTATTTGCGTGCACGCGACATCGAGGTGGAGACAGATTTCGAGCCCACGCGCGGGCCTTGGGGCATGAAGGTGCGCCAGGCCGCGCAATCCGGCGAGCGCCTGAGCGTGGAGGACGAGGTGGAGTGCCTGCTGCAGGACCGGCGGGAGCATGTGAAAAACTTCATCGAGCCGGCGCTGGCGGCGGGCAAGTGGGTGCTTCTGGACCGCTACTACCTTTCCATGATGGCCTACCAGGGCGCGAGCGGCGAGGACGTGGAGCGCCTGCGCGAGATGAACGAGGAGTTCGCCACCATACCGGATGCGGCGTTCTGGCTGGATATCCCAGTGGAAACGGCGCTGGAGCGCATGAACGCCCGCGGCAACGGGCACGACGCCTTTGAACGGGAGGATTTCCTGGCTGCCGTGGCGGCGGTGTACTCCCAAATGGAGATGCCGTGGCTGCATAGAATCGAGGCGGACGGCACCGTGGCGGAGGTGCAGCAGCGTGTGCGCGAGGTCATCCTGCAGGAACTGGGCGTGTAGCGCGCCCTATTCCGTATCCTCCGGCATCTTGAATTCCGGCAGCTTGCCGGGTTTGTATTCCTCCACGGCTTCCACGCGCTTGAGCGGCAGGGTCACCTCGTCCTCCTCGATGTACTGCGACTTGGAGGACCACTTGGTCCACAGGAAGGAGCGGATGCGCCCGGCCTTGGTGGGTATGGTGGCGGAGGCCACCTCGTATCCCTCCTTTTCCGCCACGATGCCGAGATCCTTGATCTGCTCCACCTTGGTGGTGACGGGGCTGGTGCCCACCTTCTCGCCGTTGATGGAGATGGCGGCGCCCTCCGGCAGCGTGTGCACGGTGAAGTCCTTGGATGCCATGTTCTGGCAGGAGGCCAGCGCCAGCAGCGCCACCGCGGCCAGGCTTGCGGAAAATCCCTTCATGGCGCCCATCCTACACTGCCGCAGCACGCGCGGCAAGCCCAAAAACTAACCGGCGGGCAATTCCGCCGCCGCCTTGCGCCCGTACACGGTTTCCGGGTAGTCCGCCGCCGCCTTGCGGCGCAGGGATTCCGCCAGCGCGGCATCATGCGCCGCGGCTTCCGCCACGTGCGCCGCGCGGTACAGCAGCATGGCCGCATCTTGCGGGTCCTCCACCGCTGCGGCGCCCTCCTGCAGGGTGCTGCATGCGGCGGCGGGGTTGGAGAAGACATCCCGCTGGATGGCGGCAAGCTCCATCCACCCGCGGTAGCGCCAGCCCTGGGCGCGCACGGCCTTCTCCAGCTTGGCCAGCTGCGCCTCGTCGCGGGTCTCGCGCACGCGCTCCGCCAGCTGCACCAGCGGGTCCTCGTCCGGCACGTAGCTTCCGGCGTAGATGCGCTCCGCCACCTTCTCCCCCCAGAGCGGGATGAGCACGCGGCGCAGGTAGATGCCCTCCACCAGCGCAAAGAGCGCCAGCATGCCGATGAGCCAGCAGATGCCCCGCAGCCCCTCTCCCGCCGTGAAGAGGTGGTCCACCCACAGCAGCCCCAGCGCAAAGGCCACCAGCGGCAACAGGGCGAATATCACGAGTTTCGTGCGGCTCATGGCGGCGATGATAGGGAAGGGGGTTACTTCTGGATGTCGTCCATCTCCAGGTAGTCCAGCGCGATGGTGCGGTCCGGGTTCTCCGGGTTGCGAACCTCCACCTTCATCTGCTTGAAGAACCAGGTGCCGTCCGAAAGCTTCTGCACGGAGGTGATGGTGAAGCGCTTCTTCAGCTTGCCGTCACGCCCGTAGCCGTCTATCTGCCAGGAGGTGCCGTTCTCCTTGTCCACCCACATGCGCACCCACGCGAACTGGCCCGTGGAGGGGTTGGGGTTGGTGACCTGCACCACCCAGCAGTCGCGCCCCTTCACGCGGGGCTCCACGCCCTCGGTGACCACCTTGCCGTCCTTCCAGTACAGGAAGCGCAGGGAGAGGTCCTCGTAGCACACGTCAGTGCCGGCGATGGGCTGCGCGTAGGAGGAGGCCGCCATCACGCGCGCCTGCCCCTTTGCGTCCACCAGCAGAAGGTCCACGTTCCGCTCCTTGATGCGGGCATCGAACCGGTGCCAGGCGTTGTCCTGGTTGTACTGGAACACGATGGTCTCCCCGCGCGCGCTCAGGGAGAACGGCACCTTGAGCTTGTTCTTGCGGATGGTGCCGGATACATCCTTGTTGCCCTGGCTCACCGTCATGTCCCGCATGGCCTTGAGCAGCACGTCCGCATCCGGCGTCTCCTCCTCCTGCGCATACAAACCCACACCCGCCGCCAGCGCCACGGCGGCGGCACACAAAAGAGTCTTGAGCATTCCCATGGCTTTCATATACCACATGGGCGCACGCCTGCACAGCTTTTATTCAGGCATATAACAATGTTGCGGCTTGACTTTTGTTAGCCTTTCCTTAAAATATACGCGCGCATTTTCATATTATCCGGCATGGAATACACCTCTGCAACATTCTGGCTCTGCCTGCTGCCCGCCCTGGTGGTGCTGCTGGCGGGCGACCGTGTGTTGCGGGGGCGGGAGAAGGCGCGGAATTTGTTCCACCGCATCATGATGCTGGTGGTGAGCGTGGTGCTGATATCCCTCTCCGGGTGGGTGACGCTGGGCATATTTGCTGCGGTATCCATGGCGGCGTACGGGTTGTGCCACTGGGGTCTGCGCTGCGGCCGGCGCGGCCGGCGGGTGATGCTGTGGTTCACCATTCCCCTGCTTTTGCTGCCGCTGCTGTACTACAAGTACGGCTACTTCATCGGCGTGAACGTGTTCCGCGAGCAGTGGGACACGCTCAAGGACCTGGTGATACCGCTGGGCATCTCCTTCTACACCTTCCAGATAATCGGCTTTTGCATCGACACGCTCACCAAGGAGGAGCAGGGGCAGATGCCCGGGCTGCTGGACTACCTGAACTTCTGCGCGTTCTTCCCGCGCTTCGTGGCCGGCCCCATCGAGCGGCGTGCGGAGCTGCTGCCGCAAATGCAGCGCATGGAACTGCACTTCACCGCAGAGAATGTGAACATTGGCCTGCGCTACATCATCCTGGGCCTGTTCTTCAAGATGGCTCTGGCAGACAATTTGGCGTACGCATTTTGGGACAAATTCGCATGGGACATTGCCTGGATGGTGTGGTGCAACAACCTGATTTTCACCTTTCGCATCTACTTTGACTTTGCGGGCTACGCGCTTTCCGCATACGGTTTGGCCAAGTGCATGGGTATCACCCTGCGCATGAACTTCATGAGCCCGTACACAGCCACGAACGTGCGGGATTTCTGGCGGCGCTGGCACACCTCCCTCACCAGCTGGTTCACGGAATACATCTATTTCCCCATGGGCGGCAGCCGCACCAAGCGCTGGGCGCTCAACATGATTATCGTTTTCCTCATCTCCGGCCTGTGGCACGGCGCCGCCTGGAACTTTGTTCTCTGGGGCGGACTGGCGGGCGTGGCCCTAGTCATCCACCGCGTGTTCCGCAACCACGGATGGCAGATGTGGGCGCCTTTCGGTTGGGGGCTCACTTTCGGCATGACCGTGCTCACCTGGATGTTTTTCTACGATACGGACCCGGAGCTGCTCTCCAAGCACCTACAGTGCATATTCTCTGTGGATGCATACAGCAGCAAATACTTCATTGCTGCTTGTTCATGGAAGTACCGCACCCTCCACGCCGCGTGCATTGTCCCTATGCTGCTGCTGTCATTTGCCGTGCTGCTGGGCGAATATTGGAGCCAGAGGAAAAGCGAGAATCCATACCACCTGCTGTTGCACCCCTACGCCTGCGGGGTGGAGGTGTTCTTAACCATCCTGCTGCAAAGCGGGGCAACCAACCAGTTTATCTACGCCGCCTTCTGATGCCATGAAACGCCTGCTCGCCATCATCGGTTGCGCCATCCTGCTGGCCTTGGTTTGCATTCAACTCTATTCCCGCTTTGTGGACCCGGATATGCGGTTCTTCCTGCGCACGGCGGAGGCGTCCGATGCCTGGGCTGAGCAGATTCACGCTGCGGAGCGCCCGATATGTGTCCTGACCGGCGGCTCGGAAGCCCGCAGCGGGGTGGACCCGCAAATCCTGCTGGATGAATTCGGCATCCCCCTCGTCAATGCTGCTATAGGTGCCGGGCACGGATTGCGGGCCAATATTTCTTCCGCTTTCAATTATTTGAAGCCTGGCGACACCTTAGTGCTGAGCATCATCAGCACCGATGACATCAATATCCCCCCCTCTGCCAACGGGGTCAAGATAAACGTGTACCGCCAGGGATTGTCCGCATTTGATTCCGGCATGATTGAGCCCAGCCTGGAAACCGCGGGCAAGCTGCTGTCATCGGACGTGCGCGCCATGTTCGTGCTGCTCACACGCTATTTCGGTCGTTCCGGGAGACTGTACAAATACAATGAACAAACCGTCATCCACCCCTCCGGCTGGATGGAAATCCAGTATCGCGAGATGGACAATTGCAAGCCGTTTGTGCCAGATGTGTCCAAATCCCCGGCACCCCTTGCGAGCGACTCGGTGTTCATGCAGGCACTGCAACAGCTGCGGGACCTCTGCCAAAGCCGGGATATCCGTTTCCTGGTCACCATTCCCGTGGGGTGCAACCATGAAAGTCTGCGCCCCCGGTACGCTATGGAGGCACTCTGCATCACAAGGCTCGGCATCCCGGTGCTCAAGGACGAGCGTTTGGGCTGCCTGCCCGTCCCCACGGACTTTGCGGATACCTATGCTCACTTGAATTCGAAGGCCGCCAGGGAAAATACGCGAATGCTTGGCAACCTACTGCAAAACAACACCACTTGGACGGAAGAAGAACTTGTCGACATCCTGTCTTCCATGGGATGGCATGATGATGGCACGCCCATCACTATACAGTCTCAATCAAGCAAATGAAATTCACCATCCTCACCCCTGAAGAAGCAGCCGATTTGATTCAAAACGGGGAAGCCGTGGGCATCAGCGGGCTCACCCCAGCCGGAGCCGTCAAGGTGGTGCCCGGTGCCATCGCCCGCAAAGCGGAGGCCGAGCACGCCGCCGGGCGCGAATTCAAGATAGCCCTCTTCACCGGCGGCTCCAACACCCAGGAGGTGGACGGCGCCCTCTCCAACGCCCACGCCCTCATCAGCCGCACCCCCTTCCAATCCAACCCGGACATGCGCGGCCACATCAACGTGCCGGATCTGCACTACTACGACCTGCACCTCTCCGTGGTCACCCAGAACATGCGCTACGGCCACCTTCCGAAAATCAAGACCGCCATCGTGGAGGTGTGCGATGTGACGGACGACGGTGAACTCACCTTCACCACCGGCGCCAACAACGCCGCCGGATTCTGCATGCTGGCGGACCGCATCATCCTGGAGCTCAACACCTACCACAGCCCGAAAATCCGGGAGATACACGACATCTACCTGCCGCGGGACTACACGCAGCGCAAGGCCATAGAGATCTACCGCCCGTGGGACCGCATCGGCACCAAGACCCTTAAGGTGGACCCCAAGAAGATTGTCGGTGTGGTAGAGACCCACCTGCCGGACGGCGTGAAACCTTTCAAGCCCGGCAACGAAACCACGGACCGCATCGGCAGTAACATCGTCTCCTTCCTGGAGCACGAGTACCAGATAGGCCGCATTCCGGCGGAATTCCCGCCGTTGCAGAGCGGTATCGGCAACGTGGCCAACGCGGTGCTTGCCGCCATGGGCGAATCCCATATCCTGCCACCCTTCTCCATGTACACGGAAGTGGCGCAGGACACCGTGTTCCAGCTGCTCAAGAGCGGCCGCTGCACATTCCTCTCCAGCACCACCATCACCTTCACGGAGCCGTTCATGACGGAGTTCATGGAAAACTTCGACCACTACAAGGACCGCATCCTGCTGCGCCCCACGGAAATCTCCAACAACCCGGAGGTCATCCGCCGCATGGGCGTCATCAGCATGAACACCGCCTTGGAGCTGGACATCTTCGGCCACGTCAACTCCTCCCACCTGTTCGGCTCCAAGATGGTCAACGGCATCGGCGGCGCATGCGACTTCGCCCGCGCGGCCTCCCTCACCATCTTCTCCTGCCCCAGCGTGGCCAAGGACGGCACCATCTCCGCCATCGTGCCCATGGTCACCCACGTGGACCAGCCGGAGCATGATGTGGACGTCATCGCCACGGAACAGGGCGTGGCGGACCTGCGCGGTCTGGACCCGCGCCAGCGCGCGGAGGAAATCATCGAGAACTGCGCGCACCCGGACTACCGCCCGCTGCTGCACCGCTACGTGGAAATGACCCCCGCCGGGCACACTCCGCACAACCTGGAGCACTGCTTTGATTTCCACAAGGCCTACCAAAAGACTGGGGACATGCACAACGCCGCCGAGTATATGTGACATGAATGGGCGTGAACAGTACTGGGATGCCGTCAAAGCGCTGCTCATCATACTAGTCGTCGCCGGACACGCCATTCAGTTCTTGGAGGGCGGGGACTTTTGGAGTAATCCCGTCTTCAAGGGGATATACATGTTCCACATGCCGCTGTTTATCATGGTGAGCGGCTATTTCGGCATTACTGGCATAGAGAGGCGCGGTTGGGGCGCGCTTATGCGCCAGGCCTGGCGCCTGCTGCCGCCGGTGGTGTTCCTGTACATTCTGCGCGCCGCCGTTTCCATCTGGATGTTCAACCAGCCGCTGTCAACCGTCGTCACCGCGGGCGATGGAGCGCTCTGGTTCCTGGTGGTGCTGCTGGAGTGCACTCTCTTCGGCTGCGTTTTGATGAGCGTGAGGAACGCGGTGTGGCGCGTCATATGGCTGATCGCCCCGCTTGCTGCGGGCATATTTGCAGCTGGCATCCTGCCGTATGCCAGCTATTTCACTACCATGTGGCCCTGCTACCTAATCGGCGCCGGCATGCGCAAACTGGATTTCCGGCCCGGCTCCATGAACGCCAAATGGCTTGTCTTCATTCCCCTTTATGCGGCGGCCTACCTCTGTTTCCAGAAAGAGTGGTACATGTACCTGACACCCCTGGGCCTGGATGCCGCCTGCATATACGCATGGGGTGCCAGGCTGGTGTGCGCCGTCATCGGCTCCGCTTGCTTCCTGTATGTGGTGCATTTGTGCCGGGCTGCACAATCCCGCATGCTCTGCAAACTGGGCGTCTGCACCATGGCCATCTACGTGCTGCAGGCCTTGTTCTACAAAGGCATGAGCATGTTCTTCCCCTTCCACTGCGGGAACACCGCCGTTGTCCTGCTCGTAGGCCTGCTTGTCACGTGTTTGTTGTATCTGGCATATCAGGTGACGCGGCGGGTGAAGCTCATTGCATGGCTGCTGTACGGGGAATGACGCTTGACACTGGGCGCGCGGCATGTTAGTGTGGGCGCAGGCATGGAAGGGAAGCGCCTCAAGCTACTGGTTGGCTCGTACGCCTGCGATCCCGGGTACGGTTCGGAACCCGGGATGGGGTGGAATTTCGTGAGCAACATTGCCAAGCACCATGAGGTGCACGCCATCGTGGAGGAAGGCGAGTTCAAGGAAACGCTCACCAAGTTTGCCGCGGAGCATCCGGAGGCGGTGGAGCACATCACCTTCCACTATGTACCGCGCACGCACCACGACCTGCTGCGCAAAATCTGGCCGCCCAGCTACTACTGGTTCTACCGCGCCTGGCACAAGCGTGCGTACAAGCTGGCCAGGGAGCTGGACAAGAGGGAGAATTTCGACATCGTGCACCAGGTGACCATCTCCGGCTTCCGCTGCCCGGGCTACCTGTGGAAGCTGGGCAAGCCGTTTGTGTGGGGCCCGCTGGGCGGGTTCACGGACACGCCGTGGTGCCTGCTGCGCAGCCTGGGAATAGGCGGCGCCATCCACTTTGCCGTGCGCAACATTGTGAACGGGTTCCAGAAGCGCTGGGGGCGGGAGGCCCGCGCCGCCGCGCGCCACTCCGCAGCCATCCTCACCAGCACCACCCAGGCCGTGGATGAAATCAAGCGCTTTTGGAAGAGGGACGCCGTCCTCATGAACGAGGTGGGCCTGGAGAAGTACGATGGCACGGAGGGCTTCACCCCGTCCGTGCACGAGCCGGGCACGCCGCTGCGCATTTGCTGGGCGGGCGAGCACATCCCCCGCAAGGCTTTGGACCTGCTGCTGCGCGCCCTGCCGCTCTGCAAGGAGAAGATGGAGCTGCACGTGCTCAGCAAGGGCCCGCGCATGGAGGCCTGGAAAGCGCTTTCCCACAAGCTGGGGCTGGACGGTGTGGTGACCTTCCATGGTTTCGTGCCGCGCGAGGAGGCGTTCCATATCATGTCCACCAGCCACGTGTTCTGCATCACCAGCGTGCGCGAGGACACCTCCACCGTGGTGTTCGAGGCCTTCCGCTACGGCCTGCCCATCATTGCCCCGGACCACTGCGGATTCGCCACGGTCATTAACGAGACCTGCGGCATCAAGATACCCATCAACTCCCGCTCCCAGGTGATAGGGGACTACGCGCGCCACCTGGACCACCTGGCCACGCATGAAGAGGAGCGCCGCCAACTCTCCCAAGGCGCGCTGAAGCGCTGCAGGGATTTCACCTGGGACGCCAAGATGGAGGTGCTCAACCGCCTCTACGCGGAAGCGGCGGGGCAGGGGGATTGATTAATCCTCCGAGACGGTCCTGCAGCCCCAGTGGGCCGTGGGGTGGTGGATGGGGAACTCCGTTCGGGCGGGGTTTTCCGCCAGGTAGATGGAGTAGGCGGTAGGCTGGGAGCAGCGGCGGTCTTGGAGGCGGCGCTTCAGGTTGCACCAGCGGAAGGCGAAGCCGTGGCGGCGGGTCACGTACCAGGGCAGCAGTTTTTGCTCCTCCTCCCACTCGCGCTGCGAGGTCTCGCTCCAGGCCAGGTTGTCCCCCGTAACGGTGAAGGAGGTGGTGTAGAGCTCCGGGCAGACGGCGCAGGGCACGCTGTGGTTCACGATATCGCGGAAGAACACTACGTCCGCCAGGGAGCGGTACTTGGTGTTGAAGCGGATGCCGTGGCGGCGGAAGGGTTCCGCGCGGTGGAAGCAGGAGCAGGTGATGATCTCGCACACGGTGGCGCTGGTCCAGCGGTGCGGCATGATGGGCCTGCGGTGGCAGATGTAGCGCTGGTCCTTGTCGATGATGATGTAGGTGCCCAGCACGATATCCGCCTTGGGATGCACGGCCAGGGCTGCGGAAACGCCCAGGAGGGCATCCGGCAGGTATTGCTCGTCGCAGTTGATGTGGGCGGTCACGGCGGCCTCCGCGGGCATCTTGGCCCAGGCGGTGTTGATGGCGTCGTACATGCCCTTGTCCTTCGCGCTCTCGTAGGTGAAGGTGTAGCCGGGGGTGTCCCGGTGCTCGTTCCGCCACTGCTCCAGCCAGGCGGGCGTGCCGTCGGTGGAGGCGCCGTCCTGCACGTGGTGGTGCACCTCCACGCCGTCGCACACTTGGTCTGCCACGGAGCGTATGCAGCGGCGCAGCCAGGGAAGCGCGTTGTAGGAGGGGGTGACGATGTAGAAAA
>JAKSOU010000057.1 GCA_024405435.1 Akkermansia sp. | reverse complement strand
TGTGCTCCTTCGCCGCAGGGATGGGCTTGCGCGCCATCCAGTTGCGGACCGTCGCCTCCGTCACATAGCACTTGTCCGCCAGCCACGCATAGTTCATGCCGTTGGCCTTCAGCCAGAGCTTCACGTTCATCTTCAGCTCGTCTTGATTCGGGGATTCCACGGTTTGCATTATAGCAAAAACGACATCCCTATGCAAGCATTTTCGCCTTCGAAACGGCAAAATTTTCATTTTTGAGAAAAAATAGTTGACTATATATCTATATATGGGTATATAAGAAGCGTAACAGCTACATTACAATGACAAACATAACCTTCACCTGCCCGCACTGCGGACGTCACCAGCTCATGCGCCTCGAGCAGGCCATCCACCGGAATCCCCTGCAGCTGTCGGCGGACGACCAGGGCAACGTGTATGCGGAGCCGCTGAACCGCGCGGACGAGCTGCAGGGCGCGGTGCTGGGCTACCGCTGCATGCACTGCCGCTACCCCGACCATCAGAACCCGGAGGAGGGCCCGGAGTTCCAATGGCGGACGCTGGAGGACGTGCTCACCGCCGGTGCGGTGGAGCTGGGCGAGCAGGCACCGCCGGAGCCGCGGCACTGCATGGTGTGCCACCCGGACGGCCGCTTGGAGCCGCTGGTGGTGGAAACCGCGCGTGCGGGGCGGCTCACGCCGGCGCAGCGGCGCGCCGCGCTGGACGCCCGCAACGCCCCGCAGGGCTGCATCCTCATCTGCGAGAAGGACAAGGGCATCAAATCCTTCTCCCCGCAGGACTGGCCCGCCGCAGAGCATGTGCGCGTGTGAGCCCGTCTGGATGACACCGAAGCCGCCGTTTTTTATTGACAGCTCCTAACAGCCGGGGGTAGCATGCAGGGTACAGAGGCCGCTCCCCCCCCCCGCACATCGGGATATGCGAGAGTGCCTTGGCCGTATAGATACCTTAGCAACTGTCCCAACACCCATCTTCCCACCCCCATATCCGTGAATCCGCCCGTACGACGGGCCATGCCGTCTTTTCCAAACAATTCCGCGTTATGAAACTATTGGATGAACAAAAAGAGCAGGAAGCCCAGAATATCCTGCGTGTCCTTGACGGACATTTGGAGGAATGCTCCAAGCAGGGGTTCCAGGAACTCCACGATTCCCTGGCCGACCACCGCCAGAATATCGGCAACGCCGTGCGCCAATTCGATTCCGCCGTCATGATTGTGGTGGCGGTCGGCATGCTGAAGGCCGGCAAGTCCACCCTCATCAACCTGCTGGCCAGGGATGAAAACGCCTCTCCCACCGGGTTCGGCACAGACACCACGCTGCGCCCCGCGCTCATCACCATGGGCTCTCCCGGCGATACCGAGGGAAACATCATCATCTACGGCAACCGCCCCGCCGATACCGCCAAGCAGAAGGAATGCCTGCAAGCCATTCTGGACACCCTGCGCGGGTTGCCCCTGAGCAAGGGGATTGACCAGCCGCGGGTGGAACCGCTGCGCACCGGGGCGCTCAAGAAGGCGCTGTGCGTGCCCAGCGGGGTGGGGAACGACCTCTTGCCACAGGAACCCCTGCTGGTGGTGGTGAAAATCCCGTACCACGCAGACGGGAAGATGCTCCAGAACGGGCGCCTGCTGCTAGACATGCCGGGACTGGATTCCGCCAACGCGGAAATCTCCCTGCGCCCGGAAAAGGTGTTTTCCGATGAGCAAGTGGCGGAGCTCAGCCACTTCCTGCATGACAAGCTGGACAACCAGGGTTATGCGGACGAGCTGGTGAACGCCCTGCGCGCGAGGGAAAGCGCGGTGACGTACGAGTCCCTCATCCAGCAGTGCGATATGGTTCTGTGCCTGCAGAGCTCCGTGTCGCCCCTCAACGACAAGGCCTGCGCATGCCTCAACAGCGTGCTGGACATGCGCTCCCAGGCAACCGCCTGGGTGGTGATGAACCGCATGCGCAACCAGGATTGGGTGACGGAGGAGTGCCTGGAAGGCAAGTGGGAGGAGCAGGTTCAAAACGCCAAGCGCGTGTTTGCGAAAATCAAGAAGGGAGCCACCCTCAACCAATCCGCCTGCAACCTGGGAGAGGCATACGCAGGCATCTTGGAGGACGACCGCAACATCAAGGTGCCGGAAGGCTCCACCGTGGAAGAGCAAAAGGCGGCCCTCCGGGAGCGTTCTGGCTTCCTGCCGCTGGAGGAAAAGCTGCTCAACCACCTGGACCAGAACGGCACGGCCACGCGTTTGCAGTACTGCAAGGAAACCCTGCACAGGGAATTGAACGATGCCAAGACGCGTCTCACTATGCGCAAGCAAACGGCCACAGGCCTTCTGCAGAACCTGCAACAAGCCAAAACCGCTTGGGAAAACGCTGCCAAAAAGCTCCACCCGAACCAGGCTCCCTTTGCCATCCACGGAAACGCCAGCTGCGTGACCGAACCTCTGGCATCGGATATCCGCAAATGGTGCAACAAGATTCGCGAAAACCGCCCCTGCATGGCAGAGGAGCTTATCCCCGGCGATGAACTTGATGCATACTTGCAGGCCTGTTTCAACAAAGGTAAGGAGCTTGCAGAGCAATACCTTAACGCACTCGGCGTCCAGCACGTCCAAGTGGAGCAAAGCGCAAACGGCAGCAGTTCCCACCACGGGCTGGGGGATTTGATCGGAAGCGAGGTGTGCAGGCGTTGCACAGATGCATGCAACGAGGCCAAGAAATGCGTGCAGGACGTGGAGAACGCTCCCAAGGTGCTGGAGCGCCATGCCGCCGCTTTTCATTCCTTCTGCAACCAAAGCCCGCTGCTGGACGGCGGATTCAACATAGAACAGCACGCGCCGACCCATTATGCCAGCACCACGGAAAACAAAAAGGGGTTTTTGTTTGTCCGGTATGGCGTGGGGCGCATCAAGCGCAGCTCGGAAGTGTGGCTGGGTGATATCGAAGGCATGATTGCCAACTACATCGGCCAGATTGCCTCTATCGTCCAAAACGCCTCTGTGGGGCAGGGCGGAAACAACAGCAGCTCCCGGATTGTCAATCGGGAGGTGGATGCCCACCTGCAGCCCGTTCGAGATGACCTGAACGCTCAAAGGCAGGAGACGGACGGCGCGATTGCCCGCAAGACCGCCGAAATCCAGTTGATGGACAAGATGGCGGAGGATATCGACCACTTCATGGAGCAGGTGGATGCGTGGTGCATGGCAACCGGACAACGAGCATGAGCAAGAAACAACACTGGGTGCCCTTCCTGATAGCCGCGGTCTTGGTGGTGGGCCTGTACTTTGGTTCCGACCTCCTCATCAAGGTACGCGCTCTCAACGAGCTGACGACGCCGTACCCGATAGCCGGCACGGTGTTGGCGGCGGGCGTTGCGTGGCTGTTGTGGGTGGTGGTAATAGGGCCGATTATCTCGTTCTGCCGCATGGGGCGCGGCGCAGGTTCCGTGGAAAGCCGCACCAGGGCGGCATTGCGGGAACTGGAACCCTATGAGCACTGCGAGAACGATCCCGACCCGCGGAAAAGGGAACTGTTCGCCCTCTGGCGGGCCATATACAACGCCCACCTCAAGGAACCGAAAAGGCTGCCGGAGCTGTTGGCAAGGTATGCCGAGAATTCCGAGTTGCACCGCCGCGCCATCCAATACGTGTCCAGCAGCTGCAGGGCAACGGCCATTGGCGTGGTCATCAGCCGGAACAAATTCTTGGACGGTCTGGTGCTGCTGGTGCTGCAGATGAAAATGATTGTTGCGCTGGCGCGCATGCACGGCTACAAGCCCTCTCTGGTGTTCAACCTGCTCTGCTTCAGCTGGGTGATTGCCAATTCCATCATCTTCTCCCTCATCTCCGCCAATGCCGTGGAAGCAGCCCAGGGCGCGGTGGATGGGCACGTCATCGATCCCGCCGTGGACGCCTTGCAGGAAAACGTTTTCGAGCCCCTGGCCCAATACATCGGTGAGCAGAGTGGCATTGAGGTGTTGTCGCGCGGTCTCGGGGGTATAGTTCCCGGTTTTGGCGGTTTGCTCAGCGCCAGTGGAAAAATTCTCTTTGAGGCAGTATTGGGAGCCTTGCCCGTGTACGTGACGGGGCGCGTGTTCCTGATGCGCCTGGAGGGCGATGCCAGCGCCGTGGATATGAAAACCCTGGTGAACATACGCCGCGAAGGCTTGAAGAACATGTGGGAGATTTGGGGAGCGAAAGGAAGTTTTCAAAAAGAGGGCTGAGGCCGCAGTGGCAACGATATGCAATGGATGAATAACAGATGCACGGATTTGAAGGCATTGCTCTTTGTCGGCGGCTTCATCATCCTCAGCGCGTGCCCGGGATTCGTGCTGCTCATGCTGGGGCAGGTGGAGCTGGTGATACCGCTGTACGTGCTGGAGGGCGGGATAATGGCCGTCCTGTTCGCACTGTCGGGTGTGAAGGGCCTGCACATTGCCACGGTGGCGGTGCTGGGGCTTCTGGCCCTGGTTGCCGCATTTCTCTGGGGCGGCTGGGCGCTGGCGCTCTGCCTGCTGGCCACCATCGTCATTTTCCTGTCCTTCATTGGCTGTTTCCTCTACATGATTGCCAAATGCCTCGGCAACCGCTCTTGACAATCAACCCTGATTTGAACCATGAACAGCATGATACACGACTACTGGAACATGTCGCCCCTGGCGGCGGTGGGGGCAATCATCCTGATGTGCTGCGTCCTCGGCAAGTGGGAGGGTTGGATGAAAACGGCGGGCTATGTGGCGGGCGGCGCGCTGCTGCTCATCGGTATCGCCGACTTCCTGGGCTCGCTGTAAAACCCGGGTTGACAACGCTGCATCCCGGGGGTATAAGGGAGACGAACATGAAAGCGATTGCAATTTTGATGATGGCAGCGCTGTGCGGCGGGGCCTGGGCGCAGGGGAGCGCGTACACCACGCCGGGCGGTACCAGGCACTACAACGGGCCGAACGGCTACCACGGCAGTTCCTACACCACGCCGGGCGGCACCACACACTACAGCGACAACCGCGGCACGCACGGAACCTCCTACACCACGCCGGGAGGCACCACACACTACTCCGACAACAAGGGCACGCACGGCACCTCCTACACCACGCCCGGCGGCACCACGCACTACACGGACAACAAGGGCCGCAGCGTCACCTCCTACACCACACCGGGCGGCACCACCCACTACCGCGACAACCAGGGCCGCACGGGCACGTCCTACACCACGCCCGGCGGCACCACCCACTACAGCGGGAACTTCTTTGACAAGAAGTAGGCCGCGGGTTACGGCAGGCGCTTTTCCTCCGCATCCTGCTTGGCGGGTGTGCAGTTGCGCATGGGGCGCTCCTGCGGCTGTTCCTCGTCGGGCAGGTTGTCTGTGCGGCGGTGATACACGGCTGCGGTGATGACGGATGCCGCAATGGCCAGCACGCCGATGTCGTCAAGCCAGCCGACGATGGGCATGATGTCCGGCAGGAAATCGGCGGGCCACACGGCGTACAGCAGGGCGAGCGCGACAATGATGACGTTTCGCGGGGTGAGAAGGGTTCCCTTGATGTGCTGCGCGGCGGTTCCTGCGCGCTCCCCGGCCGGCTTGCCGCGGAACAGGCGCGCCACCAGCTCCGGCAGCGCCACCAGAATCTTTCCCTTGTTAGGTGTTGGGCTCATACCGCCCTGTATACTCTCCCGCGCAGCCAATGGCAACACCAATTCGCGGCTGCTGCGTCATGATGACGTGAGTGTTTTCTCACATGCGCCCGCGGGGCATGCGTGGCGTTTCGGGCTTGAGCCCTGTTTTCAGGTAGAATGATTTGAGGGGCTTGTAGCCCTTCTTGGCCATGAGCGCATCCCAGTTCTTCGGCAGCTCGATTTTGACGGTGGCGTACCCGCCGCCGGGCAGGCACATGGTCTTGTTGCGGTTGGCATCCCCGGTCACCAGCAGGGCGGTCTTGCCCTCCTGCATCACCGGCACGGTCTGCAGGCGCTCCAGCCCGCACCACTCCAGCCACACCGGAACGGCGGTCTCCGCCGCCCCCTCGGCCCGCGCCAGCTTGTCCGCATGGTCGTCCACGGAATAGGTGGCGGGGTTGAAGGCGCTGCCGGGGTTGGCCCAGTAGTTGGCGGTTGCGCGCTGCTCCAGGGGCATGCGGGCAGTGGCCACGAGCGCCTTCTCCAGCGCCTGCTTGCTCTTGTACCTGGCCGCCAGGTCGCGCGCCACGTATTCGGTGACAAGCATGGTGCGGTAGACGAACGGGGTTCCGCTGCCCACGGCGAACTGCTGCTTTTCCGTGGCGTCCCAGGCCATGAGCTCCATGATGACCTGCGGGTCGGATGAGGCGGGGGCGAGGTTGTTTCCCCAGCAGAGTGCGGAGGCGGCGGTGAGGGCGTTCTCGTTCACCTGCATGCCCTGCTGCATGTGGTAGGGGAGCCAGCCGATCTTGAGTGCTGCGGGCTCGTCCTCCGCCAGGCACCAGGGCATGAGATAGCCGAAGGTTCCCATGCGGTTCTGCTTCACGTAGTAGCCGCCGAAATTGAGCATGGCGAGGTTGATGAAGCGGCCGATGGCGGCGTTTCGGCGGTCGCTGATTTCGCCCTGCCCGTGGTCCAGGCCCAGCTGGCGCGCCACGGGGCCGTTCACCCAGCAGTAGGGGGTCCACGCGTGCGTGCTGGCCAGCGTGCGCCGGAAATCACCGTTGGCCATGGCCTTGGTGAACGCCAGCAGGATGGGCATGTACTCCGGCGGGCAGCCCGCCATCACCCCGTTGGCCGCCACGTGCCGCACCTTCACCTCACGCTGGGAGGGCGGCACCACCGCCACCGTGTCGTCCGCCGCCGCATCCGTGAACTTCAGGAACTCCGCCACGGCGTGCCTGGTGGGCGGCATCACGGGCAGGCCGTCGCTCCACCCCTGCTCCGTGAAATAGGCGTTCACCTGCTCCAGGGAGCCCTTGAAGACCACGCCGTCCCGCCGCTTGGCTGAGTCGTCCTGGGCAAGCTCCTTGTCGGAGAGCGGCTTGGTGAGGGCCCTCTCAATCTGGGGCCAAAGCACCTTGCGGGTGTTCTCCAGCAGCTCCTCGCGCGAGTGCGCGGAGAACGCGCCGGGGTACTCCGCCACGCGCGGAACCGGCACGCCCGCCGCGCGCGCCGCGGATTTCGCCTGGTCCGTAAACCCCGGCGCGGCTATCATGACGGAGGGGATGCCCTCGTACTCCGCGGCAATGCAGGAACCCATCTCCTTGGGCGTGCAGAGCCCGCAGCCGCCGTTGCCGGAGATGACCGCATCCACCTTCAGCTCGTGCAGCCGGGCCACAAACTCGTCCTTCTGCGCGCGCACCACGCCCGGGCGGGGCCAGGGGCCGGCGGAACCCACCTCGCCCAGCACGTACACCGTGGCCTTGGGGTATTTCTGCAGGATGAGGCGCTTCAGCTCCGGGTGGGTGACGTATGCCATGAAGCTGCCGCCCACGATGGCGATGGTTTTGCCGTCCAGGGTGGAGAGGCGCGGCCCCTGCCTGATGGGTTCGATACGGCTCTGCCCCACGGGGCAGTAGACGGCGTAGAGTCCGTCCGCGGGTCCGGCGGGCGCCGCGCACTGGCCGTCCGCGCACTCCTGGCCGCGGCACAGGCAGGCCAGCACCACCAGCATGGCGGCTGTTTTCATCATGTCCATACTATTGTCAAGCGCACGGCGCCGCCGGTTTTCAACACAGGGCCGCCGGCAACGGGTTTACATCTTGAACTGCTCGCCCAGGTAGATGCGGCGGGTCTTGGGGTCGTTTGCAATGTCCTCCGCATTGCCTTCCTTGATGACCTTTCCCTCGAAGAGGATGTACGCGCGGTCCACGATGCCGAGGGTCTCGCGCACGTTGTGGTCGGTGATGAGGATGGAGAGCCCGTCCGTCTCCCGCAGGGAGGCGACGATGCGCTGGATATCCTGCACGGCGATGGGATCCACGCCCGCGAACGGCTCGTCCAGCATGAGCAGGCGCGGGTTGGAGGCCAATGCGCGCGCGATGGTGAGACGGCGCTTCTCACCGCCGGAGAGCTGGATGGCCTGGCTGTCGCGCAGGCGCTCGATGTTGAAGCGCTGCATGAGCTCCTGCGCCTTCTCCGCCTGCTGGCGCTTGGTGAGGTCTTCACGTGTTTCCAGGATGGCCATCAGGTTGTCCACCACGGAGAGCTTGCGGAAGATGGACTCCTCTTGCGGGAGGTAGCCCATGCCCAGGCGCGCGCGCAGGTGCATCGGCAGGCCGGAGACATCCTGCCCGCAGAAGGAGACCTCCCCCTCGTCCGGCCGCACAAGCCCGGCCACCATGTAGAACGAGGTGGTCTTGCCGGCACCGTTGGGGCCCAGCAGGCCCACGATTTCACCCGGGCGGACGGTGAGGTTCACGTGGTCCACCACGCGGCGCTCGCGGTAGGATTTGCAGAGGTTCCGGGCATCGAGAAGAATGTCGTCCATGTTCACTTTCCTTTCTGCTGTTGTTCGATTTGGTCGTGTATCTGGGTGGCGGTGGTGCGCTGCGTGGCGCCGTGGATGCGGGCGTTGTTGGCGGCATCCAGCGTGATGGCGGCACCGCCGCTGGCCGTGTGGGTGTTATAGCGGTCGGAGAGGGTGACGGTGTCGCCCGTGAGGCGCTTCTCGCCGCTGGCGGCGTCAAGCGTCAGCACATCGCCGCTGGCGCGCAGCACGCGGCCGGAGGCGTCCTTGGCGGCCATGGTGACATTGCCCTCGGCGCGTGCGGACTTGATGTTGCCGAGGCCCGGCTGCTGCGGGGAGGCGCCGCGCGGTGCGGGCGGGGCCTGCCCTTCCGGGAAGAAGGCCACGTGCATGGCGCCGCTGCACTTCATGGAGCCCTGCGGCGTGCCGATGGTGCCGCCGTTGGCGGTGGAGACTTCATCCAGCCCCTCAAAGCTGTAGGAGAGGTGCGCGAAGCGGTCGTTCCGCGGCGCGGAGCGCGGCGGCCCCTGGCGCAGGGTGGCGGTGACGGGGCCGTTGGAGGAGAAGCTGCCCTGGGCGGATTGCATGCGCGCGGCGGAGCCGGTGGTGACGCGGCCCGCGGCCTTCTCCAGGGAGAGGCTGTCCTTGCAGGCGGCCTTGATGCTGTTGCCGGCGGAATCGTGCGTCTGGATGCCGATATCCGCGCCGCGCAGGTCGATATCTCCCGCGGCGTTGACATGCAGCTCCGCGGGGGATTGCGGGGAGACGGCCACAATGGCGGACCCGCCCTGGCCGTCCGGCCTGTGCTCAATGCTGATGTGGCTTCCGGAGAGGGTGATCTCCCCCTGCTCCGTAACCTGCAGGAAAGAATGCGCGCCCGCGCCGGCGGCGGTTTGCGCGGCGGCGCGGAAGCCGTTGCCCTGCACCACCAGCGGGCTGCCCCCGCGCGCGGTCACGGTGGCCTCCTGCCGCACCAGGTTCGCCTGCACCTCGTCTCCCGTGGCGGCCACGTCACCCTGCCCGGATTTGGCGGCCAAACGCACGCCGCGGTGCGCGGAGAGGGTTTCCACGCCGTCGAATTCCGCCAGGGCCAGGCTCGGCAGGGCAGCGGGGCGCGGGCGCGGATTCTCCGCGCGGCGCAGGGTGAGCTCGCTCGGCCCCTCGGCGGAGAAATCCAGCTCGTCGTCGTGAATGGCCATGGGGGCCTGCGTCTCCACCCTGCCGGTGGCGGCGGTGAAATGCAGGGTGCCGCAGTGCACGGTGCCGCGCAGCGTGGTTTCCGGGTTCTGGCGGGAGGGGCGCTCGTAGGCCATGCGCACGTCGTCGCCGGTGATGTCGATATCCCCGTTCTCATGGAGGACGAGTGTGCCGTTGGTGGTGATGGTGTTGGCGTTGTAGGTGAGGGTGGCCTGCGGGCCGTCCACGCGGCAGGCGCCGGTGCAGGCGTTGTACTGCAGGAGACTGCCGGACGCGGCATAGCCGTCGAACGCGGCGGAGCCGCGGTGCACCGCCACGCTCTCCACGCCCTTGAAACGTATCTTGGCGAACTGGGAAAGGTAGCTCCCGCCGGGCCTATCGGCCTCCGGGTCCGGCCGGAGCACGACATCCAGCGCCTCCTCCGCCTGGAAGGTGCCGCGGGGGTGCTCCATGGTGGAGAGCCCCGGCAGGTGGAGCGTGCGCGTGGCGGCGTGGTAGGTGATGCTGCCGCCCGCGCATTCCATCTTGCCCTCGCGGCCCTCGTCGTCCACCCAGCGCAGGGAGATGTGCGCGCCGTCCATGAACACGTTGCCCGCGGCGTCCGCCAGCAGCAGGGCCTCATGCCCCTCCTGCGGCTGGATGCGGATGGAGTTGCGCCCCTGCGTGACCAGGATGGGGATGCCGCGCGCGGGCGAATGCAGCAGCAGGATGTTGGCGGAGGTGTCCGCTACGGCGTCCGTGGTCTCGATGCCGATCCTGCCGCCGCGCAGCTGTTGCGGCACCTGGTGCGCGCGCTCGGTGATGTCCTGCTGCACATCCTGCACGCCCTGCTCCGGGGAACCCGCCGGTGCGGTGTCCGGGCGCGGGTCCAGGGTGCGCAGCTTCACAAAGAGGCGGTGCTCCGCATAAAGGTGCAAGCGCTCGTCCAGCAGTTGCACCCGGTCCAGGTAGATGAGCGTGGAATTGGCGCTGTCGAACATCAGCCCGCCGCGGCAGGACGCCAGGGTGTCGCTCTCGGCGGGTTCGGGCGGATCGTCCCCGGCGGCGACCGCATCATCGGCGTCGTCCTGCGCGGCGACCGCATCATCGGCGTCGTCCTGCGCGGCGGCCAGCCCGGGGAGGGCGTCGTCCACCTCCGCGGAGACGCCGCGCCAGTGCTCCACCAGGCGCTGCGCATCCGATTGCAGCGGTGCCAGCCACTCCGGGGTCGGCTGGGGCGGCGCGGCAAGCGCGGCGGGAACCGCCAGCGCAATCAGTGGCAACAGGCGCTTCATTTCTTTGCGGGCGGTGCGGGGTTGGCGGCGCGGCCGAACACGGCTGCGGAAACGGTGGTGCGCACGGGCCCGCGCAGGAGCCCCTTCTGCGTGCGCGCATTGTAGACCACCCTGCCGCCGCGGGCGGTGAAGCGCTCGTCGCGCACGGTGGTGCGGCCGGCCGTTTCCGCGCGCTGGGATGCGAAATCGTAGGTGGCGCGCGGGGTGGAGACGGCGGTGCGGAAGCCGTCCTTGGAGAAGAGGGTGGCGGCGATACCCTGGAGGGAGACGCGGCTGCGGGATTCCACGCGCAGCTCGCGGATTTGCACGAGCGCGGTCACGCGGTGGTTCTCATAGCGCGGCAGGGAGATGCCCTTCACCACGCTGCCCGGCGGCAGCAGCTGCAGGCCGGGGAACTCCCCCTGCCCCACCGTGTCGCTCACGTCCTGCGGGGTCTGCTGCGCCCCGGCGGGCAGCAGCAGCGCCAGCAGCAGGACTGTGGCCGGCACGCGCATCACAGCAGCTTCTTGTACGCCTCGCGCATCAGCATCAGGTTGCCCAGGATGCGCTCCAAATCGTGCAGGTAAATCTGGTTCGGGCCGTCGCTCATGGCGTGCTCGGGGTCCTTGTGCACCTCCATGAACACGCCGTCCACGCCCACGGCCATGGCGGCGTTGGCCAGCACGGGGGCCAGCTCGCGGTCGCCGCCGGTGGAGCCGCCCAGCCCGCCCGGGCGCTGCACGGAGTGCGTGGCGTCGAACACCACCGGGCAGCCGAACTTCTTCATCCAGTACATGCCGCGCATGTCCACCACCAGGTTGTTGTAGCCGAAACTGGTGCCGCGCTCGCAGAGCATGAAGTGCTTGCAGCCGAACGCGCGCATCTTCTCGCAGATGTTCACGCAGTCCCACGGCGCCAGGAACTGCCCCTTCTTGATGTTCACAGGGCGCCCCGTCTTGGCGCACGCCTCCAGCAGGTCGCTCTGCCGGCACAGGAACGCCGGGATTTGCAGCAGGTCCACGTAGTCCGCCGCGTAGGCGGCCTGCTCCTCCGTGTGCACATCCGTCACCACGGGGATTTGCAGCTCGCGGCCGATTTCCGAGAGGATGCGGCAGCCCTCCTTCAGGCCGGGCCCGCGGAAGCTTTTCACGCTGGTGCGGTTCGCCTTGTCGTAGGATGCCTTGAAGATGAAGGAAACCCCCGCGCGCGTGCAGATATCCTTGATGCTGCGCGCCATTTCCCATGCAAACTCCTCGCGCTCCAGAGAGCACGGGCCCAGGATGAAAAAGGGATCTTCCCCACCGATTTCCACGTTTTGTATCTTGTATGACATGGTGACGTTGCTGATTGCCCACCATTATACCCGCGCGCGGGGTGAAGTCAACGAATTTGCGGATGACGCGCGGGGAAATCCCTTTTTGCTGGCAAGGCGGGGGGCTTTGTGCTACCCTTTCTTTGCAACAATTCCATTTTAGCCATGAAGGAACTCAAAGGAACCAAGACGGAGGCGAACCTGGCAGCAGCGTTCGCCGGTGAATCCCAGGCCCACACCAAGTACCAGTACTACGCATCCAAGGCCAAGAAGGACGGATACGTGCAGATTGCCGAGCTTTTCGAGGAGACCGCGCGCAACGAGAAGGAGCACGCCAAGCTCTGGTTCAAGCTCCTGCACGGCGGCATGCCCTCCACCCCGGAGAACCTGCTGGATGCCGCCACCGGCGAGAACTACGAGTGGACCGACATGTACAAGGGCTTTGCCGAAACGGCGCGCGAGGAGGGCTTCCCCGCCATCGCCGCCCAGTTCGAGGGCGTGGCCGCCATCGAGAAGGCGCATGAGGAACGCTACCGCAAGCTCCTGGCCAACGTGGAGGGCGGCCTCGTCTTCTCCCGCGACGAGGACCAGATCTGGCAGTGCTCCAACTGCGGCCACATCGTCATCGGCAAGAAGGCCCCCCAGATGTGCCCCGTGTGCGCCCATCCCCAGGCCTACTTCCGCATCCACGCCGCCAACTACTAATCCCGCGCGCCCATGTGGAAATCCATGTGGAGAGCCAACAAGTGGGGCATCATCGCCCTCCTGGTCGGCGGTGCCGTCCTCGGCGGCGTGCACCTGTACCTCCGCCAGCAGGACAAGGCGCTGGCGGACCAGGTGCTCTCCGTCGGCGTCTGCTCCCTGATTTTCATCGTGGCGCTCGCCAGCTGGCTTTCCGTCCGCAAGGACATCTAGCCTTTTTCATAGCAAAACCGCACGGTCCCGCCGGGCAGCACGCCCCGCGGGGCCGTTTTGTATACACGCCGCGGCACGTCCCTTGTCGAGGGTGCCGTTCATGCTGGCTGCTCCAGACGCAAAAAACGGAACACCCTTGCAGGGCATTCCGTTTTTTGCGTA
>JAKSOU010000056.1 GCA_024405435.1 Akkermansia sp. | reverse complement strand
TACGCCCTCGGCGAGCGCTGGAGCCTCAACGCCTCCTACACCTTCCAGGGCGCCAAGCACAACAACAGCCACAGCGTGGACCTGGGCGCTTCCCTCCGATTCTGATAGGTAAAACGACTCCAACACGCAAACGCGAAACGGCCGCTATCCGCTTGCCATGCGCGGCGGCATGTGGTATCATCCGGAACACAAGGTTATGAGCACTGAAACGGCATTCCTCGGCGCCAGCACGGTTTTCGGCAAAAACTGGCTTGGCCACCGCTATTTCGACTACCTCATCAACAGGGAGAACTTCAAGCTGACGTTCGGCAAGAGTTTCCGCAAGATGGTGTATCTGGATACGGCAGTGGCCAACGGTCCCGCCGCCATGCGCAAGGACCCGGAGGGCGACGCCCGAACCACCAGGTACCTCATCAACCACCTGGCCGACATCAAGCCGGAGCTCACCATCTTTGTGACCACGTGCGACATGCTGGAGCCCACGGCCAACGAGGACACGCCCACCATCAAGCAAAGCGACGACCCGTACGTGCAGAACCGCATCGATATGTACGAGGCGGTGAACCGGCAGTACGGGCGCGTGCTGAACGTGCACCTGCCGGAAATCGCCACCAAGGAACCGGGATTCAGCGAGCTGATAGACACCCTGTTCAAGCCCGGCAAGAGCACCAAGCCCCTGCCCTTCGCGCCCAACGAGTACCACCAGTTCTACTTCCCGGACCTCATCATGAAGGACGTGGAGGTCTGCGTGCCGCTGGGCATCCCGGCCATCATCCCGGCCTCGGTCCCCCTCACCACGGCAGAGGTGGTGCGGGCCATCGCGCCAGAGCAGATCAAGCGCCTGCGCGAACCCAGGGAGGGCGACCCCCTCGGCTCCAACCGCACCACCCGCCACGCCTGGCAGTGGTGGCACGAGGACCCCGGCTACATGGCCTCCAAGGGAGACCACAAGGTGCTGCTGCAGCACTACCTGCGCCCGGAGCTGCTAGGCACGTAACCCCCGCGACACGACATGGCGGACATGCAGAAGATGGGCGGGCAGTTCGCCCGGTTCTTTGTGGTGGGCATAGCGGCCACGCTGGCGCACCTGCTGGTGTACATTGCGCTCAACCACCTGTTCGGGCTGGGGGAGGAGGACAAGCTCGCCCTCACCGTCACCTACTCCATCGGCTACGCCGTCAGCTTCATCGGCAACTACATCCTCTCGCTCAAATGGACCTTCCGCACCGGCGGCAGCGTCAAGAAGGGCCTGGGGTTCGCCTTCAGCCACCTGGTGAACTACGGCATGCACATCGGCCTGCTGAACCTGTTCCTGTACCTGGGCGTGGGCGGGCTGATGGTGCGTTGCCTGCAGGCGTGCGTGCCGTGGCTGGTGGAGATGTTCCCCATCCTGGGGCACGGGGAGGACATCGTGCCGTTTGCGGTGTACGTGATTGTGGTGCCGGTGAACTTCCTGCTGGTGCGGTTCTTTTTGACGCACGGGGATGAGAAAAAGGCTTGACTATTGGCGCGGGCTCTGCTACCCTGCGGCGCGTTATGGCAAAAGTACCTGTTATTCAACTTCGCAAAGGCCACGCCGTCAACTATAACGGCGACATCTGCGTGGTCCGTGAAAGCCAGCTGAAGACCCCGCCCCGCATGGCTTCCTACGTGCAGATGACCATCCGCAGCATCGCCAGCGGCAAGGACTACAACCTGCGCCTCACCTCCAACGACTTCCTGGAGGGCGTGATGCTCACCCGCCAGGAGATGGAATTCTCCTACGTGGACGGCATGGGCTACCACTTCCTGCACCCGGAAACCTTCGAGGACGTGTGCGTGAGCGAGGATATCGTGGAGCCGGTGAAGCTCTACCTCATCGAGGGCAACAGCTACGTGCTGCTCTTCACGGACGAGGTGGTGTGCTCCATCGAGCTGCCCGCCGCCATCACCATGGAGGTGGCAGAGGCCCCGGAGGGCGTGAAGGGCAACTCCGCCAACAACGTCTACAAGAGCGCCACCATGACCACCGGCCTGGCTGTGCAGGTTCCCCTGTTCATCGCCGCCGGCCAGAAGATTTCCGTGAAGACGGAAGACGGCACCTACCTGGGCCGCGTGAACGACTGATTCACCGCCTCACACCGTTTTTCCAAACGCCCGGCCTCCACGCCGGGCGTTTTTTTGCACTTATGGGAGGCTGCCCTCCGTCAACACTGCCAAACACCGCCGTTTTGCAGTGCGGCGCGCAGGGAATCCATGACCTGGCGCGGGGAGTAGCCGGCCTGGCGCAGGGATTGCAGGGAGCGCGCGCCGTCCCGCTTGGCCAGGCGCTTGCCCGCGTTGTCGCGCAGCAGGGCGTGGTGCATGTATTCCGGGGTGGGGAGGCCGAGCACGCCCTGCAGGGCGCGGTGGATGTGCGTGGCATCGAAAAGGTCTTCCCCGCGGGTGACGTGTGTGACGCCCTGCGCGGCGTCGTCCACCACCACGGCGAGGTGGTAGCTGGAGGGCAGCTCCTTGCGGGCCAGCACCACGTCCCCGTATTCGGTGGGCACGCAGCGCTGGGTGCCGCGGTAGGCATCATGCCACTCCGGGCAGCCGATGATGTCCTGCACGCGCTCCATGTCGATGCGCCAGCAATGGGCGTCCCCGGCCTGCAGGCGGCGCTGCACCTCGTCCGGCGGCAGGTGCTTGCAGGTGCCGGGGTAGAGGTACCCGAGTGTGGCGTGCGGGGCGCGGCCGGATTCCGCCACATGGGCGCGGATATCCCCGCGGTTGCAGAAGCAGGGGTAGAGCAGCCCCAGGCCGCGCAGCCTCTCCAGCGCGGCGGCGTAGGCATCAAAGCGGCGGGTCTGGTACATCACCTCGCCGTCGAAATGCAGGCCGAGCCATGCCAGGTCCTCGTGCATGAGCTCCACCCATTGCGGGTCGCGCGCGCGGAGGTCGATGTCCTCGATGCGCAGCAGGCACGCGCCGCCCAGCTCGTCCGCCACGCGGCGGGCCTCCAGCGCGGCCAGCAAATGCCCCACGTGCAGCGGGCCGCTGGGCGTGGGGGCAAAGCGGGTGACGGCGTTCCGCGGCATCACTGCGGGAACTTGGCGGCCAGGATGAGCTGGGAAACGCGGTCGATACCCTCCTTGGCGCGGTTGGAGGGCAGGCAGAGGCACTGGGCGCGGTAGTAGTTGGCGAGTGCGGAGCCGTACTCGCGGCGCTCCTCCTGCACCTTGGCCTCGTCCAGCGCGGCCACGAAGTCGCGCGCGTCCACCTTGAAGCGCACCACGGCGTCCTTGAATGCGGTGTCCTCCATGTAGCGGGAATCCTTGTCCTGGAAATCCAGCAGCATCTCGTACGCCATGCAGGGGCCCATCTTCTTGTCCTGCTTGGCGGCCACGTCGATCTGGGCGAGCATGGCGTCGATGGTGCCGATGAGGGTGGCGCAGTCCTCCAGCTGCTTCTCCAGCTCGGGGTCGATGGCGACCACCTTGAACTTGCTGCGCTCGTTGTAGATGGTGCGGTACTGGTGGCGGGCGAGGAGGCTCTTGAATTCGGTGATGATGGACTCGTTGTTGTCCAGCTTGAGCACCTCCTCCTGCATCTCCTTGAGGTGGGGGTTGCGCGGCCAGATGAGGGCGGCCTGCTCCGCGTAGTCGGTAGCGGCCTCCTCGTCGCCGCTCATGAAGGCCTTGCGGGCATTGCGCAGGCACATGTCGCTCTGCAGCTTGCGGCCGTCGCAGTACGTGCGCACCAGAGAGTCGTCGAAGTCCGCGTCAAGTTTCTTCATCTTGTCCGCGATTTCCTCCAGCGTGCCGTAGTCGCGGGCGTTGAGGGCGGTGAGGGTGCGCTTGCGGAGCGTCCAGAACTCTGCGATGCGGCGTCGGCTCTCCGTCGGGAAGGTTGCAACGCTGGGCATGTACTCGCCGATGGCGACGGCCTCGATGAGGTGCTGTGTGGCCTCCGCGAGCTTGTTCTGTGCGAGGAGATTGGTGACGGCCTCCATGTTCTGGTCCACCTCACGTCTGGCGTTTGCGGCGAGTGAGGCGATGCTGTTGATGGTGGGCGGCAGGCCGGCGCCGTTCTCAAAGACCTTGGCGGCCTGGGAATCCTTCTTGATGTTGAGCTTGTTGTCGCCGTCGCGGAAGATGTGGCGGTAGGCGAAGCTGCCGATGAGGGCGTGCTCGAAGCGGCGCTGGAAGAGGAAGGACACCAGGGTGGCCTGGTAGTTGATCTTGGAGAGCTCCAGGGCGGCCACGCTGTCGGCGTCGTTCTTCACCTTGGTGCCCTTCTTGGTGGCAATCTCGGTGGTCTGCTCCGCGATACGGAAGGTGTGTGACTTGGATTCGTTCTTGACCACGCGTGCGCTGCGGCCGGTGCCCACCTGCTTGTGTGAGGGGCCGTGGGTGTTACGTGTGGTGAGGATATCGGTGTCGTGCACGAGCTTCTCAATCTCATGGGTGAGCTGCTCGTTCTTCTTCTCGCGGTCGCGGTTGGCGTACTGCACGGCCAGGGCGGAGGCGATGGAGCTTGCCAGCGTGGCGGCCTGCCCGGCATCCCCCGGGTACGTGTTGATTTCATACAGCCCGCGGCCTATCTGCAGCAGGGTCTGGCTGCCCACCTCCGAATGCTGGCGCGCGTTGTTCTGCGTGAGCTTCATCAGGTCGTCCATGCGCTGGCGGTAGCGCTTGGCCTCCGCGGAGTCGTCCGGGTTCTGCTGCAGGTACTTCTCAAAGCGGGCGCGCACCACGGCGTTGTTGCCCACATCGAACTTGCCGCCGTTGTAGGTGACGGTGTCGGACGCCGGGTCCAGCAGCGGGATTTCCATGCCCATGAGGCGCGGGTTCTCCGGCTCGCCGTTGTCGGTGGTGCCGGAGCCGCCGCCTGCGCCGCGGCGGCGGGAGGAGCGGCTGTCGTCCTCATCCTCGTCGTCGTAGTCCTCGTCGTCGGCCCTGGAATCGCGTGCCTTCTTGGAGTGGGAGCTGCGGGGCTTCTTGTTGTTGGCGTTGTTGTTGCCGTGGTTGCCGGAGAGGTCCGGTGTAATGGCATAGTTGCCCGGCTCCATCTGGGCATCCAGAACGCCGAACATCAGGGGAAGCAGTACTGCTGTGTAAAACGTTTTCATCACTTTGTCTCCACGCGGCGCACCACCAGCACGCCTTTGATTTCCTTTTGGTCGTTGTCATGCCCGGTGCAGCATTCCACCTCGAAGAGGAACGTGTCGCCGCGCGTCAGGTTCACCCCCTGCGCCACCCCGCTGCGCACCAGCAGGGGCAGGCGCTCCTGGCTGTTGCCCGTCACGGATACGGCGATGAGGCGGTCGTTGCCGAGGGTTTCGATGTTCTCCACCCTGCCCTCTATGCTGTAGCGGTTGTTGGTGTATCGCGAGGCGTCCGTTCGGTAGTCCGCGATGCTGAAGTTGCGTGCGTTGTCCACCGCGGCGCGCTTGGCGCCGCCGCCGGAGAAGGCGAGGATGCCCAGGACCACGGCGGCCACGGCGCCGATGCAGACGGCGGTGCCGTTCACGGAACCCTTGTTGCCCTTGTTGCTTTTGCGTCTTGCCATAATGAATGAGATGTAAAGGTTACTCCCAGCGTTCGCGGCGGGCGCCGATGTATGCCAGGATAATTCCCACCAGCACGTGCGCCGCCAGGATCCAGTGGCACAGGGAGATGGGGGAGAAGGTGGTTTGCACAATGCCGTTGACGGCCTTGAGCACGTCGCTGTCCAGGCCCATCACGCTGCCGCTCCAGGCCCAGTAGGCGGAGATGAAAGGCTGGGTGATGTTCTCGATGACGGTGGGAAGCGCCAGCACGGCGCCGGAGAGCGGCAGCTGGAAGCCCACCAGGTAGATGCTCAACAGGGATGCCTGGTCCGGGTTCTTGCAGTTGGCGGAGATGCCCAGGCACACCGTGGTCATGGCCGCGTTGGCCAGCAGCAGGAAGCCCAGGTGGTTCATCGTATCGCCGCGCAGCGGCCAGAAATACTGCACGAACAGGTACATCCACAGGCTCTGCACCAGCACCAGCGCCGCTAGGTACACCAGCTTGGAGGATAGGTACGCGGAGGTCTTGGTACCGGCGAATTTCTCCTTCTCCATGATGAGGCGCTCCCCGGCGATCTCGCGGGAGGAGTTGTTGGAGCCCATGAGCCCCAGCAGGATGACCTCGAACATGATGATGCCGGACTGTGCGGAGCCCACCTTGGCGCGAGTTTCCGCGATGGCCTGCTGCTGCTGCACCTCTGCGGCGATATCGTTGCTGGCCTGGTCCGTGAGGTTGTGGAGCTGCTCCTGCCCCTTGCTGGAGAAGAGCGCCACCAGGATGGGGAAGATGATGATCATGGCCAGCTGCAGCACCAGCTGCGTGCGGTCGCGCATCAGGATGGTGAAGCGCCGCTTCAGCAGCGTGAAGAACTGCGTGAGGAAGGAGGGCGTGGCCTCCTCCTCGTCCTCGTCCGCCGTGGCGGGCGGGGGCTCCTGCCCCATGGCGCGGTACTTCTCCAGGTGCTCGCTCTCCATGCGGCGGTAGTAGTCGCCGCGGTGCTTGAGCCAGCTGCGGCTCCAGTCCGCCGGCTCGCGCAGGCCCAGCTGCGGGTACACGTCCTCCACATGCTGCACGCCGAAGTAGTGGATCATGGCGCCGGGGGAGCCGTGGTAGGCCAGGTTGCCCTTCACCAGCACCATGATGCTGTCGTACAAATCCAGCTGCGCCAGGCTGTGGGTGACGGAGATGACGATGCGGCCCTCCTTGCGGCTCAGCTGGTGCAGCAGCTCCACAATCTCCTGCTCGGAGCGCGGGTCAAGCCCGCTCGTCACCTCGTCGCACAGCAGGATGCGCGGGTGGGAGACCAGCTCCATGGCCAGCGCCAGGCGCCGCTTCTGGCCGCCGGAAAGACGCTTCACCTGGCGGTCCGCTATCTCCGTGAGCCCCGTTTCCTCCAGCACGGAATCGATGAGGTCGTTGATTTCGTCCTCCGAGCCGTGCACGCGGAGACGCGCCGAGCACTCGATGCTCTCGTCCACCGTCAGCTCATCGTACGCAATGCTGAACTGCGGCACGTAGCCAATCTCGTAGGGCTTGAAATCTCCCTCCTCCGCCAGGTCGCGCCCCTCCCAGAAAAACGAGCCGGACGTGGTGGCCATGATGCCGGCAATGCTCTTGAGCAGCGTGGTCTTGCCGCAGCCGGACGGCCCCACGATGGCCATGAAATGGCCCTTGGGCACACAGAAGTTGATATCGTTGAGCAGGAAGAGGGGTTCCTCCTCTCCCTCCACCTCCAGGCAGATGTTGCGGGATTCCAACATGGCAGATTAAAAGCAGTTTACCACGCGCCGCCCGCACTCCGCAAGCATATTCGCGCGCAAACGCGCGCGAAAGCGCGCCATACGTGCTCCCGAACGCATTTTTTCCCAAAAATCAACATGCGGATCAACGATTTGCAATCATTGCCGCCCCAAAAAACCGCCCCGCAAGGCAGGAGGCCAGGCGGGGCGGGCGTTTCTCGCGCGCAACGCGCGCCTAACTTTCAAATTGTAAATCGTAAATTGTCAATTGTAAATTAGTGCTTACGACGGCGGCCGGCAAGCAGGCCAAGCCCCAGCAGGGAAAGACCCCCTGTGGCGGGTTCGGGGGTGGGGACCAGTTTGGTGAACACGGGCTTGCCGTCGACCAGGCTCATGGTCTGGCTCCAGTCGCCGCCCATGTGGAGGTACATGCCGTCCGTCATGTCGATGTTGACCTCGTTCCCAAAATCAAGGCCTATGGCGTCCTTGGAGGGGTCGAAGCCCTGCGGCAGGGTGAGGTCGGTGGCGTCGAACACCACGTTGTTGAACTCCACATCGCAATGGAAGAGGTCTTGGAGCTTGAAGTAGTACACGCCGTCCACCGGGTTCTCACGGTCGAAGTAATCCTCGGAGAGCTTGATGGTGACATCCCGGAGCGTGATGGTGTTTTCCCCCACGTGAATCTCGTTGTTGGCGGTGATGGTCATGTTCTTGATCATCAAGTCCGCATCGGATTGAATCTTGAGCCCGTCCGCCAGGCTGGCGGCGCGGCCCGCGCCCAGGATGGTGTCGGTGTCCAGGGTGAGGTTGTCCAGCAGGCCGGGCTCGTTTTCCTTGAGCGCGGTTATGGTGGCGCTTCCCGCTTGCCTGGAGTCGCCGGGTGCCAGCACCTCCGTGCCGGGGCGCAGCACCTTCAAGCGAAGCTCCTTGCCCTCGTTGCCCATGGTGAGGATGCCCTTGGATGCGCTCTGACCGGTCTTGGTCACATCCACCACCTTGTAGGGGGTACTCCCAAAGCCCGTGATGGCAAGCTGCGATTCCACCAGCGTGACGGTGCGCCCGGCCAGCACGCCCCAGTCCGTCACGTCGTCCGCAATAATGCCGAGCGAGAATTCTGCCATGTTGAACTTATGCCAGTACTGGTCTGTTCCAGAAAGCGCCAGCACGGGCGCCTCTGCAGTCGCAAGCCCGTCAACCAGGTGGAAATTGAGGATTTGCGTGTGGTTCACGGATCTGGCATGGATACCGCTGCCGTATATGTGGACGGAGTTGCCACTCTCGCCACGGGGGCAAAACGCGCCCTGAACATCGCCCAGTGTCATGGAGTGCCCTTCAAGTCTCTCGCCTTCAATGAAAATGGCGGCACCATCCCCCACCAGGTGAACCTCGTTGGATCCTGCACCATTTCGCGTCTCCGCCAAGACTTTTCCCCCGCAGACAGACGGAGCACAATCCGCAGACAATCCCGTTATATAGACCTTGTTGCGGGATGCGTCCGCATCGTCTTGCGCCTCGGCTTGACCTCCAATGATTGCTCCCACCTTCCCTCCCGTGACAATGACCGTGTTGTCCCATGAGTAGTTATGATCATCCGTTGTAGAGACACCACCGCATATTGTTCCCCGAACAGTCCCACCCTTCATCCAAATCGTTTGTTCCTTGACGGTTCCAATAGTATATGCACCGTAAACCGTTTGCACAATGCCGCCCTCCATGGTAACAACGTTTCCGGAGCTCACCCACACTTCTGCACCAACGCCAAAGTATCCAAAGACATTGTCCAGTGCCTCGTAGTTTGACTCGGGATCCTCGAAAATCCGAAGTTTTTCACCATGTGCACCATTGTCACCAGCAAGATCGTGTGGACCGAGCAAATTTCTTATTATCCCGCCCTCAAACCCGGTGTTGGCGTAAACCTTCCCGCCCAACAGGGCGGCCGTGAGCATGGTGATGAACAGTGTCTTTTTCATGGCAATGTATTTTAGTGCGCGCGCAGGTGCGGCAAAGTGTAAGCCTTTGGAATGCCTGTGTCAAGCCAAACTTGCTATTTTCAACGCTTTTCCAGCGCGCGCGAGGCGCACCCAAATATTAACCCCGCCCCGCAAGGCTCAAAGCCAAGCGGGGCGGGCATTTCACGCGCGCGCAGCGCGCCTAACTTTCAAATTGTAAATCGTAAATTGTCAATTGTAAATTAGTGCTTACGACGGCGTCCCGCAAGCAGGCCCAGCGCCAGCAGGGAAAGAGCCCCCGTGGTGGGTTCCGGGGTGGGGGAAGCCGCCTTGATGTTGCTCATCACCAGTCTCATGCCGTCGTTCTCCAGCACCAGCGTGGCGGTGGCTACAACCGCTCCATCCGCGCCCTTGAGCTCGACACCCGCCTCCTTGAGGTCGTCCTCCGTCAGGCCCTTGATTGCTTTTTTCGCCTGAACCAGGGTGATGGACTTGCCGGCGAAGGCGGACCAGTCGGTCACCTCCGTGGCGATGAATTCGCATCCGCCGGCGACCTTCTTGTCATTGTGGAAGGTGAGCGCTTTGGCTGTGGTTGTGGCCGTGTAATTCAGCATGGGGGCCTCTGCGGTCGCCAGCCCATTCGTGATGTGGAAGTTCAGGGTGGTGGTGGAAACAATCTGTGCGACCGCGATATTCGTGCCGTAGATATCCAGGGTGTTGTTGGTGTTGGTGGATCCGGTGCAGTTGTTGCCGGCGCCCACCGTATCGGTGATGCTGATGGCGCTGCCGGTCACCGTCACGCTCTGCGCATTGCCATGGGAATCGTTGGGCAGTGTCAAGGTGCCTGTGTAACCCACGCCCACCAGGTGAACCTTGTTGTTTATGTTGATTGTAGCTTTCTTTTGACCTTGCGCACTGTACCCGCCATAGACACAATCCGCAATGCCACCGGCCATGACAACCACATTGTCTGACGAGGTTTTATTTGTGGCCACAGCCCCTCCGATAAGGTACCCCACCTGGCCGCCATACATGATGGCCGCGTTGTTGTTTGCGTCACCACTCCTCGAACCCCCGCCGCATATCCATTTAGTGGCTGCATTGGCATCCCCACCCGACTCGACGGCGGTAACGTTGACCGTGCCGTTTTTGGCCGCTTGGCTAGTACCACTATATTCGCCGCAGAACCACGCATTGTTGTCAGCCCATTTGCCATAGGGTTTTCCGGTCACTTTGGTCGGGATGACGGTGGCGGCGAATACCTGCCCGCCCATGAGGGCGGCAGCCAGCGTTGTAATCATGAGTGTTCTTTTCATGGTGATTAATTATTTACTTTTATTAAATATGCAGGCGGAAGCCCGCCTGCACGTCATTTAGTTTAGCACATTCCGGGCAGAAATCAAACCGTTTTTTCAATTTACGCCAAAAAAATTGAAAAATCAGGGCGTTTGCAGGGGATTTGCGTGGGTACCCGCAAAATCCCGCGCGCAACGCGCGCCTAACTTTCCAAATTGATTCGGTGCCGCCTCACGGCACCTCACCCCCTGCGGGGGCCAACACGCTGCGCGGTTGGTCCACCCGCCCTTACAGCCGTCGGGCGTGTTGTAAATCGTAAATCGTAAATCATTGCCGTCCCATAGCGCTCCGGTAACGGAGCGCTAACCCGCATGGTTGCGGGGTGTAGTCTGGGAAAATAGGAAATTTGAGTTTAGAAATTCGGCCGTATGCCACCTATAGGGCGGTGTGCAATGATTGATGGTAACAGGCGTGGTTGGTAGGCAAACCGACCCCGAATCCACCCCGCGCATGGCGGGGTGGATACACGCCAAGGGTGGCAGCTCACATACGTCCGCCCCCACAAAAAAATCCCGCCCCGCAAGGCCCAAAGCCAAGCGGGGCGGGGAAAATACCTACAAGGTAAACCTTACTTTCTCCGGCGGATGCAGAGCCCTGCCAGCGCCAGCAAGCTCAGAGTGCCTGTGGTCGGCTCCGGCACGCTTCCGGGAATGCTCAGCGAGAGCGTCATGTTGTCGTTGCTGAGCACCAGTTGGCCTTTGGCAACCACCTTGTCGTCTCGCTTGATGTCCACCACCTGGCCGCTTTCGATACCCTTGATAGTTTTCTTATCCTTATCCAGCTGCACCAGAGTGACCGTGGTGCCGGGGGTCCAAGCCTGCACATCCACATCCTGGATGCCAATGGTTACATTGGTGAGATTCATGTCATAGGAGGTGAGGGTAAGCATGCTGGCGTTTGCATACTCTCCGCCAATCTGGTTTTGCGAGATATGGAAGTTGAGGACCTGCATATCTTCCACATGACCAGAGGCGGTAATGCCGGTGCCGTAGATGTCTAGGGAGTTGTCTATGGAGTTGTTGTCGAGGGTGGAATCTCCCTGTCCGGCGTAAACCGCCTTCAACGTGATGTTGCCGCCTTTGTATATACTCGTGATTCCCTGGGCGTCCGTAATGGTGGCGGTGGCCCCTTTGCCCACCAGATAGACCTTGTTGTCCTTGGCATAGCCATGCGAAGAATACCCGCCGTATAGGCCGGAAGAGATTTCACAGTCTCCCGCCACAATGGCAACGTTCTTTTCAACAAGCGGCGTTACAAGCTCCGTTTTATCTGCGGTGGAATTGCCGCCACGCAGGGAGGAAGTAACTTTGCCTCCGGTCATGATAACAGTATTCTTGGAGACAGTGGTTTTTCCCTCGCCTCCGTACAAACTCAACACCTCACCACCGGTCATAGTGATTTTGTTGTTGGAGGCCGCTGTGTTGGCATAGCCGCCATACACAGATGCGCGGTGCAAGTCGGAGCCGGTTGCGGAAGCGGAAACGGTGACATTAGCATCTTTTGCCTCGCCGGAGTTGTTCCTCTCGCCGTAGTATGAATTGCCACTCTGAGTAGCGCCTTTCACCTCGGTGAGGATTGCGTCCGCCGCGAACACATGCCCACCCACAAGGGCGGCAGCCAGCATAGTGAAGAATAGCGTCTTCTTCATAGTTTTGTATGTTTCGTTAATGTAATGCACGTGCCGGGCGGGATTGCCACGGTTGTCCGTGTCGTGCATGATTATAGTATTCCCAATACTGTAGGTCAAGGGTTATTTTGAAAATTTCGCCTTATGTGTGTGTTGAAATCTGGCTATTTTTAGCCAAATTTTCATTCCCCGCGCGCCACCACCCCGCCGCACGCCCATTCGGAACGGCCATTGAAAAGCCGCTCCCTACACCAAATTCAAGCCTACAGTATTGGCAATACTGTAGGCATCCCGAACGTGCTATATCGGCACTTGCCACCAACCCCGCCCGCGCGGCTCAAAAGGGCGTTGGAGAATAGAAAACCGCCCCGCAAGGCCCAAAGCCAAGCGGGGCGGGCATTTCATGCGGCGTAGCCGCCTATATTTCCAAATTGTAAATCGTAAATTGTAGATTGTAAATTACTTGCGGCGTCTTGCCGCCAGGGCGGCAAGCGCAAGCAAGGAGAGGGTGCCCGTTGTGGGTTCGGGAGTGGGGACCAGTTTGGTGAACACGGGCTTGCCGTCGACCAGGCTCATGGTTTGGCTCCAGTCGCCGCCCATGTGGAGGTACATGTCGTCCGTCTTGGCGATGTTTACCTTGTTCCCGAAATCAATGCCGATGATGGAGTCGTGACCCTGCGGCAGGGTGAGGTCGGTGGCGTCGAACACCACGTTGTTGAACTCCACATCGCAATGGAAGAGGTCTTGGAGCTTGAAGTAGTACACGCCGTCCACCGGGTTCTCACGGTCGAAGTAATCCTCGGAGAGCTTGATGGTGACATCCTTGAGGGTGATGGTGTTGTCTCCCACGTGGATCTCGTTGTTGGCGGTGAGGGTCATGCTCTCAATGAGCAGGTCGGACTCGGATTCGATATAGAGCCCGTCCGCCAGGCTGGCGGCGCGGCCTGTTCCAAGAATATGACCCTCGGAGACGCTCAGTTCCTGCAGCAGGCCCTCCTTATCCGTATTGAGCGCCTTGACGGCGGTCTTGCCGGCGGTTACGGCACCGCCGCTGATGTGCGTGCCGGCGGAGAAGTGCGCTTGCGCGCCCCCGTTCACAATCACGCTGCCGCCAACGCCGATCGTGCCGTTGCCCATGGTGGCATTCCCGG
>JAKSOU010000055.1 GCA_024405435.1 Akkermansia sp. | reverse complement strand
GCGCGGATGATATCGCTGATGTTGGCCTCCGCCAGGGAGTGCACGGCCTGGATGAGGCCCATCTCCAAGTGCAGGCGCTTGTTGGTGCTCCAGCGCATGTGCTCCTCCGCGGTGGAGAGCACCTCCATGAGCCGCACAATCTTGTCGGACGGTGTTTGGGCCAGCAGCTTCTCCAGGGTTTCGCGCCAGCGCTCCGGCAGGGAGAGGTTGGCCTCCTGGCTCGCCACTTTCAGGATGAGCAGCTCACGCACCGCGCCCATGATTTCGGAAAGCAGCTGCCCCATGTCGCGCCCGGCCTCGGAGAGCTCGTGCACCAGGTGCAGCAGGCTCGGCAGCTCGCGCGCCAGGATGTAGTACAGCGCCTTGGCAACCGTCTCCCGGCTCGTCACGCCGAAGATGTCGTTCACGTCCCGCTCGTCTATGCTGTTGCCGCAGAAGGACACCAGCTGGTCCAGCATGGATTGGGCGTCGCGCATGCCGCCGTCCGCCACGCGGGCGATGGCGTACGCCGCGGTCTCGGTGAGCGCCACGCCCTCGTTGGATGCAATGTTCACCAGGTGCCTGGCGATGATGTCCGTGGGGATGGGGCGCAGGTCGAACCGCTGGCAGCGGGACAGGATGGTGGGCAGGATCTTGTGCGGCTCCGTGGTGGCGAAGATGAACATCACGTGCGCCGGCGGCTCCTCCAGCGTCTTCAGCAGCGCGTTGAAGGATTCCTTCGTCAGCATGTGCACCTCGTCTATGTAGATGATGCGGTACTTGCCCCGCGTGGGCGCAAAGCGCACGTTGTCGCGCAGGTCGCGGATGTTGTCGATGCCGCGGTTGGACGCGCCGTCGATTTCCAGCACGTCCAGGCTGCGGCCCTCGGCTATCTCGCGGCACACGTCCTCGTTGGGGTCGAACTCCACCTTGGGGCCGCCGGTGCAGTTGAGGGCCTTGGCGAAGATGCGGGCCGTGGAGGTCTTGCCGGTGCCGCGCGGGCCCACAAAGAGGTAGGCGTGCGCCAGCCGCTCCTGCTCAATGGCATTGCACAGCGTGCGCACCACATGGTCCTGCCCCAGCACATCCTTGAATGTCTGGGGGCGGTATTTCCTGGCGAAGACCTGATAGCTCACGCGTGCATTCTACCGCATCCGCGCCCCCACCGCAAGGAGGAAATTTTTTCGCGCGCGCGAAACGTGCGTACGCAGCGGCGCTCTTGAAATGGCTTGCCTTTGGCGGCGATTGCTGGTACCCTCTGGGCAGATGTTCAAGACCATCCAGACGCTTCTGGGCGCGGTGCTGCTGTGGGCGGTGCTGCTGCTCGGCGCGGTGCAGGCGCAGTTGGAGCCCATGCGTGTGGACCCGGCCCCGGTGGGGGTGGATCCGGCGGGGCCGCCGCGCCCGGTGGCCATACCCGCCGTGCGCCCGCAAAAGCCGCAGCCCGCTCCCGCGCCGGGCAAGGGCGTGCCCGTGAACCGCGACCAGACGCGCGTGGCCGTCCTCGGCTACCACAATTTCAGCAAGACCGCACCCGTTTCAGACATGCTGATGCGCACGGAGGAATTCCGCAAGCAGATGGAGTACATCCGCAACAGCGACCTCACCGTCATCAGCATGCAGGAGTTCCTGGAGTGGCGCTTCGGCGCGCGCAAGCTCCCCGCCAAGTGCGTGCTCATCACCATGGACGACGGCTGGCGCAGCGTGTACACGGAGGCCTACCCCATCCTCAAGGCGTACGGCTACCCCTTCCACCTCTTCCTCTACACCCACTACCTCTCCGGCAGGGGAGACAGCATGTCGCCCGACATGGTCAGGGAGATGATGCGGCACGGCGCCAGCATCGGCAGCCACTCCGTGAGCCACCTCTACCCCAAGGACTGGAAGGCCCGCGAACCGCAGGACAGCCCCGCCTACACCGCCCTCATCGACCAGGAGTTCGGGCTCTCCCAGAAGCGCCTCACCGCCATGTTCGGCACCGTGAACACCTACTGCTACCCCGGCGGATACGTCACCCCCGCCATGCTGGAGCGCATCCCCGGCTACGGCTACGTGGCCGCCTTCACCGTGCTGCCCGGCAAGGTCACGGACACGGAGGACCCCTTCCAGATCCACCGCTACATGGTGTTCGGCACAGACCCGAGCATCTTTGCGAGCGCGATGGATTTCCGCGTGGCGGAATCCGGCTCCGCGGTGTCGCTGGGCTCCACGCCGGGCACGCTGCCGCCCACCACGCCGCCGCCGCCCTTTGCCGTGCTGCCGCGCCCGAATTCCACCGTGCCCTGCAACTTCAAGCTCATCCAGGCCGATTTGAGCGGCGTGGCGGGCGTGGATATGCAGAGCCTCCACATGAGCGTGAGCGGCTTCGGCCGCGTGCCCGCCCGCGTGGACGCGAACGCCAAGACCATCTCATGGCAGGTGCCCATGCGCATCTACATGCCCAACATTTCCGTACACGTAACTTGGAAGACCACCAACGGCACCAGCCACAAGGCTGAGTGGACCTTCAAGGTGGATCCATACGCTATGGAACAACAATAGAAGCAACCAATATGGACGATACAGAACCCAAGCAGCCCGCAGAGGCTGAAAAGAAGCCCGCCAAGCCCCGCAAGACCACCACGCGCAAGGCCGCGGCCAAGGTGGATGGAGATGCCGGCACCGCCGCCTCCACGCCCAAGGCCCCCAAGCCCGCCAGGAAGAAGGCCGCCCCCAAGGCCAAGCCCGCGCCTGAGAAGGAACCCGCCCCCGCACCCGCTCCGAAACCCGCTCCCAAGCCCGCGGAGGACGACATCCCCAACCCGGACGCTCGCCCCGTGCTGGTGGCCCCCGGCTTTGCCGCACCCGAAACCGTGGGCGGCAACGAGGGCGGCGGTCGCCGCAAGCGCCGCCGCAACCGTAACCGCAACAAGGACAACCAGCAGCAGCCACAGCCCCAGCAGTCCACACGCGTGGACCCCGACGAATTGGTGCGCCGCGCCTGGAAAATCTACCTGGGTGAGGTGACCGAGGAGGGCCTGGCGCTCATGGACGACCGCACGGCGCAGGAGGCATCCCGCCGCGCCTTCCGCGTGGCGGAGCACTTCCTGGTGGAAGCCGCACGCCACCGCCGCCCCGCCCAGCAGCCGCAACAGCAGCAGCCCCAGGCCCAGCCCCAACAGCCGCAGCCCAAGCCCGCGGAGGAACCCGCTCCCGAACCGGAACCGGAGACGGAACCCGAAACAGAGTCCGAATCCCCCGCGGAGGAATAAGCCTGTCGGCGATTTTGCAAATCAGGCGGCGCAGCCGCAGATTTACCACCCCCATTCGGCTTCCCGCCGGGCGGGGGCGTTTTCTTGTACAAGATCCTTTTTGCTTTTTTCTTGGATGTTCAGGCATTGCATGATGGAATGGGAACACCCCGCGGAGCGCGGGGATGCATGGCAAAACGCAAACAGAACGAGCTTGTGCCCAGCTCAACCGCCGAGTATTTGACCTACGTCGCCTCTGTGGGCGGCTGCAGGGAAAGTATGGAAGTGAGGTACGAGGATGAAAACATCTGGCTTACCCAGAAGATGATGGCCGCGCTTTACGGCGTGGATGTCCGCACCATTAACTACCACATCCTGAAAATCTTCAAGGACTCTGAACTGGAGCGGGGTCCAGTTATCCGAAAATTTCGGATAACTGCCGCGGATGGGAAACAGTATCTCGCCCAGCACTACGCCCTTCAAATGGCCATAGCCGTGGGATTCAAGGTGAATTCCGAAAGCGAGGTCCAGTTCCGGAAATGGGTCTTCACCGCGGTGGCCACGCCGTTGGCGGCGGAGCGCCAGACGGGCTCCAGGTCCTGTTTGGAGAGCTTGGCGCACTTGAGTTCCGGGATGGGGGAGAGCTTGATGGTGAGCTTGAGCATGATTTACTTGGAGCTATTGAAAATTTGTCTTGCGTGTGGGGGTGGTTGTGGTATGGTGGCGGGGTGAAGAAGGGAGGTAAGAGGAAGCTGCATGAGCGCCCGGCGGAGTTTGCGGTGGCGGCTTGGAAGCATCGTTTCGCATGCTGGCATGAGAGCGCCAGGATAAGTGCAGCGGTTCGAGCGCCGTGGGATGCTAACCATCCCGCCGGGGCGGCACATCACGCGCCGAAACCGGAAGAGTTGAAGGCACGAAACCAGATACAGGCTTATCCGTGACGCGGATGGTGATGCGGCAGCCGCCGTGGGGGAGGGGTGTACGGTATGGCATGAAGGAGATGGGGAGGTTTGCGTTTTCTGTGGCGAGGAGGAATTCCGCTTCCAGCATGGTTGGTTTGCCCTGTTTCTGGGGTGCGGAGTCCAGGTGGGGGTAGAGCTTGCGGATGTCCTTTGCCTGGCGAGGGTTCTCATATTCGATGACGACTTGGAATTTCTGGCGATTGACGCCCGCGTTCGTTTGGTAGCACCCCTTTTTCACTTTTTCCGCACATTTTTTCAAAAAAAATTGTGCATCGGGCGGGTTTCGTGCTTATATGGGTATGGAGAAACGTATGTGCCAGAACACCACAGAGCCTGAATCACCCCGCTTGCCCGCTGTCCCGAGTGATGCCAAGGTCTACAAGCTGCAATACCCGGAGGGGAAGGAGATGGCGCGCATTGTGGCGGCGCTGGTGCGGCGTCAGGTCATGGTGGTGCGCATGAGGGTGCTGGCGCTCCTTGTCCTGCTGTTGGGATTGGAATCCATCTTGCTTGATTTCGGCAGGGCATACATGATTCCGGCGGGCGTGGGCCTGGCTGTGGGCCTGGCCATTCTGGAGCTTGCATGGCACCAGATGGTGAAACGCCAAGTCAAGCGGCAGGTTCCACTTCTTGCCGGGAAGGAGACAACCCTCACAATCTCTGATGGTGGCCTGGTGCTTGAAAACAACCGCGCCTCTGTCTACTATGCTTGGCACCTGCTGTCCAAACCGCATTGGGACCGCAAGCTCGGCTTCCTGAATATCGTCGCCCCCACCGGGGGGCGCGGGATTCCCCTGCACGGCCTGGACGATGCCCGGCGGGAGGAGGTTTTCAGCGAGATTCAGGCGCGTGTGGGCAAGCAGGGCGGCACCGTGCCGCCGCCCGTGGATGCAACGGCCGCGCACCCGCTGAATTTCACGTACGCCCAGCGCCGGGAAGCCTACGACATCCTGGCGACACGCATCAGCAGGCCCTGGCTGGCAATACTTGGTCTCTTGGCCATGCCCGTGCTCTCCTGGTGGCTGTGCAAGGATCTTGGGTATTCCGTATGGAGCGGGGGCGAGATGGAGAGAGGCCAGCTGTTTCTGTTCATCTTCCTGGTGTACCTGGTCTACCGCCTGGGCTCCACCCTGCTGCACCCCGGAGGGAAGCTCCTGCGCGCGCTTTCCACCGGGAAGGCGCTGCAGATGCGGCCCACCGCCTTCCTCTTCGATGAAGAGCAACGCCTCGTGCTGGTGTTGGCGGGTGAGAACTACTGGGTCACGTGGGGCTTCGAGGACATCGAGGCCGTGGCGCGCGGCAAGAGCTGCCGCTTGCTCGTCTCCCGCGGCGCGGACAGCGGCATCGCCCTGCCTCTGGATGCGGAGCTGCCGCCCGGCCTGCCCGCCGAAAAGCCCGCGCGCCGCCGCAGCCGCCTGGCCATTCCCGCCATCATCCTCTCCATCCTGGCCTGCATTGTCACGCTCGTCCTTCACATTTCCCTAGACGCCGCTATTCGCAAGGCATACCCCCACCACCCCGCCGAGGAAATGTACGACGAGGTGGCCGCGCCCATCCTCTACCCGGAATTCTGGCGCCCCGCCACCGGCAGGTGACACGCCGGGGCAGGTGGCGCGCAAACCCACACCGGCCCACCCGCCATGCGGCAGGGTGGGCCGGTGCATTGTGGCAAATCAAGCGGCGAAACGCCTTACTCCACCACGGGCAGCGGGGGCGTGGTCTTCCAGCCGCCGCGCGTGAAGTCCGGGAACTCCTGCGGCGCGCCGCCCTCGTTCACGGATTTTTCGGAAAGGGGGCCGACGGCGCTCCAGAGGGCGCCCTCGTACACGTTCTGGTCCATGGGCTCGCCGTTGTGCAGGCATTCGATGATGCGGCAGAGCATGATGTAGTCCATGCCGCCGTGGCCGCCCTGGCGCTCGGCAGCCTCGCCCAGGCGCTTGAAGAGCGGGTGGTCCCACTTGTCGTGCATCACCTTCACCGCCTGCTTGCCCTGGAACCAGCGGTGGTAGCCGCCCATGTCGGCAATCTCGGCGCCGCCGGCGTGGGCGTGCGTCAGGTCCTCCCCGGGCTTGGGGCTGATCTTCTCACCGGCGATGCGGGTGGGGTAGCCGGCCAGCGTGCCCTCCGTGCCCTGGATTAGGTTCTTGCGGTCGTACGGGCGCGGGCTGGTCTCGTCCCACTGCACCAGGATGGTGCGGCCGGCCTTGGTCTTGATGATGGAGTTGCTCATGTCCGCGCACTTGAACTCCATCTGGTTCCACTTGTGGTCGGCGGGGAAGTTCTCCTTGGCGAACTTGGCGCGTCCCAGGGCGGGGCTGCCGAAGGAGACGATGCGGTCGAAGGTGTCGTCCGTGCGGGCAATGTTCATGTACTGGGCCACGGGGCCGAGACCGTGCGTGGGATAGAGGTTGCCGTTGCGCTCGGCGTAGTGGTAGGTGCGCCAGGAGCCGCAGCCGCGGTCCACGTCGAACATCTGGCTGCGCAGCTCGTGGATGTAGGAGGCCTCGCCGTGTAGCAGCTCGCCGATGAGCCCCTGGCGGACCATGTTCAGGAACATGAGCTCCTCTCGCCCATAGTTGCAGTTCTCCATCATCATGCAGTGCTTCTGCGTGCGTTCGGAGGCATCCACCACGCGCCACAGGTCCTCGATGGTGGTGGCCAGGGGCACCTCCACAAAGACGTGGGCCCCGGCCTCCATGGCCTCGATGGCGAACTGGGCGTGCGTGTCCCAGTTGGTGTTGATGATAACTGCATCAGGCTTAAGCTCCTGGAGCATCCTCTTGTAGGCGTCCTTGTCGCCGCTGTAGGTGGCGGGGCGCTGCCCGGTGCGCTGCTGAATCTTGTCGGCCGCCTCCTGGGCGAAGTCGTCGTACAGGTCGCACACGCCCACCACGGTGCAGTGGGGCACGGCGGCAAGCTGGAGGGTCTGGGGCGTGCCGCGCTCGCCGAGGCCGATGACCGCAACGCGCACGTTCTCAATCTTCGGCGCGCGGAAATCGCCCATGTAGATGGAACCCGCCGGGCGGGGCTTCACGGCGTTTGTCTGAACAGCGGCTATGTTCTTCTCATGGATTTCCTTGGCGTACGAGGACGTTTTGGCGGCATCCTGGGCCGCCACCGGCAACATCGTTCCCAATAGCAGGGTGAGAGTGAATAGCTTGTTCATATACCTACCCTATAGCATGAATTCCGTGGAAAATCAAGCAAAAATCGCGGCACTGCGTCATGGTGGGCGGGTCAGTGGTGCGCCGTATAGTGCACGAAAGCGGCAACCAGGGCGGAGAGGACCACCCCTGCCAGCCACGCCAGGATGGACCAGTTGACCCACTGCCGCGCGCGCTCGGAATCGCGGTACGCCTTCTCGCGGTCGCCCGCATCCCACGCGCTGTCCACCCCCGCCGCCATGACGATGGCCACAATGCCCAACGGCATGCAGCAGAAACAGGTAACCAGGATGGCGCTGGGCAGGTGGTTGTCCGGCCGCGGCAGGGTGTTGCGCGGCGGCGGGGGCAGGGGGCTGAGACTGGGGTTGTCCATGGCGTTCTCTACACCCTATAAGCCGCGCGGCGGGCGAAATGCACAAAAAAAATGAAAAAATGTCAGAAAAATGTGCCGGGGGGGAGCCTAAACGCCGAAAACGTTTCTGAGGATGAACCAGGCGACGGCGCTCCAGGCGTAGACCTGCACAATGCGGGTGTAGGTGCGGCTGGGGCGCAGGGGGCGGCGGCGGATGAAGGCCGCGGCCTCACGCAGGTATTCCGCCAGCAGCATCAGCACGGACGGAATCAGGAAGAAATTGAAGCGGCAGGCCGCCCACACATCCCCCGCCAGCAGGGCCTGCACCGCGCGCGTGCCGCCGCAGCCCGGGCACGACAGCCCGGTGAGGCGGTGGAAGGGGCAGCCGGGCGACACCGCGCCCACCACTTGCGAGAGCCGCTCCGGCCACGCCAGCGCCGCCATGACAAAGGCCGCCGCCAGCAGCGGCGGCAGCAGGAGCAGCAGGCCTTTGGCCGTCCGGCTCATCCCGTCAATCGTTGTTGCGCACGCGGGAGCGCGGGGAAAGCACGATGGGCACGCCCGCGGCCTTGATGCGCTTGCGGATGGCGTTGCGCAGGTACTGGGCGTAGCTGTCCGGCAGCAGGCGCTTGTCGTTCACGAACAGCACGTAGGTGGGCACGGGGATGGTGGTGTACTTCTCGTTGAGCGCGGTGGTGGCGTAGAAGAGCTTGAGGCGCTTCTTGAGCACGCGGTGCTGGCCCGGCGGGTTCATCTCCATGGCGCGCTGCAGCAGGCGGTTCAGCTCACCCGTGCCCGGCATGTCGCACGCCTCCGCCTTCACGCGCTGGATGGCCTTGAAAATGCCCTCCAGCCCCGTTCCCTCCTTGGCGGAGACGATGCTCACCGGCGCGTAGTCCAAAAAGAACAGATTCTCTGAAATATGCTCTTTCACCGCATCCTTGCGCGCGCTCATGGGGGCCTCCGGGCAGTAGAGGTCGAACTTGTTGACGATGATGATGCAGGGCTTGCTCTCCTTGGCGATGATGGAGCCGATGCGGCGGTCCTGCTGGGTGACGCCCGCCGCCATGTCGATGACCAGCAGGCAGATGTCCGCGCGGCGGATGGCCTTCTCGCTGCGCATGGCGGAGAACACCTCCACCGAGGTGTCGCGCTTGTTGCGGGGGCGCATGCCCGCGGTGTCGATGAGCACGTAGCCGTGGCCGTCGTGCGTGTAGGGGATGTCGATGGCGTCGCGCGTGGTTCCGGCGACCTCGGAGACGATGGTTCGGCGGTCGTTGAGGATGGCGTTGACGAGGGAGGACTTGCCGGCGTTGGGCTTTCCGATGACGGCGACTCGGATGGGGGAGTCCTTGGCCACCTCCTCGCGGTCGGGCTCCTCCTCGGGGTCGGCATCGGCATCGGATTCGGCCTGCCTGGCATCCGCGCCCAGGGATTTGAGGACGGCGTTGAGCTTGGCGGCCAGCTGCTTGAAGCCGCGGCCGTGCGCGGCGGAGGTGAACACGTAGCTCTCAAACCCCAGCCCGGCGAACTCGCCCAGGTTGAGCTCCTGCTTCTCCGTGTCCGCCTTGTTGAGCACCAGCAGCACCGGCACGCTGCTCTTGTGCAGCTGCTCCGCTATGGCCTTGTCTATCGGCGTCAGGTGATCCCGGCAGTCGCACACGAACATGATGCAGTCCGCAGCGTTGAGCGCTATGTCCGCCTCCCGCGCCACCTGCGCCCCGAATCCGTCGTCCAGCGTGGAGCCGATGCCCCCCGTGTCCACCGCCAGCGCCTCATAGTCCGTGATGCGGACGGGCGCGCACAGGCGGTCGCGGGTGACGCCGGGCTGGTCGTGCACGATGGCGATGCGGCGGCCGACCATTCGGTTGAAGATGGCGGATTTGCCGACATTGGGGCGGCCGACGATGGCGATGGTAGGACAACTCATCTTAATTTACGATTTACTATTTACGATTTACAATTTTGAATTATAGGGGGCGTTCGGAGGTGGTTCGGAGCTGCTCCTTCTGCCTCTTGGCCTCGGCCTTGGGATCGTAGGGTGTGAGGCCGACGGGGCGGAATCCCTTGCCGGTGTTGACCAGGTCCACGGGCACGCCGGGCACGCGGCGGTACACCTGGTAGGAGAGGCGCTGGCCGCGGTTGTTCATCACGGAGTAGGTGAAGAACTCCGGGGTGGACTGGCAGAGCATGTGCAGGTTCTGGGAGCCGTCCAGCATCACGCGCGGCTGCATGAAGTTGATGTAGCGCCCCATGTAGCACGCGCCCAGCGCGCGCTTGGTGTCCATGTCCACCACCTGGCCGAAAATGCCCTCCTGCTTGGCGGTGCGCACTAGGCGGGCGCTGATTTCCAGGCGCCTGCCGCGGGATTGGATGGGGAAGGAGCGGATGGCTCCGCCGGTGGTGATGTTGAAGAGCGCGCGGTTGGAGGTGTACGTGGTGCGGCCGTCAGGCAGCAGGATGGTGGCCGTGGCGCGGAACGCTCCTGGCGTGTCCAGCGCAAACTTGTCGCGCAGGCCCACGGTGACGGTGCGCTGGCTGCCGGGGCCGATGTTGACGGGCGGGAACCCGCTCCTGTCCTTGGGCATGATGGGGCTGCCCACGCCGCGCTGTGTGAGGATGATGTTGAGCCAGGGGCGTCCGGCCACGTCATGGAGGTTGAGAGCGGTGTCCGTGTGGTTGGTGATGGTGAGGTTGAGCCCCACGCCCTCGCCGGCCACGTAGTCCGTGCGGTTGGGTGTGAGCTGCACTTCCACCTGGGCGGATGCGGGCAGCTGCATGAGCAGCGCCGCCGCCAGCATAAGGATGAGGGTGATGAGCTTCTTCATGGTATCGGGGGGGAAGAGAAAAAATCAGTCTTTGGGAACGGCGATGCGGAAGCCGAGGGTGTGGGAGCGCACCTCCGGCGATTTCACGGGGATGAGCTGCGGGGTTTCACCGCTGCCCAGGATGAGCGGGCTGCCGTGCCGGTACAGGAAATCCATGTCGCGCGGGGTTTGGGAGGCGCTCCACTCCTGCAGGGTGTGTACGGCGGTGTTCTTGCGCACCAGCTGCAGCGTGGGCGCGGCGGCTATCTCCCCGCCGCGGAAGCGGGCGTAGGCCAGCGCATCCCAGTAGCTCACCCCGGTCACCGGGCTGTCCGCCTTCAGCGAGCGCCCGTGGAAGGAGCTGCGCGCCTTGGAGCCCTGCAGCTGCTCCTCCCACTCCTGCGGGGTGTGGTTGCGGGCGTCTGCGGGTATGCCCATGTGGATGCGGTCCAGCTCCGTGGGCTGCATCTTGTCCAGCTGCTTGAGGAATTCCTCATACTGCGCGATGGTGACGAGGGAATCCGCCACGGCGAGCTTCTGCGCGCCCTGCTTGCAGAACACGGCGCCGTCGTGCGCGGTGGGGATGGCGTGCACCACCTCGGACGGCGTGAGCAGCATGCCCAGCGCCGCCAGACCGCCCGCAATCGCCGCGGCCAGGCCGCCCACGCGCGCCCAGTAGAGAACCTTGCGGCGCAGGTTGCGGCGCTGGCGGCGGATGGCGCCCTCGCTCTGCGGCGGCTCCGGCATTTCCAGCGGCGGCTCGCTCTCGTTGAGCTGGGTGATGACCGTGCTGGCGGTGATGCCGATGCTCGCCCAATCGTAGCTCTCCGCGGCCGCGTCCTTCTGCATCCACCGCAGCAGGCTGGCGCACCGCGTGGAGCCGGACACGTTCAGCGGCCGCGTGGGGGCCAGCACGCGCGAGAGCGCGTTCATCTGCGCCGCTATGTCCGTGCCGCGCCCCGCCGCCGTCACCGGGGAAAGGAAGTCCGTGCCGCCGTCCGGGCTCAGGAAAAGCATGGCGGGCGTGATGTTGATGGAATCCAGGTTGCGCTTCTTGCAGTAGGTGTAGATATCCGCGGCCTGGGCGATGACGCGGCAGCAGTGGTGCGGGGAGATGCGCTGCTTGGCCGCCAGGATGTCTATGTAGGAGTACCCCTTGGGCTTCTCGTGGGTCATGAACCACACGCCGTCCTCCTGGCGGGATTCCAGCACCTGCGCCACGTGCGGCAGGCCCGAGGCCGACACGCGCAGGCGCCCGGACTCCAGGAAGTCGCTCACCGCGTCCGGCGCGGCGTCCGGGCGCAGCACCTCCAGGATGACCTCTCGGTTCACGAGGTCCTGCTCGGCGATGTAGAGGTCGGCGTTGGCGCGCGACTCCAACAGGCGGGTGAGCTTGTAGATGCCGAGGGTGTGGGGCAATTCTGTGAAGATGGCGGGCATGGTTACGGGGTGGTGAGATCGTTCAGGAAATCGGAGACGGGCAGGGCTTCCTCCGCGCCGCCGCCGGGTGCCAGGCCGTCATCCGGCAGCAGGCCCTCCTGGTATCCGCCGCGGTTCTTGCGGCTGTTGAGGCGCTGCTCCTGCAGGATGAGCGAGGAGGGCGTGCTGATGCAGTCCAGCGGTTCACCCTTGTAGTAGAGCTTGGCGGTGAAGCCGTAGTATTTGAGGCTGCCGTAGGCGTCCTCCTCCTCCGCGGTGAGGGGCGGCACGCTGTAGGTGATGAGCAGGTTCTCCTCCCACTCCTCCCACGTCGGCTTGTCGTTCTGCCACGTGAGCTGCGGGCTGGCCATGCGCGAGAACTCGATGCGCCGCCCGTCCACCAGGTCGAAGAACTGGATGGTGATGTAGATGTCGTCCGGCTGCACTTCCTCGCCGGGGGCCAGCAGCACGGGCAGCAGGATATCCACGTGCTCCGCCAGCTCCTCGTCCGTGGTGCGGCGCAGCTGGTAGGGGCCGAAGGAGAGCTTGCCGCGCATGGCGGCCGCGCTGTCGAACCCGAAGGAGAGGCGCTTGGCGGCGCGCTGGAAGTACTTGCCCGCCTTGTCGCGCATCTCGAACACCTGGGTGTAGAAGTCGCGCGCCTTCTCCTGGTTGTCCAGCTTGTCGTACGCCAGCCCGTAGTAGTACAGCAGGGCGGGATGGTTGGGCGCAATGGCGCGCCCCTGCTCCAGGCTCAGGATGCACAGGCGCATATCCCCGGCGGTGAGGGCGGTCACGCCCTGGCGGATCAGGCGGTCCAGCTCCTGGCGGTCTTCGCGGGTGAGCCCGGCCAGTACGCCCGCCGTGGCATCCGGAGCCGCGGTGGCGGATGCCGCCGCGGTTTCCCCGCCGTCGCCCAGGTCGATTCCGCCGTTCTGCGCCAGCAGCATATCGGTGTTCATGGGGCGCATGGGCGGCGCGGTGTCGCTGCCGGCCACGTTGTCGTCCGGCGGCGGGGGTTCCACGGCCGCCTCCGGGCCGGTTCCGATGCTGCCGGAGCCGGAGTTGCGCATGTCCTGCAGCTCTTGGGCCTCGATGGCGGCGATCTGCGCCTCGGAGACGCGGAGGGCTTCCGCATTGGCCTGTTCCAGGCGGCGGGTCACCCCCACGCCCAGCACGGCCAGCTCCACCGCCACCACCGCCAGCAGGAGCGTGGTGTGCAGGCGCCGCCCGGCACGCGCGGCGCCCAGTGCGCGGCACGCTTGCTTCAGCAGGCATACGGCCGCGGAGCTGTCAAGACTTTGCGGCATCCTCGTCGCGTTCGTACTCCAGGATTTCTCCGTGATACTGTTTCAGCAGGGCGTGCATGAAGGCATCCGCATTGCCCTTTCCGCCGAACCCGCCGTAGGTCATGCCGTCCATCTTGATTTTCCTGCCGTTCACGGTGGCGTAGGCCACCCCCTTCACGCCCTTGCCCCACCACTGGCGCAAATCCAGCTTGGTGATGTCGGACACGGCGAATTCGCGCCCGGCGGCCTTCACGGTGGAGCCCTCCAGCGCCAGCACGCGGTTCTTCGTGCGCACCATGAGCCAGATGATGACGAGGCTCACCACCATGCAGCCGGTGCCCGCGTACCACTGCTCGCGGATGGCCCCCTCATCGTGCGGGTGTTCGGCGGGGTTGGACGGGTAGTGCATGCGGGCGGTGTAGGCGAGCCAGCAATCGTTCCAGCCCTTTTTCATGGCGTGGAAGTCCTGCACCTCCGGCGGGCAGCTGCGCGCGGCCTCGCAGTCCTTGGGCAGCGGGAACGCCGTCTCCCCGGCCACGATAATAGCCGGGCCGTCCTCCAACTGCACCGCCGGCAGCAGCGGGGTGGACGAGGTCATGGCCTTCCACGAGGCGGGGGCGGATTTCTCCACCTGCTGCCCCAGGTTGGCAAAGGCCTCGTGGCTGAAATACACCTCGTTCTGCAGGCGGTAGCCCACCGCCCCGTCGTAGAAAAAGTACAGCCCGAA
>JAKSOU010000054.1 GCA_024405435.1 Akkermansia sp. | reverse complement strand
ATAGAACGGCCCTCTCCTAAAGGGCAAATGTGGGTTCGATTCCCGCCGGGACTAGATGGATTTACAATCTACTATTTACGATTTACAATTTGGGAAGTTAGCCGCGCCATCCGGCGCGAGGAGTGGATATACCACCCCGCCTTTCTTCAAATTCCTTTGGCTGCCTGCGGGATAGGGTGCCGGTACCATTGCGCGCAGCAAAAAGCCCCGCACTCATGTGCGGGGCTTGATTTTCTAATCCTAATCCTGAATGTCGTCACACCGTTTCCGCGTCCGCCGGAGCCGGCTTCTTCCTGCGCTTGAACAGCAGGTAGACGAAGAACACCGCCGCCGCGAGCAGGGCGATGCCCAGCAGCGGGCGGTACCATATCCAGGCAATGGCGATGGTGATGAGGCTCAGGATGAGCGCCATCAGGGCCGCCACCACGCTGGACGCACCGCCGATGAGCGAGCCGATGAACGGCACCACGTCACCCAGCACGGAGAGGGGCTTGAAGATCATGCCCAACCCGCCGAACATCAGGAACCAGCCCACGAAGCGCAGCACCCAAGTGGTGATGGTGTTCATGTCCTCCGCATGCTCGTAGAGCTGCTCCGCGGATTGGATGCCCATGCCCAGCAGGGCCACGCTGCGGTCGCTCTTGGCGTGGTAGGGGGTGAAGGTGTCGCCGGTCTGGACATAGACGATGCTGACGGCCTCCTTGGGGCTGATGACCTCCCAGGTGATGCGGACATCGCCAATTTGCGGGTCGGTGGGGGAGACGGAGCAGGGTTCCTCCTGCGGGGCGGGCTCCTGCACCTGCGGGGTTGCGGACTGCTGGGCCACGGGCTGCGCCGCGTCGGCGCCCTTGGCATCCAGCTCAGCCTGCTTGATGAGCAGCTCCTTCTGCTGGACTTCTATCTCCGCGCGGGCGGCGGCCAGTTTTGCGGCCTGTTTCTGCTCCGCGGTGGCGGCGGGGTCCTGCTGCACGAGCTCCTGCTGCTTCACCTGGAGGCGCAGCTGCTCAATCTCCAGCTTGGTGCGCTCCACATTCGTGGCAGCATCTTGGGCAACGGCACGTGCCGCCAAGGCTCCCTGCTGGCCGAAGCCGAGCGCGGCCTGCTGCTGGAAGGACTGCGCGGTCTTGCGGCCCACGTACACGAACTTGTCCGCCACGCAGGCGCGGCCCCTCAGGGCTGCCGGTATCTTGTAATCCTCCAGGGAGTAGGTCTTCTCGTTGCCCAGCCTCTCAATCATGCTCTGGGTGAACTTGAACGCGCCGTACTGCACGTTGGCGGCGTATTCCTCGCGGTCGTTCACGGCGTATGAGACGGTGTTGTCGTGCCCCGGCTCCTTGAACGCAGATGAGTTGACGGGCTCGTTGCGCCAACCCTCGGAGTAGGTGTAGGTGGTGACGGTGGTCTCGCTGCCGCCCATGTTCTTCTTGGTCTCCTTGTGCGATTTCTCCACCCACTGGTAGTACTGCACCTTGCGGCGCAGCAACATGCCGTTGTGCGAGATGCCGAACTCGGCGTCCTTCAGCACGTCCTGCGTGGTGGCGTCCCCGCACATGTGCACGAGCTTGCCCTCGTTCGCGGGGTCGATCTTGCTGATGTCCTGCACCTCCACGGTGATGCCGCGGCCCTCCTCCAGGGCCTTGGCCACCTTCACGGAGTTGCCCTCGTTCCAGAAGAGCAGGGGGAAGGACACGATGAAGAGGATGAATCCGACGATAATCCCCTTGATGGAATCGCCGAGGCGGCTGCCCCAGCTTTGCGTGGTTGTCTCGGTGTATGCCATGACGGTTGCCTGGTTGGTTGTTTCAGGAACAAAAAAGCCACCCGAGCAGTGCCGTGCAATGCATCGGGTGGCTGAAATACGGATTGCCGCGGGCCCTTTAGTTGGGAACGAAGCGGGAACGGCCGTTACCCACGTGCAGCACGCCGCGCGTTCCCACCGGGATGGCGCCGAACTGCTTGTAGATGGGCTGCGTCACCGTGTACTTGCGGCCGCTCTTGACCTTCACGGTGAGCTCCTGCGCATGCGTGCCGATGCCTTCCGCTATGGCGCGGCCGGCAAGCGCACCCGCTGCGCCAAAGCCGAGCGTGGAGGCCACGCGGCCGGCTCCGCCGCCAAGCAGCTGGCCACCGGCCACGCCGGCTACCGTGCCCAGGGCTGTGCTCCATTCCTTCGTCTCGCTGGAGGCCCCTGCCTTCACGTAGCGGGCGGCAACCACCGTGCCGTCCATGGTCTCGTGAACGCCGCCAAGGTCTTCAAAGGAAATCTTGTCGTAGTCGGACATCGTCGTGCAGGAGGGCACAAGGAGGGTTGCTGCGGCAAGTGCGGCTGTAATATAGTGTTTTGCTTTCATTTTTTTTGTTCTTGTTAATGAGAGAACCGTTAAGGTTCCCTAAACATATAGCGCACGAGCAGGGTGAGGTCAAGCAAAAATGACGCAATTTCCTGCAGAAAAAAAGGCGGGAAGGCGCCGTGGCACCTTCCCGCCGGGAATGATTGGTTCCAAACCGGAGGCTTAGGCGATGGAGTCGCCCAGCTTCTTCATGGCCTCTGCGGCGCGGTTGGAGTAACCCCATTCGTTGTCGTACCAGCCGCACACCTTCACCATGTTGCCGCCCACCACATAGGTGAAGCCGGAATCGAAGATGCAGGAGTGGGGGTTGGACACGATGTCCTGGAGCACCAGGGCCTCCTCGGAGTACTCGAGGATGTGCTTCATCGGGCCCTCGGCGGCCTCCTTCATGGCGGCGTTCACCTCCTCCACGGTCACGTCCTTCTTCAGGATGGCCACGAAGTCGGTCAGGGAGCCGGTGGGGGTGGGCACGCGGAAGGACGCGCCGTTGAGCAGGCCCTTGAGCTGGGGAATCACCTCACCGATGGCCTTGGCGGCGCCGGTGGTGGTGGGGATGATGTTGATGGCGGCGGAGCGCATGCGGCGCGGGTCCTTGTGCGGAAGGTCCAGGATGCGCTGGTCGTTCGTGTAGGAGTGGATCGTGCTCATCATGCCCTTCTCGATGCCGAACTTGTCGTTCAGCACCTTCACCATCGGGGAAAGGCAGTTGGTGGTGCAGGAGGCGTTGGAGACGATGTTGTGCTTGGCGGCATCGTACTCGTTGTCGTTGATGCCGATGCAGAACGTGAGGTCCGGGTTCTTGGCGGGGGCGGAGATGAGCACCTTCTTGGCGCCGGCCGTGATGTGGCCCTCAGCCTTTTCGCGGGCGGTGAACAGGCCGGTGGACTCCAGGACCACGTCCACGCCGAGTTCCTTCCAGGGCAGCTGGTCCGGGCCCAGCATGCCGCCGAGAATCTTGATCTCGTGGCCGTTGACAACGAGGATGTCCTCGCCCTTGATTTCAACCGTGCCGTTGAACTTGCCCTGCGTGGAGTCGTACTTCAGCAGGTGAGCGGTGGTCTCAATGGGGGTAAGGTCGTGGATGGCCACAACCTTCTCGAGCTCGGTCTGGGACATGGCGCGCAGGACATTGCGGCCGATGCGTCCGAAACCGTTAATAGCGTACTTAGCCATAATATTGGTGATGATATGAGTTGTTAATGAACCCCGCCAAGCCACCTGGCCCAACCGGGCGCGCGCATTATACGCCTACCCGTGCGGCGGGTCAACACAAATTTCAAACGCGCGGCCAAAAAATCGGCGGCATCATTCCCACGGGGCGAGGGGGCGGGCACCGTGCGGGTTGGCGGTGTCTTCCGGGGGAAAGAGGAGGAAGGGCACCAAGCCGAGCGGCCCGAACAGGGGCACGAGAAGGAACAGCAGCAGCAGCTTGGTCAGCCCGGCATCGTGCAGGCGCCGCGCGGCCGCGGCCAGCAGCGCCACCGCGCAGTAGGCCATGAACACGAAGGAAACCCAGTAGACGTTTTCCTGAATGGCGAAATAGGCGCTGTTGGCAATGCAGCTGTTGATGATGAGGAGTGCGATGAAGAAGATGAACACGGCGAGCGCGAAGAACCAGAACTCCGCGCGGCTGGAGCGGCCGGAGAAGCGCACGGCGCGCCGCAGCCCCGCCTTGGTGGCGTTCACGATGTTGTATTCCTGCGTGGGCATGGGGAAGGCGGCGATGCGCTGCCACTCCGGCATGCCGGGACGCCAGAAGACGGTGTTGGCGGTGATGCGGCCGGAGCGCACCATGTCCGCCACCTGTTCGGCGGTGAACGGGCCGCGGCGCTCGCCGCCAAGCTCTGCTGTGTAGTACGTCGGGGTCATCAGATGAACTGCCGGATGAAGGTGTCGAAGCCGCGCCGCTCCGCGGGGGTGACGTCGTAGAAGGCGGCGATGGCGTCTAGGTGCTCCCTGGTGCCCTTTTCCGTCTGCAGGTCCTTGAGCAGGTGCTTGGCGAGCTCCTTGTACTCGGAGATGGGAATATCCCTCCAATGGCGCGGGCCGCGGGCGCGGATGAGCACCTTGGGGGCATCCTCCCCGGCGGGGATGAGCAGGGTGTGCTGGGTGCCGTCCGCGCCCTTTTCGCGCTTGGCGGCGAAGTCGCCCTCCTTGCAGCATGCCTTCACAAGGTCTTTGACGCGTTCCGTGGCCTCCTTGTTCAATTTATTGGCGCCGGTGAGCTGGCAGATGCGCTCGCAGAGAAAATCCAGGGTGAGCGGGGCCTCCCGCTGCACCAGCGGCACCACAAACTGACGCAGCGTGAAATCGGACGCCGTTTCCGGGTTCGGGAAGGCATCCTGCGGCTCGTACTCCATGTAGGGGACCTTGAGCAGCTGGTCGCGGGAGACCTCCTGCTGCGGGGCGGCGGCGGGGGTGTCCGCCTGCACGCTGTCGATGAGCGAGGGCAGCTCGGCGGGCGGCTCCGGCTCGCGCTGCGCCAGCTCGCGCAGCCGGGCATCCAGCGTGCGGATGCACTCCTGCGGGTTGCGCCACCAATCCAGCGCCCACGCATGCAGGATGTGCCAGCCCAGCCCCTCCAGCACGGAGGGCCGCAGCACGTCGCGGTCGCGCGCGGTGTTGGCGGCGGCGTACTCCGTGCCGTCCAGCATGATGCCCGCCAGCATGGCTCCCGGCGTGCGCGGGTCCTCCACGCCCAGGCTGATGTGGAAGGCGGAGATGCCCACGTTCGGGTGGCATTTCCAGCCCAGTTCCTCCAGGGAGTGCGCCACGGCCTGGGTGAGCCCGGACACCCCGCCGCCCGCGGGCGCCTTGGAGGCCATGTAGGCCGCCGCGCCGCGCTTGGCGTAGTCCAGGAAGTCCCGCAAGTCCGCGGCTCCGCGGGCGGCGGTGCGCGTGAGGTCGATGTCCTCCGGCGCCATGGACGTGAACACGTGTAGGCCGCAGCGTGCGCGGGTGACGGCCACGTTGAGGCGGCGCTCGCCGCCCGCCAGGTTGAGCGGGCCGAAGTTCATGGACATCTTGCCCTCCTCGTCCGGGCCGTAGGTGGTGGAGAAGTAGATGACGCCGCGCTCGTCGCCCTGCACGTTCTCCAGGTTCTTGATGAAGACGGCCTCCGGGTTGGTGTCGGCGAAGAACGGCTCCAGCGCGGGGTCCTTGGCGCGCTCCTCGTCCAGCAGGTTTTCGATGTAGGCCTGCTGCTGCATGTTGAAGGTGACGATGCCGATGCTGGTGTTCTCTGTGTACCGGAATCCCGGTGCGCGCAGGGTCTGCAGCACGTGGTCCACCAGGGCGCGGGCCTCCGTGGGGTTGATGCGCTTGCGGGAGCCGGGGATGTACGTGCCGCCGGTGAAGTGGTACTGCAGGGCGGTGTCGCCCGTGACGGGAGCGGGGAAGGTGGTGAGCTCGCCGTCGTAGTACTTCATGTTGGAGAAGGCGATGAGGCTCTCCGACTTGCTGCGGAAGTGCCAGGCGAGCTTGATTTCCGGGATGCCGCAGGCGCGGCACTCGTCCAAGATGCTCTCCAGGTCCTGCTCCTCCACCTCCTCGTCGTCCTCCTCGCGACTGCGGCTGAAGAAGCTGGTGGGCGGCATCTGGCGGGGGTCGCCCACGATGATGGCGTTCCTGCCGCGGCCGATGACGCCGATGGCGTCCCACACGGGAATCTGGGAAGCCTCGTCGAACACCACCAAATCGAACGGTTCGGTCTCCGTGCTCAGGTACTGCGCCACGGAGAGCGGGCTCATGAGCCAGCAGGGCTTGAGCTTGCGCATGATGCCCGGCACCTGCAGCAGCAGGCGGCGCAGCGGCATCTGGCCGCGCTGCTTGTTCATCTCGTGCTGCAGGATGGAAAGCTCCGTGGCGTCCTGCGCGTAGGTGGCGGCGCGTTGCGTCAGCAGCTCGCACACGTGCGCCTTGGCGCAGGCCATGAGCGCCTTGTCCTTCTGGCAGAAGTCGTCGATGCGCGCGTCATGCAGGCGCGGCGAGAAGGAATTGAGCTGCGGCGTGGTGTCCGCCAGCAGGCGGATGCGCGCCCGCGCCAGGTTCACCAACAGCGCGGTTTCCGCATCCTCCGCGGGTACGGCGCCGCCCGCCAGCGCCTGCACCAGCGGGGCGTTGCCCAGGGAACGCGCCTTGGCGGCCTCCGCGTTCCAGCCCGCGAGGTCGCGCCAGCGCGGGCGCAGCGCCAGCAGGGCTTCCGCCCAGGCCGCGGCCTCCCCGGTGCGCGAGAATTCCTTGGCCCTGGCATCCATGCCCAGCAATGGGGAAAGCTCGTCCAGCACGGTATCCCGCACCTGCATCTCATGCTGCAGCGCGGAGAGCGCGGGGCCGCAGCCGTTGGGGGCCTCCCCGTGCATGAGACGGGCGGCGGCCTCCTCCAAGGCGCCGATTCCCTGCAGGGCGCGCGCGGTGCGCTCCGCCTCCGCCAGCTTGGCGGCGGTGAGCTCCACGGTGTCCTGCAGGTGGGGCGGCAGGGAGTCCGCGCCCTCTTGCAGAGCGGCGTATTCCTGCTGCATCTGCACCAGGGCTGCCAGGTCGTTCATGACATCCGGCGTGCCGCCGCCGGGAATGAGCTTTGCCAGGCGGCGCCGCGCGGTGAACATCACCCACCAGCGCACCGGCGCAAGGGAATCCTGCGCCGCCACGCAGCGCTCCAGCAGCCGCGGCAGCTCGCCGTCCAGCATCGCCGCCTTCGCGTACGGCGCGCTCAGCCTGCCGCGCTGCGAGCGGTAGCCCTCCGCGTGCGGCAGCATCTGCCCCAGCGTTCGCAGCGTCTTCCACGCCTGCGTGGGCAGCAGGGCCGTGTTGTCCGTGGCGGGGGTGCGCAGCGCGTATGCCGCAGCGGTGCGCAGGGACGCCCGCACGGTGTCGTCCGCCGGGCAGCCCAGCTGCTCTGCCAGGGTATCGAACGCCTGTTCCCAGGCGGCGTCTGTTTCCACCAAGCGCTGCAGTGAGGCGGCGAGCTGCTCGTCGCGGCGGGAATCGTACTCGGTGGCCGCCAGGTCCTGGGCGGGGCCGGGGTAGGCATCCGCCACCAGCTTGAAGCGCAGGGAGAGCTCATGGGCGGAATCCAGCATGACGCGCCGCTCCTCGCGCGTGAGCGCCGCCGCCTTCTCCGCCGGGTACGCTATGTCCGGGATGCCCGCATGCTGCGCCAGCAGGTCGATATCCCCGTACAGCGTGCCGCCGTCCGCCTGCGGGCCGCCCATGGTGCGCGGCAGGTCGTTCAGGATGTCGCGCACGTCCTGCATGGCGCGCACGGCATCGCCCCAGGGCTGCTGCTCCGGGGATGAGTTGGCGGCGGCCATGGCGGCCTTGATCTGGTTGAAAGCCTCCTTCTTGTTGGCCTTGCCGGAGTGGAGCTGCATGCAGAAGCTGCCCAGGCCGATTTTCTTGAGGCGGTTGAAGACCACGTTGAGCGCGGCGGCCTTCTCCGCCACAAAGAGCACGGTCTTGCCGTGCCCCAGGCAGTGGGCGATGAGGTTGGTGATGCTCTGGCTCTTGCCCGTGCCGGGCGGCCCTATCAGCACAAAGCTCTTGCCCTGTTCCGCGGCCATGATGGCCGAGAGCTGGGAGGAATCCGACGACATGGGAACGAGCACGCGGGAGGGGTCCGCGGCGTCCAGCGTGGCGGGCGGGGGGAAGGGGGCCTGCTCCGGGAAGCTGCCGCGCTTGGAGTTGGCGATCTGCGCCACCACGGGGTTGCGCAGCAAATCCTGCTGGCGGTCCACCAGGTCCTTCCACATCAGGTATTTGGTGAACGAGTAGCAGCCCAGGGAGCAGTCCTCCAGCACCTCCCAGCGCTCCAGACCCTCCACCGCGCGCCGCAGGATGCCGAACACCGCGGGCACGTCCACGCCGGAGGCATCCGAGGGCAAATCGCCCTCCAGCTCGGGTATGCGCATGCCGTATTCCGTCTTCAAGAATTGCAGCAGCGTCAGGTTGATGCGCGTGTCCTCATCGAACCCGCGCAGCGTGTAGCCGTCCTTCACGCTTGCCCGCACCAGCGAGGCCGGCACCAGCAGGATGGGCGCCAGCAGGGGTTTCTCCGGCATGTCCTTGCGGTACCACCGCAGGAACCCGCAGGCCAGGTAGAGCGTGTTGGCGCCGCTCTCCTCCAGCTCGGTGCGCGCGTTCTTGTAGAGGGCCTGCAGGCTGCGCCGCAGGTCCGCCTCCGTCTTGGTGGAGACCAGCTTCTGGGATTTGAAGAGCGCGGCGGCGTCCGGCGGCGCGGCGGCATCCTCCGTGGGGACAAATCGAAAACCCTTGCCGTCCGCCAGCGCATCCTCCAGCGCACCCGTGCTCGGCAGCACCAGGCGGATCTGGCGCGAACCGTCCATCTTGGCGTTCAGCAAGTTGTTGCGCAGCGACAAATCCAGCAGCTTGAACTGCCAGTTCTCCATGCGGCTGCGCGGTTTCACGGTCACCAGCATGTCGCGGTCGTCTTCCATCGGGGCGGGTTGTTCTGCTTCTTCAGCCATGGCGGTTGCTATCACCCGCCACTCTACCACGCGCGCCCGCGCGAGTCAAGCTGCGAACGATGGTATCAAAACACTGCCGTCCCATAAAAACGCTCGGAGAGGAGCCACCCTTGGCGCTCATCCGCCCCGCCATTCGGCGGGACTCCGTTAGTTGTAAGCGCGGAGGGGGACACCCCCCAGGCTCCCGCCATGGGGCTAACCTTGAGTCGCCATCGGAATGGCTCCATGTACGCGCGCCTTGCGGCGCGGGGAAAGGAGACGCACCCGATGGGTGCGGGTGATATGGCAATGCTGCGCCATTACTAAAAACGTACGCTGTGGGCATGCATTGCGCAAGGTTTCATCTGGCAACATGCCAGATGAAACTTCTCGTCTCCGCGCCGACAGGCGCGGCTATAATTGAGCCATTCCGATGGCGACTCAAGGTTAGCCCCACGCGGAAGCGTGGGGGATAACCTGCACTCTAATCGGGTGTCCGATTTTTGTCCCAATACGCATCCTGATATCACGTACCCGCCCCGCCGCGCCTCTCGGTCCGCCTCGGCGTAGCCTTGGCGAAGACGGGCGCAGGGTCCCGTTCCCGCGCGGCGAAAGCCGCGCCGAATTCTCCAAATTGTAAATCGTAAATTGTAGATTGTAAATTGGGGAATACCTATCACGCCTATCCAAAATCCTTTGGGCCACGCATACCTCAAAACCCGAGCCATTGCCCGAGGCCCGCCCCGAAGGGCCGCTCCATGGAGTTGCGGATGCAGTAGGTGCCGTTGCCCGTCAGACGCAAGTCGAACAGGTCCGCCTTGCCCAGGAGGTAGGAGAGGAACGTTTCCGTGCGGCGCACGTGCAGATGCACGCCCTGGGAGGCGCAGATGAGGCTGTGGAGCTTGCGGACGTCTTCCCGCCCGTTCTCCAGGTGGCCGGCGGTGATGCCGCCGATGGCGCGCACCACCACGGTGCCGCACCCGCCGAGCACGTAGGCGCGCACCTGGCCCATGCACCACGCCGGCAGCCACAGGCGCCAGCGCGCGTGAATCTCCACCCCGCCGGAGATGGCCACCAAGTCCGACGGTGTGAAGTAGTACCGCTGCCCGGGTTCTACGGTGATGACGGCAAAGTACTCGTCGGGGTCGTTGGAGGTGATGGAAATGTCCAGCGCGCGTTCGTTTTGCTCTGGGTTGGTGAAGCGCGTGAGCATGCGCAGGCCGCAGGTGTAGCTCATGAACCAGTATTTCCAGGAGAAAATCAGGCAGGTGTTCTTTTTCAGGCGGCAGTCCGCATGCTCCGTGTAGCCGGCGGTGTAGGATTCATCCCTCACCAGCACGGAATCCCCCGGCGGCAGGGGGATGCTTGTGAGTTTCACGCCCTGTTCCCCCTGGGCATGTACCGGCTCCGGCCCCGGCTCCCGCCCGCAGAACCGCACGGGCGCGCAACTCTCCACCAGCGGCGCCCACACGTAGTAGAGGAGCGGCTGGATGCACAGCACCAGCGGAATGATTGCCCAGGCATAGCGCACCGCTTCCTCCGGCGGCATCTGCGTGCACAGGATGCCCCACAGCACAACAAAGAGGATGATGGACCAGAGGAGCAGTTTTTTCATGGCGGCGTGGGGTTACAGGTGGATGATGCGGGGGATGCGTACATCGTGTTCATCAGTGGGTACGCGCGGCAGCATCTGTTCCGCAAAGGCGGCCGCTGCTATGCTTGCGTGCGTGCAGAGCGGCAGGAAGCGGTCGTAGTACCCGCCGCCGTAGCCCAGGCGCGCGCCTTCCTCCGTGAAGGCAAGCCCCGGCACCAGCACCAGGTCGAAATCCTGCGGCGCCACCACGGGCAAATCCTCCGAGGGCGCGGGGATGCCGAGCGCGGCGGGCGCCAGCTGCGCGGCGGGGTCGGTAACGTGGTGGAAATCCATGCGGTGCCGCGCGCCGCAGCGCGGGAAGCAGAAGCGGTGCCGCGGGTACTCGTCCAGCAGCGGCAGCAGGTCCACCTCGTGCGGCAGCGCGGCGTACACCGCCACCGTGAGCGGCGTTTCAGGGCGGAGCAGGGGGGCCAGCAAACGGCGCAGGGCGGCCGAACGCCGCCCTGCGGGGTCCTGCGCCGCCGCCGCCTTCAGCGTGGAAAGCATGGTGCGGCGCAGCTCTTGCTTGGTGGGTTGCATCAATCGTTGCCGCCGGGTTCCGGGATGCGGCCGAAGAGCGCCAGCATGCGCCCGGTGTTGCCCTTTTCCATGCGGTAGGAGTAGAAGGTCTTCAAATCGTCCGCGGTGTCCAGCCCGCTGTCCGTGATGTTCTCCGGCAGCAGCCCGGCCTCCGTGAGCTCCTCCTTGATGCGGGTGACGATGTCCACCTCGTAGTGCGGCGGGCGGATGCAGGGGGAGATGACGGCCAGGCAGTTGATGGGTTGCACGCCCAGGATTTTCTTCATGGCGGCCAGGGCCTCGCCCACGATGTTCTGCTGGGTGCCCAGCTTGCCGGAGTGCACCAGCCCGCGCGTGCCCGTCACCGTGTCGTACAGCCACACTGCCGCGCAGTCCGCCACGTAGATGCCCAGGCAGCAGTCCGCCTTCGCTCCGCAGAACAGGCCGTCCACTCCCTCCACGGGGTAGGAGCAGCCGATGTCTCCCACCAGCGCCACCTTGTTGCCGTGCACCTGCTGCGCGCGCCGCAGCATCTTGGGGTTGATGCCCACCTCCGTGAGCACCTTCTCATGCGTGGGCGTGAGCGCGGCGATGACCGCCGCGCGGTCCGTGGTGGTGGCCACGCCCGGCACGCGCGTGATGAAGCGCGCGAAGTTGCCGGGGATGGCGTTGAGCTTGCCGAGGTATTCCGGGCTGTAGTCGCTCATGGCTTTTCGGAAAGCGTGCCGGGGTTAGTCCTGCGCCTTGGCGGCGCGGCGGGAAATGACGCGGTGCGCGGCGTCCATCTTCTCCGCGCGGTCGTCCTGCGCCATCAGCTGGGAGAGCTCCTGGGCAATGTTGTTGCGCATCTGCGCCACCAGCTCGCGCCCGCGCTCCGTGATGCGCACCATGATCTTGCGGCGGTCCGCCGCTGCGGTGTAGCGCTTCAGGTGCCCGAGCGTCTGCAGCTTGTCAACCATGCCCGTGGCCGCGGCCGTGGAGTGCCCCATCATGCGCGCAATGTTGCTCATGGACAGGCAGTCCTCCTCCGCCAGGTATGCCAGCAGGAAGAATTGCGGGTAGGACACCTTGCCGCGCGTCAGCACGGGGGAGAGGTTCAGGATGCAGCTGCGCTGCGAGAACAGGACGAAGTCCGCAAGATTTTGTACCTCGGCGCTCGTCAACCGGTTTGGGGAGGATGTATCGTTTTTCATAAGAGGGGCCTTTCAGCTGTTGCGATATTAAGGTTTTGCTGACCTTTTGCAAGCATAAAAATTCAAGCGGGCGCCCCCGTTTTGACGCGAAATTCCGCGTCGGTAAAGCATCTGGTGGGGGTGGATGGGTGATACCACTATATATTGTGGTTGCAAAAAATCCAAAATTCTGCAAAAAAAGTTTGGAAAAGATGAATTTTCGCGTGGTCTACCCCTCCGGGCCGGTCTGGAGGAGGCGGCGCAGCTCATCCGTCATGAGTCCGTCCTTCTCCAGGCGCTCCAAGTGGGCGCGGATGGCTTTCCAGATAGGGAGGAACTGGAGGGCGAGCTCCTGGGAAGCCATGTAGTCCTGCGTGGTGGGTTCCGGCAGGGCGTCTTGGGCATCCGCCAGACGGCGGGCCTCCTGCGCCAGTTCGCGCAGGCGCGGCATGGCGGCCTGCACGGAGGCGGCATCCGTGCACGAGCGCAGGCAGAGTTCCGTGCGGGAAAGGAAATCCGTGAGCGCGCGCGCCAGGTCGCTGTGGCTTTCCGGCGCGGCGGGCTGCGCGGCATCCTCCCGGGCGGGCAGCGGAGCCGCGAGGAAAGGAATGAGCAGGAGCGTGGTGCAGAGTGCGCGCATGCCCGTGAAAGGCTTATTGGCGGTGGCGGCGGGTGCCGTAGAGGTCATGCGGATGGCCGCGGTGGTGGTGGTGCTTGTTGTGTCCGGCCAGCTTGAGCTTGGTGCCGCAGGCCGGGCAGGTGAATTTCAGGGTGAAGAAAATGCGCAGGGCTGTGGAGAGGCTGTAGCCCAGCAGAGGGATGCGGAAGGCGTATTTGTTGCGGGGGTATTTGCGCAGGGAGAAGATGTGGATGTGGCACACCGTGCAGCGTGCATGGTAATTCATGATAAAGTAGAACACCAGTATCAGCAGCACCACTCCCATGCCGGCACCCAGCCTTTCCGGGGGAAGCGTGCTGCCCTGCGTGACAACCTGCCAGAGCAGGGCAAGGACAATGAGCGCCGCCGGTATCAGCAGGATGGTGGCGAATGCCCCCACGTACACGGTGATGGGGTGGCCGCAGCGGATGGTGCTGAAGCGCATGCTCTTGCCGCGCTCCGCCTTGGCGGGGTCCAGGTCGGTGACCACATCCGTTTTTTGCTTGATGTCCTTGAGGAAAACCGATTCCGTGGGCTCGTGGCGGACGAAGAAATCAGCCTCCTTGGAGTGCGTTTCCGCACCGTACACCGTCACTTTGGAGAGGATGCGCTCGGAGGCCAGGGCCTGGCTTTCCTCCTCATCGGTTTCCGGGAAGGTGGATGTGGTTTGGCGAGCGGCCTGGCAGATATCCGCCAGGCGGGCTTCCCCCAGTACGCCGTCCGGGATTTGCCCGCTAAAGATTTCGCGGGCCTGCTCCAGCTCGTTGTGCAGGTCCTTCGACGAGATTTTGGCGAGCTGGCGGGCATCCGTGATGCCGCAGAGGGCCAGGGCCTTCTGTTCCGCTTCGGGGAGCGTGCTGAGGAATTCGTCGCTCATAAGTGGTAGGTGTTGGTTTGGTTTTTAAGTGAGTGCGGAGAGCATGGCTTCCAGCTGGGCCTTCTTGGCTTCCCAGTCTGCCAGGCGTGCGCGTTCCTGCTCCACCACGGCGGCGGGGGCGCGGTCCACGAACGAGGCGTTGCCGAGCTTGGCACTGCTCTTCTGTATTTCCTTGGTGATTTTTTCAATCTCCCTGCCCAGGCGGGCGCGCTCCGCCTCCACGTCCACCAGACCCTCCAGCGGCAGGAACAGCTCGCCGAACGGCGTGAGCGCGGTGGGCGTGCCCTTCGGCGCCTCGTACGCCGCATCCGCCGTGGCGGACTGCGCCCCGGCCAGCAGCGCCAGGCGAGCGCACAGGTCATCGTCCAGCGGCATGGCCGCCGGCTTGATGACGAAGCGGACCTTCTTGTTGGTGGCGAGGTCGTACTCGGCCTTGAGGTTGCGGGCGCGGTTGGCGGTCTCGTAGAGGGCGGAGGCCATGGCGCAGGCCTTGGAGACGTCGGTGTCGTCCAGCCCGGAGAGCAGAGAGTCCGCGCAGGGCAGCTCTGTGCTCATGAGGGGCTTGCCGTCCTCGCGTGCGGCGAATCCCAGGCTGGCCCACAGCTCCTCCGTGATGTGCGGCATGATGGGTGCCAGCAGCGCCAGGTAGTGGCGCAGCACCGTGTCCATGGTGAACAGGGTGGCGT
>JAKSOU010000053.1 GCA_024405435.1 Akkermansia sp. | reverse complement strand
CCGCTTGCGGCGCGGTAAGGCGGATTGGACAAACCGCGAAGCGCGTTTGCCCCCGAAGGGGGTGAGGGCGCGATGGGGCGCGCCCGAATCAACCACGGTCGTTATCACCAATCATTGCACACCGCCCTATAGGTGACATGCGGCCAAACCCAGATTTCCGATTTTCCCAGATCACACCCCGCAACCATGCGGGTTGGCGCTCCGCTATCGGAGCGCTATGGGATGGCAGTAATCCGAAATCCCAAATCCCAAATCCGAAATGGGGCCGCCCCATGTATGCACGCCCCGCGCCGGCTCAACCCGCGCGGGGCGGTTTTCACCCTACTTTTTCTTCTTCTTGGACTTTTCGGCGATCGGCACCTCCTTGCCTGTGACGATGGTTTCCAGGGGGATGGCGATGAAGCCGATGCCGTGGAGGTCTGAGGTTTCGCTCACGTGCGGGGCCTCATAGAGCACACCCACGGTGGAGGGGCTGCACATGGAGAGGCAGGAGTAGCCCCAGCATGCGCGGGAATCGTACTCGCAGCCGTTGTTCCAGCTCGTGCCGCCGTCCGTGGAGCAGCGGATGGTCATGTGGTCGCGCCTGCCGGACTTGGGGTTGGAGAAGAGCAGGATGTTGCCGAACTTCTTGCTGTTCACGGCAATGAGGGAGGCCTGGCAGGTGGGTTCCTGCAGGGCCTTGTTGTTGGAGGCGTGCGCCTCCCAGGTCTTGCCCAAGTCCTTGGTGACGTAGACGATGCGCTTGCCCTGGCGCTTTTCGTTGCGGCAGTTGAGCATGAGCGAGCCGTCCGGCAGCTCCACCACCTGGCATTCCGAGGTGTCGTGCGGCACGCCCGTGCCGTACACCCAGGTCTTGCCGCCGTCCTTGGAGTAGCAGATGGTGCTCATGCAGCGGTGCTCGGCGCCCCGCTGCCAAATCTGCGCGGGGAAGACGATGACGCCCTTGGAGGTGCAGATGCCGTTGCCGGGGCCGGAGAGCACGGTGGTCCACTCCTCCTTCTTCACTTGCTGAGTGGCGTTCACGTGCTCTTGGCTCCAGGTCTTGCCGTCGTCGTCGCTGTACACCATCTCCCACTGTCCGGTCTGCTTGGGATCGAACCCGGTCTGGGAGACGCCCAGGGAGGCGCCGCCCTGGAAGTGGCACACCAGGGATTCCATCCACAGGCGGCCCTTCTTGTCCTGCAGGATGCAGGGGTCGCCGTTGCCGTTGTCCGCGCCGGGGCCGGAATCCATGCCCACGTACGGGGTGGTCCAGGTCTGGCCGCCGTCCGTGGAGCGCACCACTGCCACGTCGATATCCGCGCACAGGTCGCCGGAGTGCACGTAGCGAGCATCGAAGCAGCCCACCAGCGAGCCCTTGCGCGTGGCAATCATGCCGGGAATGCGGAAGGACACGCACGCGCGGTCCGCCGCGCCGCCCGCCTGGTTGCCCACGGTCTCGCCGGGCACGGCCACCATGTAGCCGATGCGCTGGGTGACGGCATCCCCCATGGGCTTGAGGGTCCTGCCGCCCACGGTCACGGAGTAGTCGCTGAAGGTGACGGTGCTGCCCACGCGGGATTCATCGCTGGGGCACACATCCACCCACAGCGCGGTGTCGCCGGATTCCAGCTGGTTGTTCTGGGTGCAGGAGATGGTCACGTTGCCGTTCTCGTCCGGCGTGCCGGTGCCGAACACCTTGCTGCCGCGGAACGAGGTGCCGGCGGTGTTGCCGGTGCGCAGGGTGATGTTCTTCACCTGGGTGGGCTTGTCCACCTTGAACTGCACCTTGGTGACGGATGCGGGGTTGGCCGCGCCCTTGGCGTGCACGATGAGCCCCACGGCGGGGTTGATGGGCGCGCGCTTCAGCAGGGGATAGTTCTTGGAATCCGCCAGGTCCACGCCCTCTATCTTCATGTCGCCTGCGTAGATGCCTATGTCGTCCAGCAGGATGCCGCTGGCATCCGGCGTGGTGGCGCAGAAGCGCACGGCCGTTGTGCCCTCCGGTAGGTCGATCTTGCCCTCGTACTTGTAGGAGCCCGTGTCCGCCTTGTCGATGGTCGTCACCTTCACCTCGCCACCATCCGTTTTGGCGTACACCTCCACCTTGAACGGCGCCTTGCCCGTCCAGCGCTCCATGTGGAACACGCACGGCGTCTTGTGCACCAGCTTCTCCGCCAGCTCGAACGTGGCGGACTTGTTCTCCCCGCCCAAGATGTGCAGGGCGTTCTCCCCGTTGCGCGCGTGGCCCTTTATGATTTCCGCATGGCCCTCCGCCGCGGTGAGCGGACCGTATTCGGTGTCCACCTTGGTGAGCTTGCCCACCGGCGCCTTCTCAAAGCCCTCGTTGGCAAGCGCCACGCCGCCTGCCAGCACGCTCAGTATAAACAGATTCTTCAACATGCCAGCCCTTATAGCACACAAATGCCCAATTGGCAAGAAAAAGAGACAAGGTGGATGTACAATGTACAAAGTGCAATGTACAATGTAGGGCAAGCCGCGCGCGGAGCGCGCCCGAATCAACGTTCACTTTTTTCCCGCAGGCCTCGGCGTAGCTTTAGCGTAGACGGTAGCCTTGGCGAAGGCGGGGCCGGGGCGTTATGGAACGGCAGTGACATTTTTTTGCAATTTGCTCTTGATGGATGCATAAACTTGTGGTAACGTATGAAAAAACCGAACAACAACAACGGAAAAACAAGGCATGAAACCCATCGGCACAGACAAATTGAAGGAAGCTCTGAACTTGCTGCACGAGCAGCTGGAATTGCACGACCTGCCAAAGACGGAACTGGTGGTGTGCGGGGGCGCCGCCCTGATAGCAACGGGGCTTGTGCCCCGAACCACGCGCGACGTAGACATCGTGGCGCTGATGCGGGACGGGTGCCTGGTGGATTCCGAGCCGTTGCCGGGTTTCCTGCTGGAGGCGGCGGCGCAAGTGGGAAAAATGCTCAACCTGCCGCCCGACTGGCTCAACAACGGTCCGGCAATTCAGTTCAGGATGGGATTTCCCGCCGGTTTCGAGACGCGTCTCCACAGGGAGGAAATCGGCGCGCGGTTGACTGTTCACTACATCGACCGTATCGATCAAATTCACTTCAAGGTGTTTGCGTCGGTGGACCGCGGCGGGTACCACATCAGCGATTTGAAGGCGCTCCACCCCACGGTGGAAGAGTTGTACCAAGCCGCCCTGTGGTGCACAGAGCAGGATGTGTCTGAGGGTTTCCGCATCCTGGTGAGGGAAATGTTCAACCAAAACGGCTGGAAAGATGTCGGCGAAAGAATATAGGAAATCGCTCGCCCGGGCCATGCTGGAACTGCTGTGGCGGCAGTGGGGGCGGCTGGGCGTGCTGGGAAGCGTGGGCGGAAACGGCACGCGGATGGTGCTTGACCCGGAGGCCCTGCTGGTGTTCACGGCCTGGTTCGGGCGGAACGACCAAAGGCTGTACGATGCGGCGGCAAGCTGGCTGGTGCGCTACAGCCGTCTGGTGAGTCTGCCGCGCCTGAAGGCCGTGTGCCGCCGGGCGCGCGTGAAGGACACGCGCTCGCTCGGGTACCTGGCCTCGCTGGTGGCGGAGCACGGCGATGGCAGCTGGGGCCGGCTGGCCTCCGCCTGGACGCCTGAACCGGATGCCGCCCGCGGCATGAACGCGGAGCCCATGTTCCCCGCCTCTGCACGTATGCCGGAAGCGGATGCACGGGCGGCGGAGTTCGGCTTCCTGAGAAACACGTTCCTTTTGGAAGAGAAGAAGGTGGCGCCGGAGTTGCCGCGCGGCGCCGCCACGCTGCTGATGTCCCTGCGCGGCCATGTGGGCTGCACGGCGCGCGCGGAAATGCTGCTGCTTCTGCTGCTTTCCCCCTGCTGCCGCCTGCAGGAGCTGGTAGACAGGAGCGGCTATGCGCGAGCCTCCGTGTTTGAAGCGGTGAACGAATTGTTGCTGGGGCAGGTGGTGGAAAGGCACGCCCTTGCGGCAAGGGGCGGCGAGTATTCCTTGCGGAACGCCGCGCGCTGGCGCGCGCTCCTGGATGCTCCCCCACGTTGCGCCTTCCCCCGCTGGCATTGTCTCTACGATGCACTGGGCCTTGTTTGGAATGGCATCTCCAATCCGCGGCTGGACTCCCTGTCGGAGCAAACCTTCCACGGCGAGCTCCGCAGGGTGATGGATTCCGGTGCGCGCCGCATGTTCCTCCATGCCGGTATCCCGGGCCTTGTCCATGTGGATGCCGACAATGTGCAGGATTTGCCGGGCCTGCTGCTCAAGTTGGATTAGCCACCCCGCCGAACGGCGGTATGGATTCACGCCTCCGCCCGCACACCGACCGCGCTCGAATCAACCACGGGCCCCAAATTTCCCGAATTTTCACCGATTTTGCTCCCAATGGGCGCTTTTTTCAATTTTTTTGCAAAATTCGGCTTGCCTTTCATCCCCGCCTGCCGTACAATCCCTCGCGTACATGGGCGTAGGTGCGCCCTGAGAAGCCTTTCGTCTTACTACGAAAAAACAAAAAACAAAAAATACACGATTATGAAACTGCATTTGCCCAAAATGCTCGCCGTGGCCCTGCTTTCCGCTTACGCCGCCATCACCGCCAATGCCGATGTGCCCTACACCGGCAGTGTCTACACGTGGGACAACACCACGAGCGGGTCTGACCCCGCATTTGGTAACTACGCCTTGACGACGTATGATGAACAGGGTAATCCCACCGTCACCAGCACCGTGATTTCCGGCAGGTCCGGCAACTGGGGCAATGTGCAGGCCATCTTTGCCAGCGACGCCATCCAGACCGGCAACACCTTGCGCTTCGACAGCGAGCACGGCCAGAGCGTGAAAACCCTTAGCTACACGTTCACTCCCTTCACCGTGGGTGGCATCATTGTGGAAGAGGGAGCCACCGGCTTCTCCATCCAATCCGGCGGTGCGAACAACCGCGCCTTCTTCCTCGGCAACAAGAACGGCTCCGCCTCCTACAACGAGATTCACGAGGATTTCGCCATCAACAAGACCACCGGCGGCCTCAACCTGACCCTGCGCGGGGCTGAAACCTTCTACGTGGCCGAGGGCAAGACCTTCACCCTGAAGTCCAACAACCCCATCGCCATGTCCGGCTCGATGAATGTCACCGGCGAGGGCACGGTGGACATCGCCCAGGGCAATGTGACGATGGCCAATGGTTTCTCCCTGACGGTCCAGGAAGGTGCCACTCTGAAGTTCGCCGGCGCGGTGTCGGGCCTTTCCACCACCATCAACAACAACGGCGCCATCACGTTCAATGGGGTTGCGCTGTCTGATTCCCTTGCCGGCTTCGAGGTTTCCGGCTCCTACGTGGACTACAGTGGCGCCCCCTCGGCCAACGGCAACGGCTATGCCGGCGCGCTGGACTACACCATCATCAAAGGCAACACGGATGCCCTGACCCAGGTCACCTGGAAGGGCGAAACCAAGACCCTGGACGAAGGCGTGATGCATGTTGAGGCGGACGTGGACTACACCACGTACCACCTGAACACCGACGGTACCAGCCTGGACCTGGCGACCGAGAGGACGAACAACGACAGACTGAGCGCGGTTACCCTGGCGACCGGGACCAAGCTGATTGCGAATGACAGCTTCGACGGCACCGTGAGTGGTGCCGGCACGGCCACGGTGGAGCTTGCCGCCGGCAAGGCGCTCACCGGCGCGGTTACCGGCGTTGCCCTGACCGGCTCCGGTACCTACGAGCTTGCCTCCGGCACCGGCGCAGTCGGCACCGGCGTGACTTTCGCATCGGGTTGGACCGGCACGGTCAAGCTCAGCAATATCACGACCACCGAGCTCGACCTCAACAACTTCGGCATCACGGGTTCAGTGGTGGAGATTGACAATTGGTCCAGATACCTCAAGAATTCTAACGGCTACGTCTACAATCCCAAACTGCGCCTCTCCGGTGGCGGCATGACGGTTTCGGATGGCTACTCCAACTACTCCTACGTCTTTGCAGGTGGAGTGGAGGGCACGGGCGATTTCAAGATTGGTATCACCACCAGTGCCAACAACCAGACCTACGTCTTCACGGGCGACGTCTCCCAGTGGACCGGTGCCTACGAGAGCCTGAAGAACAAGAACACCACGATCCAGTTCTCCGGCCTTGCCCTGGAAATGGGTGCCGCCATCAAGCAGACCGACGGCACCATCAACATCGTGGTGGGCGACGGTGAGAGCGACTTCTCCACGACGTTCGACAAGACCGTGACGGCCAGCACCTTGACCATCAACGAGAAGGCTTCCGCCAAGATGACGGACGAGACCAGCATCGGCACGCTTTCCGGCGCAGGTTTCCTGACCGTGGATGCCGACTCTCACACCGTAGCCCTCGGCGGCGGTGCGATTGGTGACGCCATCGACTTGCTGAACGGCACGCTCAGCCTGTCCGGCGCGTACACCCTGGATGCCCTGGATGTCCAGGACTACACGGAGAACTATGTGGGCCCGGAGAGCTTCACTGCAACGGGCAGCGGCTTCCGTGAGACTTCCGGCACCGTTCAGCTGGTGAACTTCGGCAGCGGCACGCTGAGCATTGCCGATGATGCCACCTTCACCTACGAAGGTGCCTCCGTGGCGGTGGATGACCAGACCGGCAAGGGTACCCTCGGCGGTGTGGACCTCACCACCCTCTGGGTGAACGGCGTGGGTACCGTGAGCTATAACGCGGCCCAGGAGTATGCGGAGCAGCAGGTTCCGGAAACGGTTGTCGAGACCGTGCACCTGAATGTCGATGGTGCCACCGTCGACATGGATCGCGCAGGCGCCTCCGTGGCACTGGTGCTTTCCGAGACGGCGGTCAATGCCACCGTGAACGCCACGCAAGCCACCACCATCAGCGGCATCTCCGGCTGGGCCGACACGCTGACAGTTTCCGGCACGGAGGCGGTCACCATGCCCGCCGGCACCATGACCCTCACAGGCACCCAGCAGCTGGTGGTTGAGGGCACCGTAAACACCAACAAGATTCAGTTGGACAGCGATGATGCCGTTCTGACCGTTGCTGAGGGTGCCACGCTCAACGTCACCGGCAACAACAACCTCACCCCGAACAAGGGTACCGTGAACATCAGCGGGACCGTGAATGTCGGCCACGAGCTGGACCTGAGCAACGGTCAAAATGCCAGCGGCCAGGTCAACATCGCTTCCACTGGCAAGCTGTCCGCCTGGGGCATGTGGATGCACAACGGTGTTTCTGTCAACCTTGAGGAGGGTGGCGAGTTCGCCATCGGCCGCAACGAGGTCAAAGACCTCTCCATCATCGGCAAGGATGGCGGCAGCATCACCTTCACTCCGGCCACCGGCGACGCCACCTACGGCACGAACAACGCCAACTTCACGATTACGAACGCCACGGTGACCACCACCGGCGCGAACGTGACCCTGGGCAACACTCTGGAGAACGTGGACGTGGTGATTGCCGACGGTAGCTCCGCCCTGCTCAACACCACGGCCAGTTCCGTGACTGTGAACGAGGGCGGCACCCTGCTGATCAACAAGGAAATGGACCTGGGCGGCACGCTCACCTCCAACGGCAACATTACCGTGGCCACCGCCGGTGTCGTCACCATCTCCGGGGACAGCACCTTTGTCAACGTCATCACCAATAGCGGCACCGTTCACCTGAACGGAATCACGCTGGACACGGAATACTTCCAGCAGCAGGGCGGTGACACGGATGCCCATTTCAACCTGAACGACGAGTTGACCACCGACGACAACTACTTCGTGGGTACCTCCGAAGCCTTCGTGCAGGTGGTGAGCGGCGGAACTTCCGACACCACCGGTATCACCTGGGATGGAGATACCTACGACACTCTGACGAACGGCAAGATTGTTACAGGTGAGGCAGATGTTGACCACACTACGTTCTACGTGGGTGGCGAGATTTCCACCTCTGCTATCAACGCCAGCGAGCACGTGGCGGCCATTGAGAATATCAATGTGGGCGATGGTGCCACGCTGACCGTGGATGCAGTGTCGGAAGCTGCCATCCATGCCCAAGACGGCGCCACCGTGGCGGGCGACAAGGCCCAGCAAAGCGTTGAGATCGCCGCAGATGCAACAGTCACGTATGCCTACGGCATCAGTTCAACCGAGGGTGTGTATGTCTTCGGCCTGGACGGTGTCAGCGTGACCAACAAGGGTGGCTCCGATGCCATATACGGCGGCCTGGGTAACGCCACCATGGCGGTGGAGGCAGACGCTCTCTCCTCCAGCGTCAATGAGCAGTTCGTCGTCAACAACCAGCTCTCCGTCTCCACGGTGACCCACCAGGGCGAGGGCGAACTCACGCTCGCCAACGTGAACGGCGATGCGCTGAGCGTTGTTGAGACTGACACCGCCGACCTGATTCTCCAGGGCATCACGGCGACCACGCTCTCGGAACTGACCATCGGCGGCGGCGCCACGGTGGGCGTCTACACGGACACTACCAAGGCGACGGAAGGCACGGTGACCATCGATGCGGCCGGCGTCCTGACCGCTGGCGACAGCACGCTGCGCGCCAACCTGGAAATGGCTGACGACTCCGTCCTGCTCGTCGGGGGCGTGCAGAAGGCCCTGCACGTGGGCAGCCTGCTCACCATGGGCTCGAACATCTCGCTGGACACCTCCACGCTCCAGGCTCTGGACGGCTTGGCTGACAACACCTGCTTCTGGCTGATCGATGCCGCGGAAGACAGCGAGCTCCTCTACGGCGGCTCGACCGGTGAGGACGCCTGGTTCGACGAAGTGTTCTCCCGCACCGCCTACGATGGCGACTACGAGCTGAAGGGCGACTTCAACATCGTGTTCGACGATGTCAACGGCTTCGGCCTGCAGAAGTTCAGCTCCGTGCCGGAACCGACCACGGGCACGCTGAGCCTGCTGGCGCTCATGGCGCTGGCCGCCCGCCGCCGCAAGCACTGATGATGTACAAAGTACAAAGTACAATGTACAAATCATAAGTTAGGCGGCTACGCCGCGAAGATTACCAAGGGCCATCTGGCAGAATGCCAGATGGCCCTTTTTCCAACTTGGAGGCAGCGGGCCTATGAGAGGTGCATGCGTTGGCGTGAACGGGCGTGGGTGGGGTGTTGGAATCAGCGAACGCATGAGAGCTGCGAACCTTGATTCGGGCGCGCCCCACGCGCCTTGATTCGGAGCCGCCCCACGGCTCCTCACCCCCTGCGGGGGCTGTACACTTCGGTACAGTCCAATCGCCCTTACCGCGCCGCAAGCGGCGCGCCCCTGAACGAGGGCCGTCGGGCGCTTTCACCCCTGCGGGGCAAACACGCTTCGCGGTTTGTCCAATCCGCCTTACCGCGCCGCAAGCGGCGCGCCCCTCCGGGGGCCGTCGGCGGCTTTGGCGTGTATCCACCCCGCCTCCGTGCGGGGTGGATTCGGGTTCGGTTTGCCTACAAACCACGCCCGTTATCGCTAATCATTGCACGACCACTACGCCCGTTACCGCCAATCATTGCAAACCGCCCCCGAATCCTCATTTCCACGGGGGCGCAATCATGCGTCCAGGTTGCGGCCGAAAACGAGGGAGGCACGGCCGCTTTGCTCCAGGGCCTGGCGGCGTGCGGGGGGCAGGATTTCGCGGGGTAGGGTGGAGTAGTGCAGACGGTCGCGGAAGTAGTCCACGGCGCTTTGTGAGACGGCGAAGATGCGGTTGAAGCCGAGGGCGCGTGCCTTGTTCTCCACGAATCGGCAGAGGGCGCGGCCGTAGCCGTGTCCCTCGTAGTGCTTCTTGATGAAGAGGCAGCCTAGCTCCGCGCAGGCCTGCTCCGGGTAGGGGTAGATGGCCACGCAGCCCACGATGGTGTCGTCCAGCGTGTAGACGTAGTAGGAGTGGAGGTTGCAGCGCACGTCCTCGTAGGTGCGGTGCAGGAGCTTGGAATCCGCCATGCTGCGGGCGATCATGGAGAGCAGCTCCGGGATGTCGTCCTCCTGCAGCTGGCGTATTTCCTTGTAGGAATCGATGTGCACCATGGTGCCCACGCCTTCCTCGGAGAAGATCTCATCCAGCATGACGCCGCGGTTGAGGCCGTCCAGCAGGTGGACGCGGGGGATGCCGCGGCGGCAGAGGGCGGCGGCTTCCAGGAGCTCCGGCAGGTTGGTGCAATCGCTGCAGGATGCCACCTCATGCTCCGGGATGGCGAAGATGGGCTGGCCCTCCCTGTGGGGGACCTGTCCCTCCTGCAGGGTGATGTACTTGGCGGCCTCCAGGGCGAGGGCGAGCTCCACGACGGGTTCCGCGAAGCGCCCGGTGGTGCCGGAGGCGGCGATGGCCACCTGGCGGCGCTCCAGGATCTCGCGCACGCGCGCGGTGGCGGGCCCGCCGGCGGTGAGGGGCATCTCCACGGTGGCGGCGTGCATCTCGCACGCGCCGGCCATGTGCGCCAGCAGCGCGGTGTCGCTCCCCTCCGCCACCAGCACCAGGCGCACGCCGATTTCATGCAGCGCGTCTGCATCCAGCAGCGCGTCCACCAGCTCGTCGGCGCCCAGCAGGGTGGCGTCGATGTGCACCAGGAACAGGCGGCCGCGGAAGTACGGCACGTATTCCAGTACGGAGCGGACGTTCATGCGGCGGTGGGGGGCGGGGTGGAGAGGATTATGCCCTGTCGTCCTCGGGCGGTGCGGCATCGAAGAGGGAGCCGGAGTCCACGGAGCCGACGGTGGCGCCTTCCGGTGCCTCGTTGTCGCCCACGGGGGCTTCCATGTAGATGTCGCGCGCGCCCTCCGGGCGCTTCAGGCTGCGGAGGGAAATCTTCTTCTTGGGCAGCACCACGGGCTTCTCCTTGTAGGGAAGGGGAGCGGTCATGGCGCCGCTGGCGGATTCATCCCCGTTGAACTGCGGGCCCGCGTTGGGCGTGGGCTCGGTGAGGCCGGGCTGTCCGATGGGCATGCGGGGCTGCTGCTGCTGTGCGGCCTGCTGCTCGCGGATGCGGCCCATGTGCTCGCGCAGGGCGGAGAGGAGGTCGCCGTTGCCCAGGATGTCGGTCACGTCGGAGTCCTCCTCCTCGGCGTTGCTGGAGGGAAGGGATGCCAGGAAGTCCTCGAACGCGGAGAGGTTGGTCGTGCTGCGGAACAGGCCGTTGAGGATTTCCGCGTCGATGTTGTGCATCAGCGTCTCGAAAATGTCGTAGGCCTCCTTCTTGTACTCCACCAGCGGGTCGCGCTGGCCCTGGGCGCGCAGGCGCACGCCCTCGCGCAGGGCGTCCATGTCCGTCAGGTGCCGCTGCCACAGCTTGTCGATTCCCTGCAGCACGATGTTGCGCTCCATCTGGTCCACGCGGTCCGGGCGCTCGCCCTCGATCTTCTTGAGGTACATCTCCTTCACCTTGTCGATGATGATGTCCGCCACCTCATCGATGCCCTTGTTCTGCAGGGCCTCCTCCTTCTCGCTCCATCCCATGGGGAAGGTGGAGTTGATCCACTGCAGCAGGTCCGTGTAGCGGATGGCTCCGGTGTCGTCCTCCGTCAGGTACAGGGAGCACTTGTAGCGCGTGCACTCGTCCAGCGCGTCCCACAGCATCTGCCGCGGATCCTCGCAGAGCAGGGCCTCGTTGCGCATGGCGTAGACGATGGTGCGCTGCTGGTTCATGACGTTGTCGTAGTCGAGCACGTGCTTGCGCCACATGTAGTTGCGCTGCTCCACCTTTTTCTGGGCGCCCTCGATGACCTTGTTCATGAGGCGGTTCTCCACGGCCTCGCCCTCTTGCATGCCGAAGCGGTCCATCATCTTGGTCATGCGCTCGTGGCCGCCGAAGTTGCGCATCAGGTCGTCCTCGAACGACAGGAAGAACTGGGACGCGCCGGGGTCGCCCTGGCGCGAGCAGCGCCCGCGCAGCTGGCGGTCGATGCGGCGGCTCTCATAGCGTTCCGTGCCCAGCACGAAGAGGCCGCCGACCTCCGGCACGCCCTGGCCGAGCTTGATGTCGGTGCCGCGGCCGGCCATGTTGGTGGAGACGGTGACGGCGCCCATCTGACCGGCGCGTGCGATGATTTCGGCCTCGCGCTGGTGGTTCTTGGCGTTGAGCACCTCATGCGGAATCTTGACGTAGCGCAGCATGCGGGAAAGCGTTTCCGAGGCGTCCACGCTGGCGGTGCCGATGAGCACGGGCTGGCCCTTCTTGTGCAGCTCCTGGATCTTGGCCACCACGGCGTTGTACTTCTCGCGGCGGCTGCGGAAGATGAGGTCGTTCAGGTCCTCGCGGATGCAGGGACGGTTGGTGGGGATGGGCAGCACGTCCAGCTTGTAGATGTCGTGGAACTCGGCGGCCTCGGTCTCGGCGGTGCCGGTCATGCCGCCCAGGCGCTGGTACAGGCGGAAATAGTTCTGGATGGTGATGGTGGCGTAGGTCATGTTCTCCGCCTCCACCTCCACGCCCTCCTTGGCCTCCACGGCCTGGTGCAGGCCGTCGCTCCAGCGGCGGCCGGGCATCTCGCGCCCCGTGTTCTGGTCGATGATGACCACCTTGCCCTCCTTCACCACGTACTCCACGTCCTTCTCGTAGATGGTGTAGGCCTTGAGCAGCTGGCTGGTGGTGTGCAGGCGCACGCCCGTCTCGTCCAGCCGGCGCATGAGGGCGGTCTTGCGCGCCTCCCTCTCGCGCTCGCTCAGGGTCTCGTCCTCGTCGATGTTGACGAATTCGGTGCCGATGTCCGGCAGCACGAAATGCTCCGGGTGGCCGGGGCTGATGAGCTCGCGGCCCATCTCCATGAGGTCGGCGTCGTGGGTCTTCTCCTCCACGGCGAAGTAGAGCTCCTCCTTGAGCTTGAAGAGTTCGATCTTGCGGGGATCCTGGTAGAGGAGCAGCTCGTACTTCTCCACCATGCGGCGGTACTCCGGGTCCTGCATGGCGCGCATGAAGGCGCGGTTGCGCGGCTGGCCCAGCTTCACCTTGAAGAGGCAGCGGCCCGCCTTCTCGGTGTCTCCGGCCTTGGCGTGTTCCTCCGCCTGGACCATGAGGTTGTTGCAGAGCTCCACCTGCTTGCGGACCACCTGCTCGATGAGGGGCTTGAGGGAATCGTACTGCTGCTCGTGCTCCAGCACGGCGGGGCCGGAGATGATGAGCGGGGTGCGCGCCTCGTCGATGAGGATGGAGTCCACCTCGTCGATGATGGCGAAGTAGTGTCCGCGCTGCACCTGTGTCTCCTTGGAGTTGGCCATGCCGTTGTCGCGCAGGTAGTCGAAACCGAATTCGGCGTTGGTGCCGTAGGTGATGTCGCAGTTGTACTGCTGGCGGCGCAGCTCGCTGGGCATCATGCTCTGGATGCAGCCCACCGTGAGCCCCAGGTAGCTGAACAGCGCCCCCATCCACATGGAGTCGCGCCTCGCCAGGTAGTCGTTCACCGTCACCACGTGCACGCCCAGCCCGGTGAGCGCGTTCAGGTACACCGGCAGCGTGGCCACCAGCGTCTTGCCCTCGCCCGTGGCCATCTCTGCAATGAACCCGCGGTGCAGGGCGATGCCGCCCAGCAGCTGCACATCGAAGTGCACCATGTCCCAGGTGATGGGCGTGCCGCACACGTCCACGGTCTGGCCCAGCATGTTGCGGGCGCCGCACTTCACCACGGCGAAAGCCTCCGGCAGGATGGCCTCCAGGTACTTGGCGCGCATCTTGGGGAACTTGGGCTCGATCTCCTGCCAAGCCTTCTTGCCCTCCTCGATGGATTCCGCCGTGGGCTCCACGTGCGGCAGCTTGGGGAACTCCTTGGAAAGGCTCTCAAAGCGCTTGTTCAGCGTTTCCGCGCACTCCTGCAGCTGCTCTGCGGACGCGGCGAGCAAGTGGTTGCGCGTGGGCAGCTCCAGCGGCGTGTAGCGGTGCAGGTGCGCCTGCCACTCGCGCGTCTTGCCCACCAGGTACTCCCGGTCCTTCTCACCCATCGTGCCCTCGATGGCGAGTATCTTCTTCACAACGGGACGGAGCCGGCGAACCTCGCGCTGGTTCTTCGAGCCCACGATTTTATTCAGAATCCACTTGATCATGTCGCTGACGGTTTCTTTGGTGTCACTCCCGCGCGCGTATCATCCGCGCCGCGGGTGCGATATGATACCACCATACCTTGCAATTGGCAAGCCTGCAGACAGGGATGATTTACAATTTACGATTGACGATTGACAATTGACAATTTGGAAATTTAGCCGCGCCTTGCGGCGCGGGCGGGGCAGGAACGCGCCGCATGCGGCGCGCGAACTCCCCCAATTGTAAATCGTCAATTGTCAATTGTAAATGGGGCCTACAGCTCGTAGTAGGTGTATCCGTTGAGGCCGTCCCTGTAGGCCTCCATGGCGGCGCGGCGCTGGCGCGGGGTGATTCGGCCGGAGGCGACGGCGTTTTCCGCGATGGCGCGGAATTTGGCCACAAGCTCCTTGGCATCGTACTTCACGTAGGAGAGGACGTCCGCCACGCAGTCTCCCTCTTCCTCGTTGGTGAAGACGGGGCGCCCGTTCTCCAGGTGCACGCTCACCACGTTGGTGTCGCCCAGCAGGTTGTGGATATCGCCGAGGGTTTCCTGGTAGGCGCCGACGAGGAAGGCGGCGATGTAGTAGTTCTCATCCGCCTCCACCTCATGGAGGGGGAGGGAGGTTGCCACGTCCTCGCGGTCGATGAACTTGTCCACCTTGCCGTCGCAGTCGCAAGTGATGTCCACGAGCACGGTCTTTTGGGTGGGGCGCTCGCAGAGGCGCTGGATGGGCATGACGGGGAAGAGCTGGTCTATGGCCCAGGAATCCGGCAGGCTCTGGAAGAGGGAGAAGTTGGCGTAGTAGAAGT
>JAKSOU010000052.1 GCA_024405435.1 Akkermansia sp. | reverse complement strand
CATCGCGCACCAGGGCGGCGGCATCGCTCCCCGCCAGCTGGGCGTGGATGGGGCAGCCCGTCTCGTTCTCACGTATCATGCGCAGGTTCTCCTCCGCCAGCGCGCAGGTGGTGGAGGTGCTGCGGAAGTACGGCGTGACAAAGAAATCCGGCAGACTGCCGATGCGCGCCAGCGTGCGCATAAAGGCCAGGTCCGTCACGTCCTGCATGGGAGCGAGTGCCAGTATCATGCCCATACAATACCACGGACACCAGGAAAACGCAACCTTTTCACCAGAACTTGCGCCCCACGGCGCGGCGAACTTTCCAAATTGCTTGCCTCGGCGTAGCCCCGCAGGGGCGAAGACGGGTAAATCGTAAATTGCCTGTCTCGGCGTAGCCTCGCAGAGGCGAAGACGGATAGATTGTAAATCTATCAGGGGTCTCCGAAGCGCCGAAGTCCCGGAGTGTATAATTTCAAAAAACAGTATTGACATTTGTTTGTTTTCAGTTTATATTGAAACAAAACAAACCGCAGGATGAAACACACGGGAACAGCCTTGCCGGAATGGCTCAACGGGGGGCGGGTGATTGAACTCGCTCCGCTGAACGGTCGCGGCATGCCACCCCTGTACCGCGGGCATTATGCGCTGGAACAGGGGGAGATTGGCGGCGTGCCCGTGGTGGTGGCGCGGGACCGGCGTGCAGCGCGGTTGACCCCGGGCAACATCGCCAAGCACATGGAAGGCATCACCGCCCTGACCGGGAAGCAAGCCGTTTACGCAGCCGACACCATTGCGGCGCAGGACGCGCGGCGCATGGTGGCCAGGGGCGTGGCGTTCATCAGCGGCAACGGCAACGTGTTCCTGCCGTTCATGGCCCTGCGCCTCACGGGGAAGCCCAAACCCGCGCCCTCCATCACGGAACTGGGCGTGCCCGCCCAGCTCTTGCTGCTGGGAATGCTCAACCACAGGTTGCCCGCGCCGCTGACGTATGGTGCGGCGGAGGCGTACCTGCCGTACTCCCGCGGGAGCATTCACGCCGCCTTTGATCAGCTTCTATTCGTCGGCCTGTGCAAACGCCTTCCGGGGCGCGCCGTGCAATTGGAACCCGCATGCACGGGGCGCGCCCTTTGGGAGCGCGCGCTGCCCCTGCTGCAAAATCCCTGCCGCCGGACAATCGAGGTGCCGCAGGTGCCGGAAGGCGTCCCTTGCTTCCCTGCGGGGGAAACGGCCCTTGCGGCGCTGACCATGCTGGCCGCGCCCCGCCAGGCCGCCTACGCCTGCGCGCTGCACGACTTTTTGCGCCTGCCGCAAAAACCGCACGCCCTTGCGCTGCCGGATGAGCCCGTTGCCCTTCAACTGTGGCTCTACCCGCCCTGCCTACCCGGCACAAATGGTATCGACCCCCTCTCCCTCCACCTCTCCCTACGCCGGCATGCAGATGAGCGCGTGCAGCAGGCCTTGGAACAACTGCTCGATGATTTCCCATGGTAAACGGATTGCAAACTTTCCAACGCCATTTCGCCTTCCTGCGCGCCTACGCCGACGACCTCCCGGATCCCGCCGCCCTCGGCCTTCCCATGACCGCTGAAAACCTGCTGCGCACCCTGCGCATCCTCCTTTCACCCGCCCCGATGGCATAATCCCCCCGCGCCGCTCGGCGCGGCTAACTCCTCAAATTGCTTGCCTCGGCGTAGCCCCGCAGGGGCGAAGACGGGTAAATCGTAAATTGTAGATTGTAAATCGAACTACAGTATTCCCAAACCTTATGCAAGCCCAATTTTGCAAAAATGTTGAAAAATTATCGGTTGCGGCAAATTTGGCGAAAATCCGCCAAATTCCGCCACGGGGTGCCGCAGGCGGCGGTATAAGCATTTTCAACGCGTTGCGCGCTCCAACATGCCTACAGTATTGGGAATACTGTATGCTCCCCGCACTTCTCGCGTGTGCGTAGCATGCGGAAACCACTTCGACATCACAATCCAAAATCAACCTCGAACCTAAGCAACCATCATGAAACTTAGACTTCCCAACAAGCTCCAGGCGGCTCTCATCGCCGCCCTCGCCGCTGTTTCTTCCACGGCGTATTCCGGCACTATCGGTGAAACCGTCACCCCCTACACCCTGCCGCAGAACGGCGGAACGGTACACCAGTGGACAGGCGGAGCCGGAACCACGGACTCCCGCACCGATGCCAACTGGACCAACGGCAAGCCCGCCCGCGATGGCAAAGGCCCCGTCCTTGTGTTCGACGGCGCGAATGTGACGCTGACCAACGTGGATGGCAATATCGACACCTCCGACAGCGGCGGTATCAAGGTCATCAACAACTCCATTGTGACGGCTAACAGCTTGCTGGGCCGGTGGGCAGGCTCCGTCTACGTGGAGGAAGGTTCCGAGCTGACCACGTCCTACAGCACAAAGCTGAAAAACACGGAATCAACGGCTGCGGCCAACATCTACGTTGACGGCACGTTCAACTTGACCGGCAGCGCCAACATGAACATCTCCGACGGCAACAAATACGAGAACTGGCATATCGGAGAGAACGGCATCATCAACATCACCAACTCCAACGGCAGCGTCACCAAGGCCGGCGGCGGAAGTTGGAACTTCGAGTTCGTGGTGAACAATGCCAAGTCCTACGAGAAGGAAATCATTGGCCGCGAGTTGAGCGATTCCGTCAAGGTGTCCAAGACGGTGCTCACCAGCAACAACGCCATTGCCCTCTCCAACGTGGACACCTACCGCATCATCAATACGTCAAACGTGCTTCTGGGTGACGAGACGACCACCGGCCAGGAGAACGCCGCCAAGCTGCGCCTGGACGGCAAGAACTGGGTGGTGGACTACACGATGAAGGGCTACACGGCTGCCACCCTTACCTGGAACGGCGGCAACAACGGCGCGTGGGAGGACCTGGACACCGGCTGGACGCTCAACGGCGAAACCGCCACCTTCATCAACGGCAACGGCGACAGCGTTGTATTCGGCAGCGCAGGCGGCAAGGATGTTGCCATCAATTCCGCAATTGTAGTCAAGGATGTGACAGTGAACGAGCCGGGCTACACCTTCAATGTCACAGGCGGCTCCCTTGCGGCGCAAACGGTGACGCTTAACAGCAACCTTTCCATCAACGGCGCCGGCACGGCGACCATTGGCTCCCTGGCCCTCAACAACGGCACCGAATTGGCCTTGGGAGTGGGGACCGTCCTGAAAGGCACCGCTGCAACCCTGATGGGGCAGAAGGTCACCGGCGACGGCGCCATCCTGCTGGACAGCAACCTGACGCTGTCCAACGGCACCACGACCCAGGCAACGGCGGGGTTGATTGTCAAGGGCGTCACCCTGTCTATAGGCAGCGCCGAGGGCCATACCGTTAACATCAGCTCCCTTTCCCACGTTGTCCTGGACAGCGGCACAATCCTCTACGCGGCCAACGCGTCCTCTGCCATCAATGGACTTACCGTGGAGAGCGGCAAGACCGGCACGGTGCGTATTGACGACATCACCGAACAAAACCTCGTGTTTGCCGGCACCACCAAGATAGACGGCACGCTGAACCTCAGCAACAACTGGAACTCCCAGTTCAAGTTTAACAAGCTGGTGGGCGATGGCACCCTGCGCACGGTGAAAGGCGGCAACCAGTGGATGACCCTGACCATCGATTCCCTCTCCGATGGCGACCTGAAGTTCACGGGCGACATTAACTACGCCCACAACCATGGCGATGCCAAGGACAAGGTCATCATCAACACCGGCAGCCAAGAGGTGAGCTTCCGCTCCCTCTCCCTGGATATAAACACCGGCCACACCATGCAGTTCAACCTGGGCGCGGACACCACCATCGGCCAGATGACGCTGACCAGCGGCACGGCCGCCTTCACCGGCACGGGCAAGCTGACGCTGGGCGGCCTTGACGGCGGAGCCACCATCACCGGCCTGAACGACCTGACGCTCAATGTGACCGGGGGTTCGCACGCCTACACGGGAACGCTGTCCGTGGGCGGCAAGCTGGTGAAGACCGGCGCTGGTTCGCAGACCATCACCGGCTACACGATGCACGATTCCATCACCGTGGAGGGCGGCACGCTCACGCTCGCGGGCGACTACGCCATTGGCGCGATTCCCCAGGACCCCGGCTCCATAACGTACTACACCGATGCCCAAGGCGTGAAGCATCTGGCGGGGAGTGACCCGGCGAACGGCTTCATCAGCTACAACGCCACCATCACCGTGTATACCGTGACCGGGGAAGGCTCCTCGCTGAACACCGACGGGGCCCGTTTCCTGTACGGCGACACCGACCAAGACGTGACGACGGAAGTTGTTCAGAACAACGGCGTGTTCACGAAACCCGCCACGCCCGACTACACCACCCTGTACGTGAACGCGGGCGCGACCGAGACGCCCAGCTTCGCCGCATACAAGGCGTATGCGCATACGCAGGCGCCCGAGACAACCCTGGGCAAGATCCACATGGCCAACGGCACGCAGGTGAACATGGACGGGGCCGCCACGGTGGCCCTGACGCTTGCGGAAGGTGCCAGCGCCACGGTGAACGCCACCGCCGCCACCACGCTGAGCGGCATCACCGGACTGGGCAGCGGCCAGGTTCTCACCGTCACCGGCACGCAGACCGTGACCCTGGGCTCCGCCCTGAACAGCGCCGGCACCATCAAGGTGGACGGCGGCAAGCTTGCCCTGGGGAAGCTGACGCACACGCTCACCGCCCTGGAGATCGACAACGGCGGATACGTATCAGCCCTTGGCGTTGACAGCAGCGCCGGCTGCGTGAGCGGCAACATCAGCATTGGCGCGGATTCCACGTTCGAAGCGCTCAACGGCGGACACAACGACGTGTTCGGCTACAACAACCCCGCCACCGACGCCATCATCATGCAGGGCCGCGCGGCCGGTCAAGACGAGGCGGAAGCCCACTGGGCCACTCTCCTGCTCAACAACTCCGGCAGCGCCACCATGACCACCGACCTCACCCTGAAGGGCTACGCGAAGGTTGTCACCAAGGAGGGCGAGCGCGGATTCAACGCGTTTGGCACCACCATCACGGTGTCCGGGGTGGAAAACCACATAGACCGGTTCGAGGTGCGCAACGCCACAACCATCCAGGCCGCGCCGAACGCCACGGCGGCAGAGCTGACCGTGGGTGACTTGAAGCCCTTCTACAACAACGGCAACCCCGTTTCCAACGCCCTCACCGTCAATATGGGCGCCACCGGTCGCCTGACCGTAGACAACTCCGTCAACGTGACAAACCTGACCCTCCAGAGCGGCTCGCTCGACTTGCAGGGAGCCTCCACCATCACCGGCAACGTGAGCACGGCGGCGGGCAGCGCGCTGACCACGGCGGCAGCCGCCGTCACCGGCTCTGTGACCGCAGGCGGTGCCTGGACCAACACGGGCGTGTCCTCGGTCGGCGGCGTATCGCTGGCTGCCGCGGCCTCCCTGGCGAACATCGGCACGCTGACCGTGAACGGGAACTTCACCATGGCGACGGGAGCCACGGTGGACAACAGCGGCACGGTTGCCTTCAGCGGCGCCCACACGCTCACCTTCACGCAAGGCGGCTTCACGAACACCAACGGCACGGTGTCTTTCTCCAGCGGCACGGTGTTCGACCTCTCCCTGCTGGAAGAGGATACGGCCACGCACACGTACACGCTCGTGAACGGCGGCACGGCAGACCTGAGCCAGTACGGGTACACGGTGAACAACATCACCGGGTTCCGTGGTGAGGGCCAGGCCTCCGACTACGGCTGGACCTTCGGCAACGGCGTCATCTCCTACTCCACCTTCGTGGACTACGTGTGGCAGGGTACCGCCACCGAGTGGGCGGACGGTGCCGCGGGCTGGCAGAAGAACGGCGTAGATGCGAACTACGTTTCCTCCAGCAACTCCAATGCCGTGTTCAACGCTTCCGCAGAGGAGCAATTCGTGAAGGAAATCGCGGTGAACTCCGCGCTCCAGACCGGCAATGTGACCGTGAAGGACGCCTACACCTTCACCCTGGACAACGCGCATATCAGTGCCAGCGCCATTTCGGTTGAGGGTGACAACGCCTCCCTCACCATCAACGGCACGGGCACGGTATCTTCCACCGGCATTTCCGCCGCGGGCAAGACCGTCACCCTCGACAGCGGTGTGCTGCTGCAGGGCGGGTCTGCGGATGCCATGATCCTGACCGGCTCCGGCACGTACGCGCTGGGGACCGGAACAACCGCCCTGGGCAATGTGTCGGGTGTCGATACATGGACCGGCACGGTGAAGATCAGCGGCGTTCCCAACTTTGAGGATATCAACCTGGACAGCTACGGCAACGCGCATTCCTCCGTTGAGCTGGATGGTGTCACGGGCTTCTTCCTGACGGGAGCAAACACCTTTGCCACGCACTTGGTGTTGAGCGGTGACGGCGTGACCTTCAACAACGGGTACTCGTCCGGCGTCTACACCTTTGCCGGCGGTATCTCCGGCGATGGCGCCTTCACGTTCAACGCTTCTGGAAAGAATATCTCCCAGAGACTCGTCTTCAGCGACGACATCTCCCAGTGGAACGGTGCCCTGAACCTGACGACAGGCTATACCGTGACGGCCGTCTTTACCGGTGCCGAGGAGGTGAATGCCCAGTTCAACCGCACCGGCGGCACGCTGAACATTGAGGTCGGTGACGGCACGGGCTCCTACGAGACCGCGTTCAAGAAATCCGTGGCGGTCAATTCCCTGAGCTTGAAGAGCAACACCGCCACCACCTTTGACGGCGGTCTCACCGTGAACAACAAGCTGGCGCTGGACGGCAGCAGCGCGCCCACGAACGTTGCCCTGACCTTCGGCGGCAACGCCGAGTTCAAGGGCGGCTTCTCCACGTCCTTTGCACAGGTGACGATAGCCGGCGGCACCACCCGCTTGAGCGGCGGCGAGCTGGACCTTGCCACCGGCAGGGGAGAGGCCAACTCCACCATCACCGTGAAAGCCGGCGCCGCACTTGATATTGCCGGCCACAACCTGTGGATGCGCCCCGCCAACGCCATCCTGCTGGAGCAGGGCGGCACCGTGGTGATGCCGGCTGCCATTACGGCGGTGGGCTTGGGCAACGGCGCCACCATCAAGATGACGAACACCGGCAAGGCCGGCACCCAGTACGGCATCAGCAGCGCCGACTACACGCTCAGCCAGGTTAAGGTGACCTTCAACAGTGCCCAGAACAACGTGCAGAACATCTTCACGGATGCCGAGCTCGCGGTGGGATACAACGTCACCCTCAAGAACACCGACAGCACCCTGCGCGGCGCGACGGTGAACAACGGCGCCGTGCTGACCGTGGCTCCGGCCGATTTGACGGTTGACACGAGCATGGCCCTGGGCGCGGTGACGCTTTCCGGCGGCACGCTCGCCTTGGGCACCCACACCGTGGGAGCCGTGGACTCCATTGCCGTGGCTGAAGGCACCACCAACACCATCTCCGGCTACAAGCTGGATATGGGTACCGCGGGTGCCGTTGCCCTGGGTGGGGGTTCCTCGCTCACCCTGGACGGCGTGACGGTGGACCTCACCCACATGAGCTCCGAGGGCGAAGACGTGCAGACGCTTGTGGGCGGCTCTGACGGCGCCGGCAAGAACGGCTTCGTGAACCTGGAGTCCAAGGTGCGCCTGTTCTCGTACGGTGCCGAAGCCAGCGTTGTCCAGACCAACGATCCCACCTTCCTCAGGGGGGTGAATACGGGCACCCTGACAACGGAGGGCGACAACAAAGGCCTGGTTACCTTCAACGGCACCTCCTACTCCGCCTTCTACGTGAACGCGCCGGAAATCACGGAACACCTGGCCTCCATTGTCGAGGCGGCTTCCGCGCACGGCGGCCTCCAGGCCGTGTACCTGAACGGCGGCACGCTGGATGCCGACACGGACGACAAGATTGCCGAGCTGCACCTCATGGAGGGTGACGGCGCCCAGGGCAGCGTGGCACTCACCGGCCCCACCGCCAACTTCGGCGCGGTGACCGGTGCCGGCATCCTGAACGTGGACGGCGCCACCACCCTGAACGCGGATTCCCTGCTCATTGGAGCAGGCAAGACCGTCACGTTCGCCGGCTCCGAGAACATCAACATCACCTCCATCACCAACAACGGCACGCTGGATATCGGCGCGGGCGCCAAGGTGACCACCACCGCCACCGCCATGGGCGGCAACGGCACTTCCTTCGTGACCACAGGCGAGGGCACCTTCGTGGGTAACGCCTTCTCCCTGGTGGGCGGCACCGTTTCCTTCGGTTCCGACGCCCAGATCAGCGGCGGAGACGTGCTGGCCCGGAGCGGCGAGCTGATTATCGGCGGCCATACGGTTATCGACGGCACCCTGCAAGGCGGCGATGGTTCCGGCAAGACTGCCAGAATTTCGGTGCTCGAAGGCGGCGTGCTGGATGTGGACACCTTCAATGCCTCCTGGGGCTGGAGCTCCTTCACCGTGGACGGCGTGCTGAATGTTGCGGACACCATGCGCCTTTCCACCGGCGGTGAGAATTACGTCGTCGGCGGCAAGGGCCTCGTCAACACCGAGAAGCTTACCATCCAGAACGTAGGCAAGTACTTCTTCGACGGTACGGACGGTCTTACCCTGCAGGTGGGAGCCGGTGGCATCACCAACGGCAACGATGGCAGCAGCCTGACCCTGGAGAACGACCTGCGCGTGCTGGCCGGTGCCGACATGACCGTTTCCAAGAATGCAACCCTGGTTGGCGAGGTCATCTTTGATTCCAACGGCAACAAGATGACCATCAGCTCCATCCTCTCCGGCAACGGCGGGCTTATCAAGGAAGGCGAGGGCACGCTCACGCTTTCCGGTGCCAACACCTACACGGGTGACACCGTGGTGAAGGGCGGCACGCTCGACATCCAGGGCTCCATCAGCGCCGGCAGCAAGGTGCAGGTGGAGGAGAGCGCCAGCATCGCCGGCCACACGGAGAACATCACCGTGGACATTGAGTCCCGCAAGACCGCCACGTTCACCAACGAGGAGGGTGGCTACACGCCCAAGGGCAGCGGCGTGACCTTCAAAACCCCGGGCGCTGGTGTCCAAGTTTACAACTCGGGCGACGCGGCAGCCGTTTACAGCATCCACGACGCGAAGATGAAGGTGACCGCCGACACGCTGGTGGTTGACTCCACCGCCACGGCTCCCGTTCAGGTGGACAACGTGCTTGCCGTGCACGAGATTACCAACAACGGCCCGGTTTCCCTGAAACTCACCAGCGTGACCGGCAGCGAGCTGGAAAATGTGACGGCCAACGCCGGCGACATTGATATCTACAATCTCGATGAGGTTCAGCAGCTGCATAAGCTGAGCATCGCTTCCGGTCTGGACGTGACCTTCCTGCAGACGTCGGATGATACACCCGAGGCTCTCGTCAAGGAGGCCACGGTGACCATCGGCGGGATTGCCGGACTCTATGAGGATGGCCATGCCGGAGCGCTGTATATCCGCTACGACAAGGAAAACAACCGTGCCGGCACGCTGCATGCCAACCTGGAGCTGCTCAGCGATTCCATTTGGGATCTGGGCGGCGGCTACATGTACCTGGGCAGCGAGCTCACGCTGAGCGGGAACATTTGGCTGGATGCCGATACCATCATGACCCTGGACAGCATGGAAATCGGCGATACGCACTGGATGGTCAACGCCGCGGACGGCACGCGGATCACCTATGATGATGAGGATGTCTGGTACGACTCCAAGTTCGTGCGCGACGCCTACAACGACGACCTCACCCAGCTGAAGGGCGACTTCATCATTGTGCAGAACAACGACGGCACCCAGTGGGGTCTGAAGAAGGTGAGCGACACGCCCGAACCGACCACAGGCACCCTGAGCCTGCTTGCGCTTGCCGCCCTGGCGGCAAGGCGCCGCAGGCGATAATTAATTTACAATTGACAATTTACGATTTACAATTTGTAAGTTAGGCGCGCTTCGCGCGCGGAAAAATCACCAAGGCCCAGCCGTTTCGGCTGGGCCTTCTTGCTACAAACTGCCAGCGCGGCGGGTGCAGGGGAGGCGGAGCATGCGGAAGGCGCGGCGCATCCAGCGGGGTTCAATCACGGGGAGCGCTTTCATCGGCTGGGGATTCGGGGAGGGTGGTGGCATCGCCGCACTCGTAGTAGAGCAGGCTCATCACATTGAGGGGGTATCCCAGGGAGCGCTCGGTGAGCTCTCCCGCCAGCTGCAGGGAGCCCGTGGGGCACCCGCGGAAAAGCGCGCGGTTGTAGTCCTCGCGCGCGGCGTTTTCGTCATCGTTCATGCAGGGGATGACCGCGCCGGGCCCGCCGGCGTTGGATAACGGATGGGCGGGGGGGGATGTACAATGTACAAGGGACAATGTACAATGTGGGGAATTCGGCGCGGGAAAAAGCGAAAAAAGGCTTCGATTTTTCTTGCCAGGCGGCAATGCGGGGGATATGATTGCAGGTGCGCGGGATGCCGCGGCCCACGGCGGCGGCCCCGCGCCCTACAGAACAGCATATTATCAACGATTAGAATACTCCCAAGATTATGGCCTACCTGAACAAAGTCATGCTGATCGGCAACCTGACAGCCGACCCCGAAGTGCGCAACATGCCCTCGGGCACCCCGCTCACCGAGCTTCGCCTTGCTGTAAGCCGCACGCTCCCCAACCGCAACGGCAACGAGGGGGAGCGCCGCGAGGAAACCGTGTTCCTCGATGTCTCCTGCTGGAACCGCTCGGCGGAAATCGCCGCCCAGTTCCTGGCCAAGGGGAACCCCGTGTTCGTGGAAGGCCGCCTGCAGATGGACACTTGGGAAGACAAGCAGACCGGGCAGCGCCGCAGCCGCATCCGCGTGGTGGCGGACAACATCCAGCTGCTGCAGCGCCGCGAGAACAACGGACAGGGCGGATACCAGCAAGGCGGCGGCGGCTACCAGCGCCAGGGCGGTTACCCCCAGCAGGGCGGCTACCAGCGCCAAGGCGGTTACCAGCAGCAGGGCGGCTACCAACAGCAGGCCCCCGCCCCGCAGCAGGCTCCGCAGCCCGCGCCCCAGCAGGCCCCGCGCCCCCAGGCGCAGCCCCCCGCACCCCTGCCCAACGAGACGGACGACGACATTCCGTTCTGATAACGGGCCCCACCCCGCCGCCCCTGCCCCGCCATGCCGCGCAAGCCGCAGGAACCCGCACGCAAGCGCGGTGCCGCCAAACCCGCGGCACCGCAGTACCAGGCCGTCATTTTCCTGGGCGCCAGCGCCGTCTCCATGATGGTGGCGGAGCGCCGCGGCACGGAAACCCGCGTGGTGGACGTGCTCTCCCAGCCCGTGAACCTGGCGGGCGATGTGTTCAACGGCGGCACGGTGACGCGCGAGACCATGGACCGCTGCGTGCAGGTGGCGCAGGGCTACACCGCGCTGCTGGAGGAATACCGGCAGGCGGGAGAGGTGCTGGTGCGCCTGCTGGCCTCCAACATCCTGCTGGACGTGGTGAACCGTGACACGCTGGTGAACCGGCTGCAAATCAGCTGCGGTCTGGCACTGGAGGTGATGGACGACGGCGAGATGACCCGCCTGCTCTACCAGAGCATGCAGGATGTGCTGGAGCACCACGCGGAGCTGCAGAAACAGCGCGTGCTGGTGCTGCACGTGGGCCCGGGCAACACCCGCCTGCTGCTGTTCGACAAGGGGCGAATCAACTACTACGCCAGCTACCGCATGGGCGCGCACCGCACCGGTATCGCCATCGCCCGCGAGGACAGCGGCTCGGAAAACGAGTGCTCCCGCATCCGCGAGAACATACGCGGCAACATGGAGCAGATCGTCTACGACATCGAGCCTGCGCTCCAGGACCCGCCCGATGCACTGGTCATCTTCGGCCCGGATTTCCACCGCCTGCACTCCCCGCTGGTCAGCGGCTCCACCGTTACGGAGGAATCGCTCAGCCGCCTGGCGGACGAGATAGCGGAGACGCCCGCGGTGCAGCGCATGGAGCGCTACCGCGAGGACTTTGCGGGCGTGCCCGGCCTGCTGCCCACCGTGGTCATCTGCCTATCCATCATCCGCGCCTTCCAGCCCGCGCGCATCCTCTGCCCGGGAGACGAGGCGGCGCAGCTGGCCTTCCTGGCCAACCTCATGCCCGCACAGCAGGCGGACGTGGCCCTGGAGGACGAGGTGGTGCACTTTGCCGTGCTGCTGGCCAACCGCTACCGCGTGGACCGCGCGCACTCCCAGCACATCCGCCGCCTGTGCATGGCGCTGTTCGACCAGCTGAAGGAGCTCCACGGGCTCACGCGGCACGACCGCCTGCTGCTCAAGGTGGCATGCATCCTGCATGAGGTGGGCGGCTACATCAGCCCCAAGAACCACCACCACCACAGCCAGTACATCATCCTCAACTCGGAAATCTTCGGCCTCTCCCGCAGGGATGTGGAAATCATCGGCCTGCTGGCCCGCTACCACCGCCACGGCGCCCCAAGCCCGCGCGACCACGGGTACTCCGAGCTGGATATCGACAACCGCTTGCGCGTGCAGAAGATGGCTGCCATCCTGCGCGTGGCGGAGGCCATGGAGCGCGCGCACTCCCACCGCATCACGCGCTTCACCACCGCCCTGAACGGCCGCCGCCTGGAAATACGCATCCCCGATGTGCACGACCTTGCGCTGGAGAACTCCTCCCTGCGCTTCCGCGCCGCCATGTTCACCGATATCTTCGGCTACGATATCATCCTCATTCCCGGGGAATGAGCGGAAGGCGGCCGCCCGAATCAACCACGCCCCCGCGCGGGGGGGGGATACACGCCAACTTATTTCGCGGCGCGCGCGGCGTTGCCGGTCTGCGACAGCGCGGCGCAGCAGGTCCGCCTCCCGCTGGCTGACGGCGATTCTGATTTGATAGCCATCGGAAGCGGGGTCGGGCGCGTAATAGAGGTCCGTATCGGGGTAGTGCATGAACAACGGCACCCCGCTTCCGTCCGCAAGGACGAACTCGACGGCAACAAGGGGATGCGGCAGCGTCGTGAACTTCTCCGGCACGCCTTTGGCCACGGTGAGGCGGCTCCCCTCATGGCCTGGTGGACCTCCGCAACCAACAGCCGGGCATCCTCGCGCTCCAGTTTCTCTCCCCCCACCAGCACCTTGGCCACATTGCCCGGCTCGATGCCGCGAAGCGCCTCCACCAGGCGCACGCCCTGTTCCTAGTCCTGGGGGGAGAGGGCCGCATCGGGCGACAGCGTGATGTCATCGTCCCCGGCGTCCTCTTCATCACGGGTGTCCGGGAGCAAATCCTTCTTCCATGCATCCACACGCAGGCAGGCGAGGCACTTGTTATCCTCGTCAATGATGCCCTGCACTGCTATCTCGTCCAGCTTGCCGCGCTGCGCGTAACCGAGCAGGATTTCCTTGTCCCCGGCCCGAAAGAAAAGGATGGGCAGCTCCTCCGTCACCGGCTCCTGCGTTCGCCCGTCGATGCCGGGGGAATAGGTGGCCACGCCCCGGTCGGCATCGTAGGCCACGATATTCATGCTGCCAATCGTCATGGGGTGGGAAACCTTTTCGCCCCGCACCACCTTGAAGATGTTGCCCACCACCTTCTTCGCCGTTTCCACGGGGATGCTGCCGCAGTCCATCTCGCGCACCGCCTGCTCGCAACGGGGGTCGTCGGCTTCCGGTTTTTCGCCGCAGGCGCACAGCGTGAGCGCACCCACACACAGGAACGGGAACAGGAGCTTGGCTTTCATTGGCAGAATTGGCATGTCTCTACACCCCTTTAAGCACGAAAACGGCCAAATGCACAAGAAAAAATGAAAAATGACGAAAAAAAAATGTTCCGCGGGATGCGGAGAAAATCGCGCGGAGAGGTGCACCCCTTGGTGCCACGAACCACCCCGGCAAGCGGGGTTATGGGGATTGGTTGGCATGCGGGGACACCCCACAGGTTGACACCATGTGGCTACATATATGATTGCGCCGCCCCCTTCGGGTGGGGCGCTTGTATTCAGCCGCGCCGTCCGGCGCGGTTGCGGGTGAGTTTCATCTGGCAACATGCCAGATGAAACATGATGCCACGCGCCGCCAGGCGCGCTAGCATTGAACCCCACGCTGCCGCAGGCAGGGGGCGGTGTTCTCCTATGCGTAGCCACAGGTGTCAACCTGTGGGGCGTCCCCCTCCGCACGTCAATCCCCATAACTCCGCCCGTCAGGGTCGGAGTGGTTCGTGGCACTATGGGTGGTCTCTCTCATGCGCTTGTTACCACCAATCATTGCTTACCAACCACGTGCGTTATCACCAATCATTTCAGAGCACGCCTATTCACCGGCCTTCATCTGTTCAAGGAGCCGCTTCGCATCGCTGCAGCCCGCGGCCTCCGCCTTCTTGAACCAAAACTCCGCCTGGGCGGCATCGGCCTTCACCCCGGCTCCGTCCAGGTACAACTGGCCGAGCATGGCCATGCAGCGGGCATCGTTGCGCAGGGCCCCTTCCCTGTACCAGTGGAAGGCCTGCCGGTGGGCCCCGCCTTGGTTGTAGAATTCCGCCAAGGCGAACATGCACTCGGGATCACCCTGCCGCGCGGCGGCCAGCAGCCATTTCTCCCTTTTCGCATCCATGTCCTGGATGGAGGGATATTCCCCCAACTCAAACAAGGCAAAGCCGAGCTGGGCGCGGGCGTCCCCCTTCTGCGCCGCCATGATGCGCAGCATGCGCCGCGCCGTTTCGTCCTGTATATCCCGGTTGCCCACCTCCGTCCGGCACTCGGCACCCGAGCGGTCTTCCGCCGCCAGGAAATTCTCCACGGCGCGGTACTGCCGCAGCTCGTCGCGCATGCTGCGGTTCTGCCACAGCAACACAACGCACAGCACAACCAGGGA